>NZ_JBYOLC010000003.1:0-433969 GCF_057798995.1 Shinella sp. 20P9.1.1
ATGCACTCGATGTTGTCTTGGCCCGAATCCAAGCGAGCTGAAAGAGGGCCATCATTAGCGGGAATGATAAACTAAGACTTTGGAATCGAAACGCGTCACCTGCACGGTAAGATGGGACGTTGGTTCGATCCCTTTCAAAGCGTGGATGTTACAAGTCTCTGTGTCCTCATGCCCCCGCAACCAAATAACAAAAAGCCCCGGTGACAGTAATGTCCCGGGGCTTTCGATGTTTTAACGCTTGGGCGGAAGAGAGCAAGACCAGCAAACCAAACGAAGCCCCGGAGCATACGCGACGGAGGTTTTTGACGTTCGGGGTGTTGATTGCCACTAAGAACTTGACCTGAGCGCCTAAACTTCCTTCATATTTTCGTAGAGTCCGTCCGATTAGACGGCCGACCTGAAGCGTTTCCGCTCACGGAAGAACAGATCATCGGGATTTTGAAAGAGCAGGAGGCGGGCGAAGATGGCCGATGTCTGCCGCAAATACGGCATCTCGTATGCAGCCGTCTACAAATACAAGACGACCTATGGTGGCGTGATAGGAACGCTTGTCGAATGTCATTACACCGCCCGGCAAGCCGACGCAGAACGGTTTCGTCGAAAGTCTTAACGGTAGCTTCCAAGACCAATGCCTAAACGAGACCTTGTTCTCGTCGCCTGTCCAGACGCGCGCCACTATCATTGCATGGAAGGAGGATTTCAATGGACTGGGATATCGAGGCGCTGGAACCAACGGTACTCGGGCAGGCTACCGTTCGCATGACATATGCGACGGTGCCGTGACCTGGGAGGCTTGACCGAGGGCACGAAGGTGGGGTTTGTGAGCCACGGCTGCGGAAGCGACCGGCGCGGCAAGCCGGAATGATGCGGCCGTATTCAAGGATATATGCGATGTCTCAATCCTCCCGCTTCGATGAAGCGTCCCGTTTTCCGGTCTGGCGGCAGGGGTTGCCGGTCCTGGCGGCGTGTCCGGCGCTGGCGCGGGACACCACGGCCGACTTCGCCATTGTCGGCGGCGGGTTCGTCGGGCTCTGGAGTGCCTTGAAGACGAGGGAACGCTGGCCCGATGCGCGGATCGTGCTGATCGAGGCGGGCCGTTGCGGCGAGGCCGCCAGCGGTCGCAATGGCGGTTTCTGCGCGCCCAGCATTTCGCATGGCGTCGCCAATGCCGTGGGCCGCTGGCCGAAGGAGGCGGAGAGCCTCGTTCGCCTCGGCCGGCAGAACCTCGACGATCTCGAGGCCGATCTCGGCACTTATGGTATCGACGCCGAGTTCCAGCGGTCCGGCAAGCTGAACGTCGCCGCCAAACCATGGCAGGTCGATGGCCTGCGGGCCATGAAAGACCTCTACGGTTCCTTCGGTGTCGAGACGCAGCTCCTGACGGGGCAGGCGTTGGCGGAGCGGCTGGACAGCCCGCACTATGTCGCCGGCCTGTTCGAGCCGAATTACGCCCTTGTCCATCCCGGCAAACTCGTCGCCGGTCTTCGTGCGGCCTGCCTTGCGGCGGGGATCGCGATCCACGAAAACACGCGGGTGACGTCGATTGCGCGCCGGGACGGGCAGATCCGTCTCGGCACACCCGAGGCCGTCCTGACGGCGCCGAAAGTGGCACTGGCCACCAATGCCGACCTGCCGCTGCTGCGTCGCCTGCGTCCCACCATCCTTCCCGTCTTCGACTATGCGCTTGTAACCGAGCCTCTGTCTGACGCGCAGCTGCGCGCCATCGGCTGGGTTGGTCACTACGGGATCGCAGACAGCGGAAACCAGTTTCACTATTCCCGCAAGACCGCGGACAACCGCATCCTGTGGGGCGGCTTCGATGCGATCTATCATCGCGGCGGGCGCCGCGATCCGGCGCTTCTGGACCGCGAACAGACATTTGCGACGCTTCAGGCCAATTTCTCGGCTGCTTTCCCGGCTCTATCAGATGTGCGCTTCGATTATCGCTGGGGTGGCATCATCGACGTCTCGGCGCGCATGACGTTCTTTGCCGGCACCGCCTTTGCCGGCCAGGTTGCCTATGCGCTCGGCTTCACCGGGCAAGGCGTGTCGGCTTCGCGCTTCGCCGCGCTGACGATGCTCGACCTCATCGAGGACAAGCAGACGGAGCGCACCGCGTTGCGGATGCTGCGCCGCCGCCCGGTGCCGTTCCCGCCGGAACCGTTCTGCGATATGGCGGTGCGGTGGACCCAGCGCGATCTTGCCCGCGAAGACGAGACCGGCCGGCGCTCCCGGATGCTGCGCACATTCGACCGACTCGGCGTCGGCTTCGCATCCTGATGCAACCAGAGAGGACCTGATGTGACCGACCCAGCCCATGTGATCGCCTTCGATGCGGCAAAAATCGCGCCGCGCATAACGGAAACTTCCGATCCTGCCGTCGTGGACACGCCCTATCGCGCGCAAAGCTGGCGCCATTTCGAAGCGCCGGATCGCGCAGCCCTCGCCGGCATCTGGGAGGCGGAGCCCCATCTGGAGCGCTGCCAGTGCGACTACGACGAGCTTTGCCACATCCTTGAGGGAACCGTGCGGCTGACCGACAAGGCAGGCCACTCCCGCGTGTTCGCGGCCGGCGAAACCTTTGTGGTCTCCGCGGGCTTCGAGGGAACCTGGGAGAACCTGACGCCGGTGCGCAAGGTGTTCTTCATTCTCGGCAAGCCATGACGGCCGATCGGGATGCGGCACGTCGGGAGATACCTTTCACCAGACGGTGCAGGCTTGTCTTGGGAATGACGATCTGCGCGACAGGATCGACCCGCGAAGCGGCTGCTTGAACCCCGGCTTCCTTCAAGCCCGAGGAAGGCAGGCAGTTCTGCCGCAACTGGGTCGAAGGCCTATGGCTGACAGGCGGGATGGGCGCTTTGCAGACAACGCCGCGTCCTTGCGGCGACGCATCTCAAGCGGCAATCGGTCGCTTATATCCAGACGCCTTCCCGCTATTCTCCGGGCTCCCTGAGCACGAGCGGGCCATCGGCTTCCAGCCGGACGCGGCCCCGCCCGGCACGGACAAGGCGTATGGGCGCCTGCTTTTCCTCAAGCCGGCGGCGCAGCAGGAGGAGGCGGGTCTCGAGATTGTCCTTGATCTCCGGCATCCGGCCGCCGATCGCCAGCCGCATTTCGCGATTGGTGAATTCGATGCGCCCGTCGCCGTGATGCCATTCGACCATCAGGCGCAGCAGCGCACCGGCGACGCCCTTCACGATATAGGTGTTGTCGATGAAGATGCTGTCGTCCGCGCGGTGATGGGTCACGCGGATTTCCCGGCCGGTGGTGCCTGATTGGAGCCGGGGCGCGCTTCGGGCCGGCTCTATCGACGCGGCCTCGCCCTCGCTGACCGTCAGGGCGACGGCGGCCTGACCGGCCAGGATGGCCAGCGCGGCCTCGTCTTCCTCGCGGAAGGCGAGCCGTTGCGGGCTTTCGATGAAAAGCACGCCGACCACCACGCCGCGGGCGGCCATGGGCACGGCGATCTGGCTCATCGCGCCGGGCAGCTCTGGAAAGGCGACGATGCGCGTGGTGTTTTCCTGCGCCTCGGCCTCGTGGCTGATCGCTTCGCCGAACCGGCGCACCCGGCTCATGTCGCTGACCTTGATCGTCTGGCCGCTTGCCGCCGCCGCACCGATCATGCCCTCGCCGCCTGCAACCTCCGATCCCAGCCCCGATCGCTCGTAGCCGATGCTGCCGGTGGTGGCCAGCGAGCCGCGATGGCCGTCGCGGATGAGCACGAGCGCGTTCTGATAACCGAGAACCTGCCGCACACCGGAAAGCAGGCTGTCGATGATCTCGTCCGCCTCCGCCTGCCGCTCGATGGTGCGGACAGCCTCGGAAAGCGCCGGGAGGCTGACGGCGGCGCGGACCGCAGGAGCCTGGGTCGTCTCGACGGGGGAGGGTACTTTCTCGATCCCGTGCACGCGAAAAATATCGGCGCTTCGCAGCCGCATCACCTCGGACATGCCGACCTGCGCGCTGCTCGCCTTGAGCTGCAGGGCGATCCGCTCGAAGAGCGGGCCGGCATCGACGGAGCGCAAGAAGCCGATGTCGAGCAGATACTGATCGCCCGTGAAGCCGTCGACGAGGATCAGCGTGACATGCGGATTGGCGCGGACATTCGCCGCCGTCTTGGCGAAGAACTGGTTGGAGAGGGCGACATGCTGCTCATCGACCCGCACCACATGGGAAAGATAGGAAATGTTCGGCATGCCGTCCGCCGAGGCGGTGGCGATGATGGAGGGGATGACGCCCTCGAAACAGGCGGAGAGATCGCTGAGGCGCATGGGCATCAGGACCTCGCGCCGGCCAGCATTCCGGCGAGCGGGCCGGGCGTCTGAATGTAGATTTCGCTGACGGTAAGCCGCGCCACCCGCGCCTCGTGGGCGGTCAACCAGGGCGCGATGATGTCGCGCGGCACGCCGAGCCCCTCCAGTTCACCCGTCGCCCTGGCGATGAACTGCTGCGCGATCTCGTCGTCGCGGGCGTCGGCGTCACGCATGACGGCCGATCCCTTGAGCTGGAAGCTGACATAATCCGACGGGCTGACGAAGGTCGCGGCGACCCGGCCCGTCTGGCGAATGGCGGGCTCCAGCCGTGGCCATTGCCAGGCTGAGAAGATGACGTCGATCGTCTCGCGGTCCTCCCCGACATGGAAACCGACGCCGCGCCCGGCGGAAGGGCGGCGTGCCTCGTCCGCGACGGCGACGATGCACATCAGCGGCCGTTTGAAGAAATCGAAAAGCTTGTCGTCCAGCCGCACTGCTGCCCCCGCCCGCGTGTTTCCAGCCCTCTTAGCAAACTTTTAGGATATCGGCACGGGCTTGCACATTCATTTAGGAACAGCCGGTTTTTTGCTCGGCTATAGAGCCTTCCACGGATCGCGGTGCTGCCGGCAACCATCCGGAAACACGAAACAGTCGATCAGGAGAAGACGATGAAACCCTTCAGCTATGCGGCGGTATCCCCGCCGGACAACGGAACGCCGGCAATGGCGTTTGGCAAACATATCATCCGCATGATGGGCGCCAATACGGGTGGCGCATTCGGCATGTTCGAAGCCGTCGTGCCGCCCGCCGGCGGACCGCCGCTGCATGTGCACGAGCGTGAGGACGAGTTCTTCCGCGTGCTCTCGGGGCGTTTCGGCTTCTGGTGCGCCGGCGACTATGTGGAGCTTGCCGAGGGCGGCTGCATCGCGCTGCCGCGCGGCGTGCCTCATCGCTTCCAGAATGTCGGAGAGACGGAAGGCCGCATCATGGTCGTCGTGACGCCGGGCGGATTCGAAACCTTCTTTCCCGTCATCGAGCTCTGCAAGCCCGAAACGCCGGAACAGGTGGCCTCCGTCGCGCGGGATTTCGGCCTGACCTTCCTGCCCGAGGATACATCCGAGGCGGCCTGACAGCCGGCATCGTCGCAAGCCCATAAAACAGGGAAATCCCATGAACAGGATCATTGCAGCGATTGCCGCCGGCATTCTCTTGCTCTCGGTTGCCGCCTGCAGCACCCCTGCCGAGCAGGTCATCGGCGGTGTTGCCATGGGCAGCCTGGCCGGTGCCGGATTCGGCGGTGCAATGCCGGAGCAGACCGCCGACACGCCTCCCGGCGAGGCCACGACCGCGAATGCATCGGAACCGGACTATGGGGCGAAGAAGCCGCACGATCATTGCGGAAACGGAACCATGGTTCACCTCGGCAGCGTGATCTGCAGCCCGTGACGACCGCCGTTCAATCGCGATTTTCAGGAAGGTTTCTGGATATGAACGTCGATCAGCCGTTGAAGATGCAGCGGTCCCGCCGTGGGCTGCGTCGCGCTGGAGCGCCCGTCCTGACCGCGGCGCTCGTCGTCTGGGGAGGCGTCGTCCTTCCCGCCGGCACGGCCATCGCCGGTGAAACCGCGTCCAACGCGGTTTTCGAGGTCGAGGTTGAAATCGAATCCGGCCGCGAAAGGTGGAAGAACGGAACGGAATGGAGGGACGGCGCCTTCAGCCAGTCCTTCACGCTGAACATTCCTTATGTCGCGGCGCCGTCGCTGGACAGCGTTAACCCCTATGACCCGGACTACGGCGCGACCGCGCTGCGCAAGGGGGCCGAGGATCGGTCCCGCGCGGCTGCGATCGCCCGGCGAGGCGGCAACGGATCGAGCCCTTTCAACACCGTGCTCGATCCGGGCGAGTTGATCCAGGTCGATCCGGATCGGCAGGCCGATCTTGCAGCGCGCTCGCAAGCCTGCAACGGCGACCGGACCTGCCTCATGGCGCTCGGCCTGGAGATGATGGCGGAGAAGGCGACCGGCCAGGACGCTGCCTTGGTACAGACGATGCAGCAGATCAGCACGGAATGCAGCGCGACCGTCGGTATGGCCGACGGACGGAAATTCGATGCCTGCCTGCAGAAAAAGGGCAGTCGATACGCCATGGAAACCGATGGCATCGACACGACCGACACCGGCCCCGGCTTTGCCGAGCCGGCCCCCGACCGCTTCCAGCGCTGGGACATGAATCGGGGAGCCGACGGCGGCTGCGGCGCGACCGTCGTCGCCGATTACAGATACGAGGCCGCCGAAATGCTGAACGACGTGACCGGTCCCGTTGCGGGACAGGAGACGGCCGTCGGTGCCTCCGAAGGCGCCGTCGTCGCGTCGGAAATGCCGGTCGTCTGCTCCGGCAATCAGATCCTCACGGATGTCTGGACCGGGAAAATGTATATCCAGACCTTCTACATGCCGGCCATCCCCGTGCACCAGACGATCCGGTCGAAACTGCGGGGCGGCCTGCTGGAGAGCACCGTGAACGGCGGTTTACCGGGTGGTCCGGATATCGTGAGCCAGAGCACGGTGACGCAGTGGATTACCGATGTTCTCAAGAATGCGCCGCTGAGCGGCCACGCCGAGCGGGCTTTCAAGATCAAGGGCAGCATGAACGGTGTCAGCCGCCCGACCGGCACCGCTGCCACGCTGGAGATCCTTCCGGATGGCGACGACCCGACCGCATGGAAGCGGCAGGCGCCGAATTTCCATGAGACGGAGTTCCTGGCGAAAGTGACCTGGAGACTGAAAGAAATGACCCCGTAATTTCCACCGCGGCCGGCCGGCCGGCCATCAATCCAACCCGCCATTTCCTCGAAAACTGCCAGTCGGCAGGGCGATGGCGCATGCCCACCCTTCAGAAAAGAACCATTGCAATGATCCGCACGACAATCCTCTCCCTCACCCTCATGGCGGGCCTTGCCCCGGCGCTTGCCGCCGAACAGCAGGAAGCCGCCCCCGCCGGCCTGTACAAGACCGACCCCTCGCATTCGAGCCTCGCCTGGTCGTTCCATCATTCCGGCCTGTCGAACTACACTGCGCGCTTCATCAAAGTGGATGCGCGGCTGGACTGGAAGCCGGCCGAGCCCGAGGGGTCGAGCCTCAGCGTGGACATCGACCCGATGTCCGTGCGGACCGATTATCCCTGGCCCGAGGTGGTGGATTTCGACAAGAAGATCGGCGGCGACGAGGAATTCCTTGCCGGCAAGCCGATCCGCTTCGTCTCGAAATCGGTCCGTGTGACCGGAGAGAAGACGGGCGTCGTCGAAGGGCTGCTCACCTTCCGCGGACAAACGCATCCCGCAACGCTCGACGTCACTTTCAACGGCTCGATGTTGAAACATCCGTTCATGGGCATTCCCAAGATCGGCTTCTCGGCAACCGGGCATATCCGGCGCAGCGAATGGGGCCTTGGTTTCGGCATTCCCGCACTTAGCGACGAGGTAACCCTGGTGATCGAAACGCAGATGGTCCCTGCTGATCACAAATTTCCGTAACGCCCGCTTCGGAAGGATCCTCATGCCGAGGCCGGCCCTTTTCCCGCATCGGCATGAGGCAGTCCGCTCGATGATGGGCTACCGTCTTGTCGCGGCCCTCATGCTCATCCTCAGCGCGCCGCTTTTGGGGTTGCTGGCGCTGGGTTTCTGAAAGCAAACGGGCTTTTCGACCGACACAACGCCGACGCTGGCGACGGGCTGGAGCCTGATCGAACCGTCGCCAGCGCCGCGGAGGCGTGGATGACGCGAACCTTGTGAAGGGTGCAACCTTCGCCCTCATTGCCTCCTGGAGGAAAAGCCGGTAACGTTGCCGGGTATTCGCGTTCAGCTTGTAACATTTATTACCTGCGTGCTGTTTCCACCCCGCTCGATTTTCCTGCGGCCGAGGCGACCAGGGCAAATTCCAAGCCGGTCTCACGCGGTCTTCCGCATCCAGTTGGGGGTTGGATTGCACAGGCACCAGCATCTGTACCGATACCGGGCGGGTATCGCGTCGCTTTCCGTTCTGACCGTGCCGCTGTTGGCGGGCAGCCTTCTCGTGGCTCATTCCGGCGCGTCGCTTGCCGATCCTCTCGACCGCGGCGCAAGGCCGGTGGCCGGTTCGGTCATCGATCAGAAGCTGGGCGAGGAGGTGCGTTTCGTCGACCTGTCGAACTGGCAGGATGTCGTGCGGCATCAGAACCTTCTGGGCGGCGATCTTCTGCGCACCAATGCGACCGGACAGCTCGCAATCCTCTTTGCCGATCGCACGCAGGTGCGGCTCGGACGCAACTCCACCCTTCAGGTCAAGCAGATGGCGCCGGCCGGCGACACGATGCTCAACCTCGAAAGCGGCACGATGTGGGCGCGCGCCGAGCGGGGCGGGCAGGGGCTGGCGGTCGAGACCCCGGCGGCGACGGCGGCGATCCGCGGCACGGACTGGTCGCTGACGGTCCAGGGCGGCAAGACCTCGCTGATCGTGCTTGAAGGCCAGGTCGAGCTGAAGAACGACTATGGCAGTGTGCAGGTGGCCCAGGGGGAGGCGGCCGTCGCGACGCTCGGCCAGGCACCGCAGAAACTCGTGATCGTCACGCCCGATGATCGCGAACAGATGCTCTTCTATATTACGCTGCGCGACGGTTTTACCTTCATGCCGGCCAACCCGCTGCCGGTCAAGGAGATGCGCGCGGAAGACGTACGGGTCCAGGCCATTGCACCCGAACGGCGAAGTGCTGAGGATTGGCTGACGCTTGCGGAGACGCGCTTCAGCCTCGAAGGGCGGGGACCGACTCTGGAGGCGCTGGCTGAGGCCCGCAAGAGGCCGATGACGCGCGCGGGCAAGGCGCGCGTGGCCTATCTCGACGCGCTCATGGCCGGCGCGGAAAAGCGTTATGACGACGCAGCCCGCTTTTTTGCAGAGGCGATGCCGGCTCTTGACCCGAAGCGCCGGGCGATTGCGGCCTATGGCGAATATTACGCACGAACGCTCGCCAATCCCAAGCTCGCCCTGAAGCCGCCGGCGGAGGTGCGCGATCCCTATTCGGCTGTCATGAAAGCCTATACCGCCGGTTTCCTGGAGGATATCCCGGCGGCGGTTGCGACCATCAAGGCGGCGGAAGCGCGTTTTCCCGGGGAATCCTCGCTGCCCGCGATCCGCGCGCTTCTCGCCCAGCTCACCAACGATCGCGCGCAGATGCGCGAGGCGGTTGATCAGGCACTGGCGATCGATCCTGACGATGCACTGGCTCTTATCGCCCGTGCGCGGTTGCGCGGGGATTTCGAGGGGAATATAGAGGCTGCGCTCGCGGACCTCGACCGCGCCGCGACGCTCATGCCGGGTTCGTCCATGGTGTGGAACGATATCGGTCTCGCCCAGAGTGCCCGCGGTGATGAGCGCAGGGCCGAAGCGGCGATGAAGCGTTCGATCGCACTCGATCCGGAAAGCGCGATCGGCCACGCCAATCTGGCCATCTTCTATCTCGACCAGTCTCGGATGAAGGACGCGAAGCGCGAGATCGATCTCGCGATTGCCGCCGATCCGTCCTTCAGCATCGCTTTCCTGGCACGCGGCCGGTATTATTTGCAGACGGGCGAGATCGACAAGGCGCTGGACGATCTTCTCGCGGCCTCGACAGCCAACCCGGCTCATTCGCAATCCCAACTCATGCTGGCCGCCGCGCATTATGAAGGCGGTGCCCGAGAGCCGGGGCAACAGGCCCTCGACAATGCCGAACGCCTCGACAAGAACGACCGGGTCATCTCCGAGATGCGGACCGCCATCGCCATCGACGACTATGATGCGGCCGGCGCGATCCACTCTGCGCAGGAATATCTTCGTCGCTCGCGGGCGCAGGGCGGCCAGTTTGCATCGTTGCAGGCAAATCAGCGGGCCGGTTCGACGCTGAATGCCGCCTTCCGCCTGCAGGGGCTCAATGCCTGGGGACAATATTACGGCGACGCCGTTTTCGATCCCTTTGCCGGCAGCGCCTATATGGACCAGGTGCTGCGCGGCGGCGCCTCCCCGCTGGTGAGTTCCTATCTTCCCGGCGACGACGTCATTACCGACAATCCGAACAGCACGGCGTTCTCGTCGTTTTTTCAGGGCCTGCTGTTCAACCCTCACCTCGTGTCCAGCCGGTCTCGCGGAACCTCGCTCCTGAACCGTCCTTTCTTCGAGGGAGCCGTCGGCATCGGCACGACGCTCAACCCCGGAACCGAGGGCTGGCTGGGGTCGCTGGAGTTCCAGAGCTATTCGAACGAGCCGGTGCCGTTCAGCAGCAATCTGAGCCTGCAATATTCGAAATCGCCCGACGATACGCGCCATATCGACAATGGTGCTTTTGTGCGCAATATCGGGACCGATCTGGATATCCTGAGCTTCAACGGCTATCTGACATCCACCGTCACGCCGGATGACAGGCTGGTCGCCTATGCGAGCCACAGCACCAACACCTTCGCGTTGGGCCTTCCCTATTTGAATGATTTCTTTCCCGGACAGACCTACGGGGTCGATACGACCTTCACGACGGGTGGTCTGGGCTGGAGCCACACGATCGACTACCGCAACGTCGTGAATGCGGCGCTACTATATTCGTCATTCGATTTCGAACGGTCGATCGGGCAGCTGATACCGCCGGTATTTGTCGAGACAACGCTTGGCTTTGGTCAGAAAAGTTATGTCGCGGCGCTCAATCATACGGTCGAAAGCGAGGACCTGATCTGGCGATATGGTGTGGAAGGCGGCCTTCTCGACAATGCCACGAGCATTGAGTTCTCCGCAACGGGCATTCCGCCGGTGAGAGCCTCGACGCAGGACGACAGCTACTTCGCCAAAGCCTATATCGATCTGACGCAGGAAATCACGCCGGATCTCAAGGCCGAATACGGACTGTTCGCGACGATCTGGGGCGGCGGCAACGGCAATGATTCAAAACATCTCGACCCGAGGATCGGGCTTGCCTGGACACCGGCCGAGGGGCAATGGCTGCGGGCGGGCTATATCCGCCAGAGCATGGATGCGACGACGCCGACGCTTGCGCCGATCGGTATCGTCGGCTTGCAGCCCAATGAGTTCAGCGTGGGGGCCGACGGATATGCCGATACTCTGGCCTTGAAATGGGATGCGGAATGGACCGACCGGTTCTTCACCACGGTCGATTATCAGCACCAGATGTTCAACGACCTGACGATCAGCGACGCCCTGGTCGTATCGAATCTTGCTTTCAGCAAGGCGACGGCGGATCGTGTCGCGGTGACTGCCAATCTGGCGCTGGACTACGGCTTCGGGCTGTCGGCGACCTATGCGCTCGCCTTTTCGGAGGACAAGGACGCGGCCAGCCTGTCATTCGGACGTGATCTTCCCTTCCTGCCGCGTCATTCTGGACAGGTCGCGGTCACCTATGTCAGCGAGGCGAATATCAAGGCGACGATTGCCGCCAACTATATCGGCGAGCGATATGGCGATCCGACAGCGCGGAAGCTGGACGACTACTGGACGCTCGATGCGAACCTGACCTGGGAGCCGTTCGACAAGAACGTCATTTTCGAGGCGAGCGCCTACAACCTTCTCGATGAGAAGTTCGAGGTCACGCCCGGCTGGAACGGCTGGGGCCGTGTCTTCAAAGGCATGGTCAAATTCCGCTTCTGACGTTCGCCCGGTACGTCTTCCGCGAGGGAAGCAGGCCGTGCGCTACGCCACGTCCTTCAGACGACTTACTGCGGGAGCGACGGCTGCCGGAATCTGCCTGAGCACCTCGAGCGCCAGCGCGCGGGCGTTTTCCTGCGCCTTGTCGAGGTTGCTGACGCGCTTGGCATCCATCGAATAGAGCGTGCCGCCGCAGCCGAAGATGTCGCGGAAGGCGGAGCGTTCGATGATCGGGGTTTCCAGGAGATGCACGCGGCGGGCCGCGAGCAGGTCTTTCACGGCGTTCATGGCGCGCGTCGTCACCATGGAGTTGACGCGGGTGAGCACGACGGAATGGCGGATGCGGATATTGGCCTTGTCTTCGAGATAGTGCAGGAGCTCAATGACATTGGCGCCGCCCTGGGCGTCCATGGCCGAGCCCTGCACGGGGATCAGCACATAGTCGGCATGGCCGACGGCCTTGGCGAGCAGCGAACTGCGCGAGCCCGGCAGGTCGATCAGCACGAAATCGGCGCGGGCTTTTTCCTCGGCGAGCTGCCGGTCGATCGTGCTCATGGTGACATAGGGCACGACATTGAGACGCTTGCCGAGCGTGCCCTCGGAATTCTCATGCCAGCGGGTGATCCAGTGTTGCGGGTCGGCGTCGAGCACCGAGACGCGAAAGCCTAGGCGGGCAAGCTCGGTCGCAAGCAAAAGCACCGCGGTCGTCTTGCCGGCGCCGCCCTTGGTGTTGGCGAAGGTGATGACGGGCATGGGCCTCTCCGGATCGGTTCGTGAGCCGGTCATCGCTCGAACAAACACCCTGCATGGTGTCTCTTCACTGTCGCCAATTATGGTTAACGGCCGGTGAAAATCCGGAAAATTCCGGGCGAAGGCGCACGAGCATTTTCCGCGTGGAATTGCATGAAAACAGAGAGATAGCGCGCTTCTACCCTAGCGGCGTCGGTCGGCGGCGAGGAT
Source organism: Shinella sp. 20P9.1.1 (assembly GCF_057798995.1). NCBI lineage: Bacteria > Pseudomonadati > Pseudomonadota > Alphaproteobacteria > Hyphomicrobiales > Rhizobiaceae > Shinella > Shinella sp. 20P9.1.1. Next base: position 12,872 of record NZ_JBYOLC010000003.1, read on the forward strand.
TTCGCGGGCGAGCTGGTCGAGCGGCAGGATCCTGTCGACGCCGCCATGCGCGATGGCTTCCTTCGGCATGCCGAAAACGATGGAGCTCGCCTCGTCCTGCGCCACCGTATAGGCGCCGGCCTGGTGCATTTCGGCCATGCCGCGGGCGCCGTCGTCACCCATGCCGGTCATGATCACGCCCATGGCGTTTGCACCCGCCGCGCGGGCGGCGGAGCGGAAGAGCACGTCGACGGAGGGCCGGTGGCGCGAGACGAGCGGGCCTTCGCGCACCGCGACATGGTAGCGGGCGCCCTGCCGCTCCAGCATCATGTGGCGGTCGCCGGGTGCGATCAGCACATGGCCGCGCAGCACGGGGTCTCCGTGCACCGCTTCCTTGACCTCGACTTCGCAGAGGCTGTTCAGCCGCTTGGCGAAGGCGGCGGTGAATTTCTCCGGCATGTGCTGGACGATGACGATGCCGGGCGAATTGGCCGGCAATTGTTCCAGGAGAACGCGCAGCGCCTCCGTGCCGCCGGTCGAGGCGCCGATGCAGGCGACCATTTCCGTCGTCTTGGCCATGGCGCGGCCCGTCGGTGGGGGCAGGACGGCATCGGCGGTGAGCTTTGCCGTCGGGCCGCCTGCGGCGGCGCTGCGGCGGTTCGTGCCGAGGCGGGCGACGGCCGCCCCCTTGACCGCCTCGCGGATGCGGGTGCCGGATTCGGCGAGGTGGTCCGCGGCGCCGATCTTCGGCTTCAGGATGATATCGACGGCGCCGGCTTCCAGCGCCTGCATCAACGTTTCCGAACCTTCCTCGGTCAGCGAAGAACACATGACGACGGGGATCGGCCGCTGCGACATGATCTTGCGCAGGAAGGTGATACCGTCCATGCGGGGCATTTCCACATCGAGTGTGATGACGTCGGGCATTTCCTCCTGGATTTTCTTCGCCGCCATGAAGGGATCGGAGGCTGCGCCCATCACTTCGATCTCGGGGTCCTCTTCCAGCACATGGGTCAGCGCCTGACGCACGCTTGCGGAATCGTCGATGATGAGAACGCGGATTTTGCGGCCGGGAAGGGGCATCAGATCTTCTTGAAAACCGTGTTGGCGACCTGGCGCACCGGCAGGGAAATGCCGGTGACCGTTTCGGAGTGACCGACATAGAGATAGCCGCCGGGGATGAGGCAATCGCAGAGCCGTGACAGCACCTTGGCCTGCGTCGGCTTGTCGAAATAGATCAGCACATTGCGGCAGAAGATCATGTGCATGGGCTCGCCCACCTTATAGGCGCTGTCCATGAGGTTCATGCGGGCAAAGCCGATGGTCGCGCGCAGCCGTGGATGGATGCGCACTTCGCCGCGTGCGGCGTCGCGCGAAACCATCACGTAGCGCCGCTGCACGTCCGCCGGCACGGGCTGAACCATGTCGCGGGGATAGACGCCGCGGCGGGCGGCCTGCAGCACGTCGGTCGAAAGGTCGGTCGCGAGAATGCGGTAGTCGATACCCGGTGTGGTGTCGGCGAAATCCTGCAGAACCATCGCCATCGTATAGGGCTCGGCACCGATGGAGCAGGCGGCACTCCACAGCCGCAGCCGCTTGTGTCCGGCGGCGGCGAGTTCCGGCAGGCCGGTGCGCTCCATGAATTCGAAATGCTTCGGCTCGCGGAAGAAGTCCGTCTTGTTGGTCGTGACGGCGTCGATCAGGAAGATCGCTTCCTTCTCGATACCGCCATGTTTGAAAAGATAGTCGCAATAGGCGTTGAAATTGGGAATGCCGGTGGCCCTGAGACGCCGCCGCAGGCGGCCTTCCAGCATCGTCAACTTCGTGATCGGCATCTTGATACCGCTATAGTCGTAGATATAGCGCGACAGCGCCTCGAAATTCCGGCTGGTCAAGCCGTCTTCGCTCGCCTGCGCCCGCAATGCTGCTCCCACGCCGCTCTCCTGAATTATGCCGTAGCGGCGAGACGGTTTGCCGAACCCATCATCGCCACCTCCGCGCCGGAGAACAGGCGGGCGAGATCGACGATGACGACGAAGCCGCCATTGCGGCGCACGACGCCGGCAATGTAATCGGACGGCCAGCGCACGCCGATATCAGGCGCGCCCTCGATTTCCTCGTTGCGGAAGGGAATGACCTCGTAGACGCGGTCGGCGACAAGGCCCAGTGTCAGGGTCTTTTCGCCGATCGGCACATCGAGCACGAGTGCGCGCGTGTGCGGCGTCTTTTCGGTCTTCGTCATGCCGAGACGAAGACGCAGATCGATGACCGGCACGCCCTGGCCGCGCACGTCCCTGAGACCGAGCAGGTAGTCCGGCCCATGCGGGATCCTGAAGGCATCCTCATGGTCGAGGATTTCCCGGACCACGGAAACCGGGACCGCGAAGACCTCGTTGTCGAGGGAGAAGGTGACGTACTGGGATTCGGAGGACGTGCCGGCCATGATCAAGCGCTTTCCCTGAAGTCTGCGTCGTCGGCATCCGGACCGCCCATCGACATGTCGAGGGCAAAGCCGCGGGCGCGGGCCTGTTGGGCATTGACGCTGTTGTCGGATTTGCGAGCCGGTGCCGCAGTGGACTTCGCCGCAGGGCGGGCTGCGACGGGTGCCGGACGGCGCTGGGCGGACGCCGGAACACCTGCCGCACGATCGACGCGGAAGAAGGCAATCGAGGTCTGAAGTTCTTCCGCCTGGGCGGCGAGTTCTTCCGACGTGCCGGACATCTCTTCGGATGCCCCGGCGTTCTGCTGGGTCACCTTGTCGAGCTGCTGGATCGCTTCGTTGATCTGCGAGGCGCCGATATCCTGCTCGCGGCAGGCGGCGGAGATTTCCGAGATGAGTTCGGCGGTCTTGCGGATGTCGGGCACCAGACGGGTCAGCATGTCGCCGGCTTCGGTCGCGACGGACACCGTCTGGCCGGAGAGCGCGCTGATTTCGGCAGCGGCCGCCTGGCTGCGTTCGGCGAGCTTGCGCACTTCCGAGGCGACGACGGCAAAGCCCTTGCCGTGTTCGCCGGCACGAGCCGCTTCCACGGCGGCGTTGAGCGCGAGCAGGTCGGTCTGGCGGGCGATTTCCTGCACGATGGAGATCTTTTCCGCGATGGTGCGCATGGCGCCGACGGCCCGGCCGACGGCTTCGCCGGAGGTTTCGGCATCCTTGGCCGACTGGCGGGCGATCTTTTCCGTCTGGGCGGCGTTGTCGGCGTTCTGCTTGATGTTGGCGGCCATTTCCTCCATCGAGGCGGAGGCCTCTTCGGCCGACGACGCCTGTTCGGTCGCGCCCTGCGAGAGCTGCTCGGAGCTGGCCGAGAGTTCCTGGCTGCCCGAGGAGACGTTGTTAGCGGCGGAAAGAGCGTCCGCGACGACACCGCGCAGGCGTTCCACCATGCTTTCCAGCGACAGGCCGAGCGTATCCTGGTCGGAGAGCGGCTTCGGCGTGACGGTCAGGTCGCCATTGGCGATCTGGTCGGCGATGGTGGCGGTGTTGCGCAGGTTGCCGGTCATCACATTGATGGTGTCGACAAGGTCCTTGATCTCGTCGTTCGTCTTGATCTCGACCGTCTGATTGAGATCGCCGACGGCGACGGCTTCCGCGACCGTCCTGATCTTGCGCAGGCCGGTATTGATGCCGAGCGCGATCCAGAGAGCGGCACCGACCGAAAGCAGGAAGGCGGCAACCGTCAGCGTGACCAGCGTGTAGAAGGCCGTCACATAGCTGGCGTCGGCCACGGTGTCGGAATCGCTGATGGCCGTCTCGGTTAGGGCCGAAAGGCCTGCGGTCATCGTGTCGAGCTTGTCGGAGGCGGCAGCCCCATCGGTCTGATTGAGTTCAAGCGCGAGATCGCGCTGGCCGGAGCCGACCAGCGAGACGACGCGGTCGTTGATGGCCATATAGTCATCCCAGAAGTCGCGGACTTCCTGCCACTTGGCCTTGAATTCGCCGGTCGCGTCGTTCTGGCCGTCGTTGAGCGCCTTTTCGAAGGCGGCCCGCTCGGCGGTGATGGTCGCCTTCGCCTTGTTTACCCGCTCCGGCGTGGTGGCCATCAGCAGGTCGCCTTCGGCAAGGCCGAGCCCGTCGAAGGCGGCCGCGAGATCGTTGGCATAGTCGTCCTGCTGGATCGGACCCTCGATGAGGTCGTTGCGCAGCGTGTTCATTTCGCTGAGGCTGCGGATGCCGATACCGGCCGAAACACACAGAAGGATGATCAGGAAGCCGAAGGCAAGGCCCAGCTTCAACTTGATGGTTAGGCGCATCTCGGATTCTCCTTGTCGCAGATGCCTTTGGGGCGAGGCGTCCGCTATTGCGGCGCTCCCATGCGTGAAGACCGATACACTCACCCTTCCGCGGGCTGCCGATGCAGCCCTTTTTTACCGATGCCTACATGCGCCGGCTGGTCCGCGCGACGCATCCGTTATCGGGATGCGTCGCGAATAGTCACATGATCAAGCGCTCTGGCGGAAATCCGCATCGTCGGCGTCAGGGCCGCCCATCGACATGTCGAGGGCAAAGCCGTTGCTGCGCGGTGTCTTGGACGTCGCCGTTGCGGTGCGTTGAGCAACCGGACGCTTGGTGGCGGCAGGCGCGGCCATTTTGGCGGCGGTCGCGCGCAGCTTTCCGGCGTGGTCCGCTTCCTTGCGGCCGGCATTGTCGACGCGGAAGAAGGCGATGGAGGCCTGAAGTTCTTCCGCCTGGGCGGCGAGTTCTTCCGACGTGCCGGACATCTCTTCGGAGGCTCCGGCGTTCTGCTGGGTCACCTTGTCGAGCTGCTGGATCGCTTCATTGATCTGCGAGGCGCCGATATCCTGCTCGCGGCAGGCGGCGGAGATTTCCGAGATCAATTCGGCGGTCTTGCGGATGTCGGGCACCAGACGGGTCAGCATGTCGCCGGCTTCGGTCGCGACGGACACCGTCTGGCCGGAGAGCGCGCTGATTTCGGCAGCGGCCGCCTGGCTGCGTTCGGCGAGCTTGCGTACTTCCGAGGCGACGACGGCAAAGCCCTTGCCGTGTTCGCCGGCGCGGGCCGCCTCGACGGCGGCGTTCAGCGCGAGCAGGTCGGTCTGGCGGGCGATTTCCTGCACGATGGAGATCTTTTCCGCGATGGTGCGCATGGCGCCGACGGCCCGGCCGACGGCTTCGCCGGAGGTTTCGGCATCCTTGGCCGACTGGCGGGCGATCTTCTCCGTCTGGGCGGCGTTGTCGGCGTTCTGCTTGATGTTGGCGGCCATTTCCTCCATCGAGGCGGAGGCCTCTTCGGCCGACGACGCCTGTTCGGTCGCGCCCTGCGAGAGCTGCTCGGAGCTCGCCGACAGTTCCTGGCTGCCGGAGGAGACATTGTCGGAGGCCGACAGCGCATCCGCCACGACACCGCGCAGGCGCTCGATCATCGTGTTGACATGGCCGAGCATATCGCCGATCTCGTCCTTCGTGGTGATGTCGGCAAAGCGGGTGAGGTCGCCATCCGCCACGCTCTGGACGGCGCTGGCAGCGCGGCTGAGACCACGGTTGATCGACAGCACGATCCAGACCGCTGCCATGGCGGCAATCAGGACCGCGATGGCGGCGGCTGTCACCATCAGCGTGCGTGTGCTCTCATACTGGGCTTGGGCGTTAACTTCGGCTTCGTCGAGACGGCCTTCCTCGAGCTTCACCACTTCGTCGAGCAGTTTGTCGATCTCGTTTGTCACTGCGCGGGCGTCGGTGTTCGAGATGCGTGTTGCACTGTCGGTATCGCCGGCCAGCGCCAATGCGCGAATATGGTCATCGTTGCGGCGGAAGTCGGTGGTGAAGCCGGCGAGCTTGTTCCACATCACCTTGCCCTGCTCTGTCGCCTTGGCGAGGACAGCCTCGAACGTCGCGTCGAATTCCTTGCGGGCTTTGTCGCTGAGGCCAATGTAGCGATTGGTCTCAGTGACATTTGCCGACGACAGCATGTTTTTCTGCTGGCGGATCTGCTGGAGCTGCAGGTTGTTCAGCGCCTGGGCGAGCTTCAGGCGCTCGGCCGGGCCGTTCAGCACGTCGCCGAGCGTCGTGTTGAGGCCGCCGAGGCTCATGATGCCGTAGGCCGCGGTGCCGACCAGAACCGCGATCATGAAGCCGAAGGTCAGGAACAGCTTGAATTTGATGGTGAAGCGCATGGGTCTCTCCTGAGTGCCTAGTTCGGCGCTTGCGCGTTGCCAGTGCGGTCTTTCCGAGAGGAGAAGATCGCGTGCAGGTTCGGAACGATGATGAATTCGCCGCCTCGCTTGACGAGGCAGTTGATGTAATCAGCGCGCCAGCGCATGCCGACGCTCGGTGGCGGCTCGCTGGCGACCTTGGCAAGGGTCGTGACTTCGTTGACCTTGTCGGTGCGGATGCCGACAAGGGTCGGCTCGTCGTCGAGATCGAGTTCGATGACGATAATGCGGCTGTCGATGGTGGTTTCCGTCGCGTCCATGCCGAAGGCAAGGCGGATGTCGGCAAGCGGGATCACCTTGCCGCGAAAATTGATCACGCTCGAAACGAAGGGCTTGCTGCCAGGAACGTGGGTTTCCGGCAGAAGATCTAGGATTTCCTGCACGACGATCGCCTCGATTGCGAAGGTCTCGCCGTTGAGGTTGAAGGTGAGGACGGAAAGGTCCTCCTCATCGCCCCAGATGGTGCCGTAGTCGAGTTTCCGTGCCGCTTCGCTCATCCTGCCGCCCGCATCTGCGCCTCCTGGTGCTGCCCGGCCGCGACGAGATGGGTGACGTCGAGGATCAGAGCGACGCTACCGTCTCCCAGAATGGTCGCGCCCGAGAAGGTGGCGACGTCATGGTGCAGCTTGGACATGGATTTGATGACTGTCTGGTGGTCGCCGATGATCTGGTCAACGACGAGGCCGACGCGCTCGGAGCCGGTCGAGATGACCACGACCTTCTGATGCTGGTCGGGCTGGGTGCCTGTGCGGAACAGTTCGCGCAGCCGCAGGAAAGGCACGAGACTGTCGCGCAGCGAGATGAAGGAGCGGCCGCGCGAGCGCAGGTCGTCTTCGAGCGACAATTCCAGGCATTCCTCGACTGCCGAAAGCGGGATGACGTAGCACCCGCCGCCGACGCGCACGAGCAGGCCGTCGATGATGGCGAGCGTCAGCGGAATGCGCAGCGATACTTCCGATCCGTCGCCGGGCTTGCTGATAATGTCGATGGCACCGCGCAGGGCTTCGACGGTCTTCTTCACCACATCCATGCCGACGCCGCGGCCGGAGAGATTGGTGACAGCCTGGGCGGTCGAGAAACCCGGCTGGAAGATGAGCTGCAGCAGTTCCGGATCGGACAGTGCCTGACCCGGCTGGATTAGCCCGGAAGACTCGGCCTTGGCGCGCACGCGGTCGCGATTGATGCCGCGGCCGTCGTCCTTGATGGTGATGATCACCTCGCCGCCCGTCTGGTGCGCGGAGAGAATGACCTTGCCCTTGGGGTCCTTGCCGGCGGCGATGCGTTCCTCGGGCTTTTCCAGGCCATGGTCGATGGAATTGCGCACGAGATGGACGAGCGGATCGGCAAGTCGGTCGATGACCGTCTTGTCGACCTCGGTGCTTTCGCCCTCGGTGATGAGCTCGATTTCCTTGCCGGTCTCGCGCGAGAGGTCGTGCACGAGGCGGCGGAAGCGGCTGAACAGGCTCGCGACCGGCATCATGCGCAGCACCATCATCGTGTCGCGCAACTCGCCGGACAGGCGTTCGATTTCCTCCGAGACGGAGCGCAGGCCGAGATCGGCCGCAGCACCCGCAAGCTGGGTGAGGCGCGACTGGGCGATGACCAGCTCGCCGACGCGGTCCATCATTTCGTCGAGGCGTTCTGCGGGCACGCGGACATTTTCGGCGGATTTCGCCTGTTTGGAATCGTTGGCCGCCTGAACGGCAGGGGCTTCGCGTTCCGAAACCACCACGGCCTTCGGCATTGCGGCTGCTGGGGCGGCGGCGACGGGAAGGGCGGCCGGGCGTTCGGCGGCGATCTCCGTGATGTCGAGCTCCATATCGTCCATGACGAAGATGAAGACGTCCTCGATGTCGCTGCGCGGCTTTTCCGTCTTGAGGGTGACGTTCCAGGCGAGGTGGATATCGCGCGGTTCGAGCGTGGCGAGATCGGGAACATCAGTGGTGTCGGCAACGATCTTGCATTCTCCGAGATCGCGCATCTCGTCGAGCAGGCCGAGCGGATTGGTACCGTTCGCCATGGCATTGGCCGGCAGGCTGAAACGGATGCGCCATTCGCGCATGCCGCCGGCATCCTGGTCCGATGCTACGGCCATAAGGGTTGCGGTTGAGACCGGGGCGGGCGAGCCTGCGCCATTTACGGCGCGGTGCAGGTTGTCGAGCAGGCTGGCGCTCATCGCATCGTGGTCGCCGTTCGGCGTTTCGAGCAGCGCCCGCATATGGTCCTGGGCGGACAAGACCGCCGAGACCAGTTCATGCGTCGCCGGCACATCGCCCTTGCGCACGCGGTCGAAGGCGGTTTCGCAATGGTGCGTGAAGGCGGCCAGCGCTTCGAAGCCGAACATCGCGCCGGAGCCCTTCAGCGTGTGCAGGCCGCGGAAGACCGCATCGATCTGGTCGCGGTCGTCGAGGCTGCGCGTCAGGTCGAGAAGGCCGGACTCGATCTGTTCCAGCAGTTCGGCCGCTTCTGTCCGGAAAACTGAGATCGGGTCCGGATTGCTCATTTGCCGAGAACCTTTCTGGCGATCTTGACGAGGCTTTCCGGGTCGAACGGCTTGGTCAGCCAGCCCGTGGCGCCGGCCGCCTTGGCCTGCGCCTTGATCTCACCGTCTGACTCCGTGGTGAGGAAGATGACCGGAACGCCGGTATGCGCGGGCAGCTTGCGCAGCTCGCGGATCATGGTCAGGCCGTCCATATTGGGCATGTTGAGGTCGGTGATCACCAGGTCGTATTCACCTGCCTGAAGCTTGCTCAGGCCGTCGAGCCCATCGACCGCTTCGGTCACGGTGTAGCCGGCATTGCTCAGGGTGACGCGTGTCGTCAGCCGGATGCTGGCGGAATCATCCACGGTCAAGATTTTCGCGGTCATCAATTTTTCTCCTGATGCAACCAGAAATGTGCGGCGTCCGGCGTCATCTCGTCGAGAAATCCGCCACGCTTCAGCACGTCGTAAAGGTCTCCCGTCGCCGGGCGAGCAAGTAGAAGCCGGTTCGCGTGCGCTTCCGCGTGTTTGCGCGCAGCCGTAACGAGCTGGACAAAGCTCAGGTCGACCTGAGCCTCCGCGTCGATATCAAGTATCGTTGCTGGATTATCCGCCAAATGGCTCAGGATAATCTCTTGAACGGCTAATATATTCTTGATGGTGAGCGCATTTGGTAAGGTTAATGGCGCGTCACCGGACAAGGTGGAGGACATGCTGGCCCCGATAAACGTTTTGCAAGGGAGTATTCCCCGCGCCAGAATTCATCGATAGCCTTAACGATCCGTAAAGCGCGGTTGCTAAATTCACCTTTTGGTGGTTGCTGCATTGCTTATACAACAATTCACGTTAGGTGACGAGTTCGGCTTAACCAGCTGATAATATTACGTAAATTAAAACATAAGACATTAGAGATATTATTTATAAATCCCTAATTCTAGGGATGCCTGCATCCTCGGGTGGTGGCGTGCAAACAGCTCTTAAAGGCCCGAATTCACTTCATAAGGAGATGCGAATTTACTGCGCGTTACATTGTTCGTCCTAGGGTCAGGCCTAGATTTCTTGAAAGTGGGGTATGGCGTGTCAGGAACAGCGAGCGCAGTCCGCGTGGAGCGGCAGACGACCGGGACGGAACTCGTTTCCCGTCTCGAAGGGGCCCGTTCCCGCATCGAACAACGCTTCCTCGACGGTGGCGTGGTGCTGCTCGCCGTGCTCGATGTGCTCAACCGACTGGTTGCATCGCTGGAAAACCTCTCCCGTTCGCTTGATGACGAGACTGCGCAGGCGACGATCGGCCGGCTGGTTGCCACGGTCGACCAGCTGACCGCCCTGCCGGCCATCGAGGAAACGCGCCAGCAGCGCCTCGCCAGTGTTTCGGTGACGGAAAAGTCGCTCGGCACCCATATTGCGGATATGCAGGAGACGCTGCGCTATCTGCGCACTTTCGCGACGACGGCCAAGATCACGGGCGCCGCCATTCCGGATTTCTCGGGCTTTGCGGAAGAAATCCTCGAACGCATCCAGTTCGGCAGGAAGGAAGTCGATGCGCTCGGCGCGAAGATTGGCACGCTCAGCGGCGTGATCGACGCGGCGTCCTTGGGCGGAGGAGAGGCGTTGGAGCGCTTCCGCCGCAGTGTACCCGACATTGCCACCAATCTCTCGCGCAATGCAGCGGACCTCACATCCCAGCGCAAGCATCTTTCGCAGCTCGCCGGTAAGGTCGGCAGTTCGGCCCGTCTCGTGCAGACGAAGGTCGCGACCACGCTCTCCGCCATGCAGATCGGCGACATTACGCGCCAGCGCATCGAACATTGCCAGTCAGCCTTCGCCTTTCTGGACGAGCATCTGGCGGCCGGCACGCTGGATGGTGACGCGGCCGGGCGTCTGACGGCCCTTGTGCACCATCTCGTGCGCGATCAGCTTGTCGCGATCACCAGCGACTTCGGGCGCGAATGCAAGACCGTCGTCGGAACGATCCGTAGTTTCGGGACCGATATCGATGGTCTGATGGCGCTTTACGGCGACATGGCTGCCACCGACGGCCAATCGGCCGACCGTGCCATGCGCACGCTGGAAGCCGATATCGATGCTGCCCGCGCCGTCGTGCGCGATATCGAGCAGGCGGCCGGCAAGGCCAATGCGCTGGGGTCGAGCACGGTGGAGACTGTGCGGGAGCTGCTGAAGGGCGTGAAGACGATCCAGCTGGTCCGCACTGATATCCACTACATGGCACTCAACACCAACCTGCGCTGCAGCAAGCTCGGCGAAGAGGGGCGGGCGATCAACGTGGTGACCGCGGAGCTGCGCACCTTCTCCGCCCAGCTCGACGAGACGGCCGAACGCATCCTGGTTGCGCTGCAATCGCTGGAGGGCGATGCCGGCAAGCTTGGCGAAGCCGGCAATGCGGCCGGCGGCTCGCTCGATATCCATCTCGAAGAGGTGCTCGACCATATTCGCCGCGCCGGCGACCGGATGGAAGAGGATATGGCTGCGCTACGGGATTGCGGCGCGGATGTCTCCGCCAAGGCGGGCAGGACGATTGCCGGCCTCGATTTCAACGCTGAACTCGGCGATGTGCTCGCCGACTGTGCGGCAAGTGCCGGCGATCTGATCGATCATGAGATGCCGGATACCGCCGGACTTGAGGAGGCGATGGCCGATCTCGGCAGCCGTATCGCGCGTGTCTATACTATGGCCTCGGAACGCGAAATTCATGCCCGCTACTTTGGCGGGACGCTCGAGGCGGCACCCGTCCAACCCGCAGCCATGAGCGACGACGATCTGTTCGACGACGCCTTGTTCTGATGCGCAGGCCGGGTTTGCGTCAGCCCGCCTGTACCGGCTCCGCCTCAAGCGTCTTCTGCCGGTCGGCATAGACGCGCGCCAGCCAGGCGCAGACCATCAGCTGGATCTGATGGAAGAGCATCAGTGGCAGCACGATGGCGCCGATCGACTGGCCGGCGAAGATGACGCTCGCCATGGGCACGCCGCTGGCAAGGCTCTTCTTCGAGCCGCAGAAGACGGCGGTGATGCGGTCTTCCCGGTTGAAACCCAGAAGCTTGCCGCCGAGGCTGGTGATGAGAAGGACTGCGGCGAGCAGCAGGATGTCGACGAGGATGAGCAGCGCGAGATCCCCGATGGCAAGCCGGTGCCAGATGCCCTCCGTCACCGCTTCCGAAAAGGCGAGATAGACGACCATCAGGATCGAGCCGCGGTCGAAGGGATTGAGCAGCGTCTTCTTCGAGCGGATCCAGTTGCCGATGAAGGGTTGCAGCACCTGGCCGGCGACGAAGGGCAGGAAGAGCTGCAGCATGATCTTCCAGATCATGTCGAAGGAAATGCCGGCATTGCCGCCGGTGGAGAAGAGCAGCGCCACCAGCGCCGGCGTCAGGAAAATCCCGAGAATATTCGATGTCGATGCCGCGCAGATCGCGGCGGGCACATTTCCGCCGGCAATCGAGGTGAAGGCGATCGACGACTGCACGGTGGATGGCAGCACGCAGAGGAAGAGCAGGCCGAGATAGAGCGGCTGGTCGATCAGCCAGGGCGAGAACAGGCCGAGCCCGAGGCCGAGCAGCGGGAAGATTGCGAAGGTCGTCACCAGGATGAAGAGCTGAAGGCGCCAGTGCAGGAAACCGGCGACGACGGTGTCCGTCGAAAGACGTGCGCCGTGCAGGAAGAACAATAGCGCGATCGCGATGTTGGTGGCGATACCGAACCACTCCGCCGGCTCGCCCGAAATCGGCACGAGCGAGGCGAGCAGCACGGCGCCAACGAGCAGCAAGGTGAATGTATCGGGCAGGAAGCGTTTCATCGGTCACGATCCGGGAAGGTCTCGACAGGCCCTTAAAATGCGCTATCCTGTTTTGCGATGCAATCGATAATGCTTATCGAGAAACGTGATATGCTCGATCTTGCTCAGTTGCGCAGTTTCGTCATGGTGGCCCAGACCAAAAGTTTCACACTTTCGGCGGAGCGGCTGAACCTTGGCCAGTCGACGGTCAGCCAGCATCTTCAGCGGCTGGAGCGAAGCCTTGGCCGGCGGCTGATCGACCGCGATACGCATGCGGTGCGCCTGACGAGCGACGGGGAGGCGCTGCTGCCCAATGCCCGCCAGCTTCTGGCGCTGGAACGGCAGACGGTGGCGCGCTTCGATGCCGATGCGCCGCGCGGTCCCTTCCGGCTCGGCATTTCAGAAGATCTGGTGAGCGGGCAGCTGCCGGGTCTGCTGGAGGACTTCATCGCCGATCACCCCTCCGTCGATCTCCAGCTTTCCGTCGCGCTCTCCAAGACCCTGGCCGACATGCAGGATCGCGGCGAGCTCGATCTCGTCATGGCCAAGCGCCGGATCGGCGAGCAGCGCGGCGATGCCATCCTGCGCGAACCGCTCGTGTGGCTGGCGAGCGATCCCGAGGCGATCCTCGCCAAGCCCGTTCTGCCGCTGATCGTCTTCCCGCCGCCGAGCCTCACGCGGGCGCTGCTGATGGAGGCGCTGGAGCACGCGGGCACGCCCTGGCGCATCGTCTGTTCATGCCAGAGCCTGAGCGGGCTGACGGCGGCGGCGCGGGCGGGCATGGGCGTGCTGGTGCAGCCGCGCAGCCTGGCCCCGGCAGGCCTTCGCGAAATCACCCCGCCGCTGCTGCCGGCGCTGGAGGATGTGGAATTCGTGCTCGTCACCGCAAGCTCGGCCGATCACGCCACCGTTTCCGCCTTTTCCCGCAAGGTGCGCGAGCGCTTCGGCAAGGGCTTTGCCGTCACTGCGGCCCCTGACATCACTTCATAAGAACCTGCCGGACCGGCGGGGTAAAAAATACCGAGGAGAACGAAGAGAATGCGCAATTTCGAAAGGCCGACCCGCTCCGTTGCCGTCGCCCGCCATGCAATGGCGGCGACGTCGCACCCATCCGCGACGCTCGCCGCCTTGCAGATCATGGAGGCCGGCGGCAATGCGATGGATGCGGCGATCGCCGCCTCGGCCATGCAATGCGTCGTCGAACCGGGCTCGACGGGCATCGGTGGCGATTGCTTCGTGCTGTATGCGCCGGGCGGGTCCGACAAGGTCGTCGCCTATAACGGGTCCGGGCGCACGCCGGCGGCGCTGACGCTCGACTGGTTCACCGAGCGGGGTCTTGCCGAGGTGCCGCGGCAATCGCCCTCGGCCGTGACCATTCCCGGCGCCATCGATGCCTGGACGCGGCTGCATGCCGATCACGGCCGCATGCCCTTTGCCGACGTGCTGGCGCCGGCCATCCGCTTTGCCGAGGAAGGTTACGCGATCAGCCCGCGCGTTCATCGCGACTGGTTGATCGAGGAGGAGTTGCTGGCCTCCGAGCCCACCGCCGCGCGCATCTTCCTGCCGAAGGGGCGTGCGCCAAAGATCGGCGAGGTGCACCACCAGCCGGAGCTTGCGGCCACGCTGAAGCGGATTGCGGCCGAAGGGCGCAACGGGTTCTATACCGGGGCGGTGGCTGAGGACATGGTGTCCTATCTCCGTTCCCTCGGTGGCCTGCACACGCTGGAGGATTTTGCGGAGGCGCGGGGCGATTACGTAACGCCCGTGACGACGGATTTCCGCGGCCACACCATCCACGAATGCCCGCCGAACGGGCAGGGCATCATCGCGCTGCTGATCCTGAACATTCTGAGCCGTTTCGAGGCCAAGGGCGATCCGCAATCGCCTGACAGACTGCATCTGGAAATCGAGGCGACGCGGCTTGCCTATGCCGCGCGCGACGCCTGGCTTGCCGATCCGGACAAGGCGCATGTGCCCGTCGAGGAGCTGTTGTCGGACGGGCTTGCAGATCGGCTGGCCGGCATGATCGACCTCAATCGCGCGCTGACCGACCTGCCGGCCTTCGACATGCCGTTGCACCGCGACACGGTCTATATTTCCGTGGTGGACCGCGACCGCAATGCCGTCAGCTTCATCAATTCGGTCTTCGACAGTTTCGGCACCGGCCTCGTCGCGCCGCGCTCGGGCGTCGTGCTGCACAATCGCGGCCAGAGTTTTTCGCTGAAGCCCGGCCATCCCAATGTCGTGGCGCCGGGCAAGCGGCCGCTGCACACCATCATCCCCGGCATGGTCACGCGGGGCGGCCGGGTGGAAATGCCCTTCGGCGTCATGGGCGGTTATTATCAGGCGATGGGCCACGCCCATCTCATCTCCAAGGTCTTCGACTATGGCATGGACCTGCAGGAGGCGATCGACTTGCCGCGTCTCATTCCCAAGTCGGAAGGCACGCTCGTCGAAGCCGAACACACGCTGCCGGCCGCAACCGCAAGCGAACTCCAGCGGCGCGGCTTCTCGCTCGTGCCGGCCGAAGGGCCGATCGGCGGGGCACAGGCGATCCGCATCGATTGGGAAAACGGCACGCTGATCGGCGGGTCGGAATCGCGCAAGGACGGCATAGCGCTCGGGCTTTGAGGAGAGGAGATCATGGCGGAGATGGATCAGCCGGGGCTGGAACTTGTCATGCGCATCGAGGCGGAGATCGCGCCAGCGCTCGTCGTCGGCGATGTTGGCGGCGGTGTGCGCGAAATCATCCCGATCATTGGCGGGCGCTTCACCGGACCCGGCATCGGCGGCGAGGTCCTGCCCGGCGGCGCTGACTGGTGCCTGACCCGGCCGGACGGCGTCAGCGAAATCTGGGCGCGATACACGCTGCGCACCCAGGATGGCGTGCTGATCTCGCTGATCAATGCCGGCACGGTGCGGGCGGATGAGCACGGCGATTTTCGCGGACGCACGGTGCCGCAGTTCGAAGTGGCCGACGGGCCCTATGCCTGGCTGCGCGATGCGGCCTTCATCGGCACATTGCTGACCGACGGGGCAGGCACCTTGGCAAAGGCGACCTTCTACCGGGTGATGTGAGCCGCGACACCGGTACTCAGAGATGACGGCCGGCGTCCAGCACCTCTTCGGCCTCTTCCAGCGTCATGGCGAAGATTTTTCTGCCGATATCGAAGCCGAAGCCGCCGCGGGCGAAGGCCGAGAATTCCTTGGCCTTGCGCTTGTCGTCCAGCTCCACCTTGCGGAACGGGCCGAAGGCGCGTTTGCGGGCGAGCACGACGGCGGCATAGAGGTCGTCCATCTCGGCCACCGCGGCAGCGGCCGTTTCCTTGGCGATGCCTTTCTGTGAAAGCTTCTGCACGACCGCGCGCTTCGACCGGCCGCTGCGCATGCCCGAGCGGCTGCTCATCTCGGCAAAGGCCGTGTCGTCGAGCGCCTTGTTGTCATAGGCGAATTTCACCGCGGCATCGGCCAATGCCTTGACCTGCGCGTCGCTGATATCCTCGAACTTTTCCCGTGCCTTGCGGGAAATTGCGTCGAAGAGCTGCTTTTCCGTGTGCATGCGCCGTTCGATGCGATAGATCGTCGAATTGCGCGCCCAGGAGAACATGCGCGGGGTGGGCACATCGGCGGGCGTGTCGTCTTCGAGGCTCACGGGGGCTTTCGGCGATGGATGCTTCGGATCCCGTTCTTATGGAAGAAGTTTTCCGCCCTGTCACGCCTTCGCCACGACGAGGTCGATCTCGACCAGCGCATTCCGCCCAAGCGTGGCAACGCCGACCGTGGTACGGGCCGGCAGGTGCGCATCCGCACTGAAATACCGGTGATAGACCGCATTGAGGCCCGCATAGTCGCCAGCGAAATTCGTGAGATAGATCCGGGCGAAGACGGTGTCTTCCAGCCGATATTCCGTGGCGTTGAGAATGCGGAGTAGATTGCGGAAGACGAGTTCGGTCTGGGCCTCGATCGAGGCAGGCAGCGGTGCATCGGGTTGATCGGGATCGATCGGCAGCTGGCCGGTGACATGGAGCAGTCCGCCCGCTTCCACAGCATGCGCGTAGCGCGCTGTTTTCGGCG
Source organism: Shinella sp. 20P9.1.1 (assembly GCF_057798995.1). NCBI lineage: Bacteria > Pseudomonadati > Pseudomonadota > Alphaproteobacteria > Hyphomicrobiales > Rhizobiaceae > Shinella > Shinella sp. 20P9.1.1. The sequence goes on from NZ_JBYOLC010000003.1 coordinate 29,367, forward strand.
GCGGGGCGGCGTTGGCGACGATGTGGCGGTGCAGCGGCATGGTTGGGTATCCGGTGGGAAACGGGTGCCGGCTGGGCCGGCACCCGGATGGACGGCTCAGCTCCAGGCATGACGCGGGGCGTTGATGCCGTTGAGATAGAAATTGCCAACATGGAAGAATTTCCAGCGCACGGGATCGTGCAGCGTATGCGCACGCGCATTGCGCCAATGGCGGTCGAGATTGTGCTTGGCGAGCGTGGAGCGCGTGCCGGCCAGTTCGAACAGCTTGTTCGTGGCGAGGATCGCTATCTCCGTCGTCAGCACCTTGGCTTCGGCGGTCTTGATGGTCGCATCGTTGATCGTCTCTTCCGTCGCACTCTTCAGGCCGGCGTCGATCGCCTCGCCGGCGATGTCGAGCAGGGCTTCGGCCGCATGCAGCCGGATCTTCAGGTCGCCGATGGCGGCGATGGTGAAGGGGTCTTCGCCCGCCGTCTCCTTGCCGCTGTCGATCCACGGACGGCTCTGCGTCTTGATGAAGGCGATGGCGTCGTCGATGGCGCCGCGCGCTATGCCAGCATCGATGGCGGCCTGGATGATCTGCGAGACGGGGCCGGCAATGGTCGGCCGATCAAAGGCGGCGACCGGCAAAAGCCGGCTCTTCGGCACGCGGACATTCTCGATCTTCACCGCGCCGGAGGCCGTGGTGCGCTGGCCGAAGCTCGACCAGTTGTTGGTAACGGTGATGCCGGGCGCATCGCGATCGGTAAAGACGAGATAGCCCTTCTCCTCGGCATCGACGGCGACGATCGGGATGATGTGCGAGAGGAGCGCACCCGTCGTGTAGAACTTCTCGCCGTTCACCACCGCCTCGTCGCTCTCATGGGAGACGCGCGTCTCGAAGGCGCCGACGGTCTTGCTGTTGAGTTCGGAAAAAGCGTTGCCGAAGCGCAGGCCGGACAGGACCCAGCCGAAGAATTCTTTCTTTTGCTCTTCCGTGCCGTCGAGGTCGATATGGCCGTTGATGGCGAGATGGTTCTGGGTGATCTGGGCGATCGAGGAATCGGCCGCGGCAAGGATGGCGATGACGCGGGCGAGCGTCTTGTAGGACACGCCTGCACCGCCATAGGCCTTGGGCACGTTGATGCCCCAGAGGCCGCTTTGCGAATAGGCGTCGATTTCCTTCAGCGGCAGCAAGCCTTCGCGGTCGCGCAATGCTGCGCCTTGCGCGAAATCGGCGGCAAGCCGCCTGGCGACGGCAATCGCCTCCTCATCGCTTCCGATGATGTGGGCGGGGCTCTGCGGGCGCGGGCGCGGCGGCACCGGATCGTCGGAATTCACGCGCGGGTGCTGCGTGTAGTCGATTGGCTGTTTTTCGATAATCCCCATGGCAAAGCTCTCCGGTTGGTTTGAGGAGAGTTTCGCAGTAAAAAATAAAATCGATAGATATTATGTATTATAAAATGACGACCCGGAGAAAAATCCTTCGAACGGCCTCAGTGCCGTGGCCGGTCAGGTTTCGCACCATAATATTTCTGCGCGATGCCTTGGGCGGCGGCCATGGTCTTCTGGCCGATATCCAGCATGCGGGTCCTGTTGGTGCGGGCGGTCGGGGCTGCGACCGCAAGCGCGCCGATCGGTTTTCCGCTCGGTGCGAGGACCGGTGCCGCGGCGCTGATCACGCCCATTTCGAAACCCTGCTGGTTGATCGAGAAACCGCGCCGGGCGGTCTCTTTCACCAGAAGGCGAACCGCTTCCGGCTCGGTGATCGTCTCGGCGGAAAACCGCTCCATCGGGCGCTTCAGCGCACGCTCGATCTCGTCGGCCGGCAGGAAGGCGAGATAGGCGAGGCCCGAGGCCGTCGCATGGAAGGGGAGCGGCGTGCCGAGATCGACGATCACGCGATGGGCCTGCGAGGAATCCTCGACATGGATGGTGGAGAGACGGCCGCCGCTGAATTCCGAGAGATGCACCGTCTCGCCCACCTCCTCCGCCAGTGCCTTGACGAAGGGAGCGGCGACGGAAACGAAGGGAAAACGCGCCTGACGGATGCGCGCCAGGCGCACGGGTGCCGCACCCAGCCGGTATTTTCGCGTCTCCTCGTCCTGCTCCACGAAGCCGTATTTCTCAAGCTCCACCAGGAAGCGCCGCGCCGTCGCCTTGTCGAGTTCGGCCAGGCGGGCGACGTCGGTGAGCCCGATATCCTTGCCGAGTTGGGAAATCGCGTCGAGGAGCGAGAGGGCCTTGCCGATGGTGCTCATGTGTCTCTTCTGGACCTTTCGTTATGGCCATACGGCGCAGGACTTCTGCACGGCCTTCTCTTCGCGTCCAGCCTTTCACAAGCATCTCCTCCCTGTCGAGATACTTAACATGAGAAATAACTTGACGCCGAAGCGGGCTTTTGCAAATCTATAATTAAAATACGGGTTCAAATAATGAACCGCAAGCATATTTTCAAAATGGGAACCGCCGGGCGCCTCGCGCACGGCATTGAAGGCGGCAGCCGTGTGGGGTGGGCCGTCAGGAGGGAGCAAGATCATGACCAATGAAACCGTGCCGTCTGGCGGCGCGAACCAGTTGCGCAAGAACAGCCTCGGTGTCGGGGCCGTCACGTTTCTCGTCGTCTCGGCGGCGGCGCCCCTGACGGCCGTTGCCGGCGGCGTGCCGCTGTCGATGATGCTCGGCAACGGTCCGGGCATTCCGCTGACCTTCGCCTTCGTGACGGCCGTGCTGCTGCTGTTTGCCGTCGGCTATGTCGCGATGGCCCGCCATATCAGCAATGCCGGCGCCTTCTATGCCTATACCGCGCAGGGCCTCGGCGGGCTTGCCGGCGGTGCCGCCGCGCTCATAGCCATCCTCGCCTACAATGCCATGCAGATCGGCGTCTTCGGCCTGTTCGGTGCCGCGACCGCCGGTTTCTTCGCCGGTTACGGCATCGACCTGCCCTGGTGGGTCTGGACCTATATCGGCATCGCGCTCGTCGCGGTCTTCGGCTATCGCCGGGTCGATTTCTCCGCCCGTGTGCTCGCGGTGCTTGTTATCCTCGAATATCTCGTCGTGCTGGTCATCGATGCCGCGATCTTCGTCAAGGGCGGCGACAGCGGGCTCTCCGCCGCGCCCTTCACGCCCTCGGCCTTCATGAGCGGCACGCCGGCCATCGGCATCCTGTTCTGCTTTGCCGCCTTCATCGGCTTCGAGGCGACGACCATCTATTCAGAAGAAGCCCGTGAGCCGGAAAAGACCGTGCCGCGCGCCACCTATATCTCGGTGCTGATTATCGGCCTGTTCTACATGCTGACCTCCTGGCTGATGGTCAACGGGGCCGGCGTCGACAAGCTCGTGCCGGAAATCCAGGGTCTTGCCGATCCGACGACCTTCCTCTTCGGCTTGGCGGACCGCTATGTCGGCGGCGGCATCACCACCGTCATGGGCATCCTCTTCATCACCAGCCTGTTTGCCGGCGTCGTCGCCTTCCACAACGGCGTTGCCCGCTACATGTATGTCGCCGGCCGCGAGGGCCTGCTGCCCAAGGCGCTCGGCGTCACCCATCCGGTATTCCAGAGCCCGCATGCCGGCTCGGTCGTGCAGACGGTCATCGCCGTTCTCGTCGTCGCGCTCTTCGCCTTCACGGGGCAGGATCCGGTGCTGGCGCTGTTCTCGTGGCTGACGAATGTCGGCACGCTGGCGATCATCCTTCTGATGGCGCTCACCGCCTTCTCCATCGTCGCCTTCTTCAGCCGCAATCCCGGCCTTGAAGGCAACAAGCTGGTGACGGTCGTGCTGCCAATCCTGACGGGGCTGATCCTTGCCGCGCTGGTGGTCTATATTGCCACCAATTTCGGCGCACTCGCCGGTGCGGAAGGGCCGCTGGCCGTGTTCCTGCCGGGCCTCGTGCTGATCGCAGCCGTCATCGGCGTGCTCTGCGCGCTGCGGCTGAAGTCCGGTGACGCCGTTGCCTTCGCGCGGCTTGGCGTCGGCCGCGAAGTCTGAAAAATGGGGCGGTGCTTCGGCGCCGCCCGCCCGACCTTTCGAGGGAAGAACATGCAGGAAAAGATCGAAGCGCTCCGCAATCTCACCATCGCCCCGCAGGCGCTGTTCATCGACGGCAACTGGCGCGAACCGGCCGAAGGGGCGGCGCTGGATGTCATTTCGCCGATTAACGGCCAGCGTTTAACGAGCATTGCGGACGCGGGTGCCGTCGATGTCGACCGGGCGGTGAAGGCCGCACGTGCGGCCTTCGAGAAGGGCCGCTGGGCCAAGGCCGCACCGGCCGAGCGCAAGCGGGTGCTCTTCAAGATCGCCGAGCTGATCGAGAAGCATGCTCTGGAACTCGCGGTGCTCGGCGTGCGCGACAATGGCACGGAAATCGCCATGGCGCTGAAGGCCGAGCCCGGCAGTGCGGCCGGCAGCTTCCGCTACTATGCCGAGGCGATCGACAAGGTCTATGGCGAGATCGCGCCGACGGCGGGCGATATTCTCGGCCTCGTGCACCGCGAGCCGGTCGGTGTCGTCGGCGCCATCGTGCCGTGGAATTTCCCGCTGATGATCGGCGCCTGGAAGATCGCACCGGCACTTGCCGCGGGCAATTCCGTGGTGCTGAAACCGGCGGAGGTGGCGTCGCTGTCGCTGCTGCGGCTTGCCGAACTCTGCGCCGAAGCCGGCCTTCCCGAAGGCGTGCTCAATGTCGTGACCGGGCGTGGTGCCGTCGCCGGTGAGGCGATGGGCCTGCATCCCGAAATCGACGTGCTGGTCTTCACCGGCTCCGGCCCGGTCGGACGGCGTCTTCTGGAATATTCCGCACGGTCCAACCTGAAGCGCGTCTATCTCGAACTCGGCGGCAAGTCGCCGAATGTCGTCTTCGCCGACGCGCCCGATCTCGACAAGGCGGCGAAAACCTCGGCCTACGGCATCTTCCGCAATTCCGGCCAGGTCTGCGTCGCCGGTTCGCGCCTGCTGGTCGAACGCTCAATCGTCGAGGATTTTTCCGCAAAGGTCGCGGCCATTGCGGCCTCCATGAAGGTTGGCGATCCCCTGCTGCTGTCCACAGAGGCCGGCGCGATCTCCAGCGAAATGCAGCTGCGCAAGGATCTCGGTTTTGCCGAGCAGGCGCTGGTCGAGGGCGCAAAACTGCGCACCGGTGGTAAGCGTGTTCTTACGGATACAGGCGGTTTCTACATGGAGCCGACGGTCTTTGACGTCACGCCGGGCATGACGCTTGCCCGCGAAGAGGTGTTCGGCCCGATCCTGTCGATCATCCCCTTCGACACCGAGGAGGAGGCGCTCGCCATCGCCAATGGCACCGATTACGGCCTCGCCTCCGCCGTCTGGACATCGAACCTCTCGCGGGCGCATCGCATGGTGCGCGGCATCCGCGCGGGTGTCGTGCATGTCAACACCTATGGCGGCGCGGACAATACGGTGCCGCTCGGCGGCGTGCGCCAGTCCGGCAACGGGCACGACAAGTCGCTGCATGCGCTGGAAAAATATCTCGACCTGAAGACGGCGTGGATCCAGCTCTAAACGACCGTACCGACAGTGCTTCCAGACCGCCGCGATGCCGAATGCATCTGCGGCGGTCTTCTGTTTTTGGGCGGCGGCGCCGTGCTGACGGAATCCTTGTCCATTCGGTCAATATGTTTAACGTGTGAACTATATTGACAGCTGCCTCCAACTGCGGCACTCTCCTGTTGAATAGTAGGTTCGAATAATGAACCACAAGGGAACATCGCTATCATGACTGGGACGTCACACGCTGACCTCATCTTGACCCGTGGCCGCATCTATACGGTCGACGCCGCCAATTCCTGGGCGGAAGCCGTCGCCATTGCCGGTGGACGCATCCTCGCCGTCGGCAGCGCCGCTGATATCGACGCCTATCGCGCTGCGGCGACCGAGGTAATCGATCTTGCCGGTCGCATGGCGATGCCGGGCTTCGTCGATATTCACAACCACATCATGATGGGCGGGCAGGCCGATCTCTTCGAGACGCAGCTTCCCGCTGGCGCCTCCGTCGAGGCGATCTGCGCCCATGTCAAGGCACAGGCAGAAGGTGCCGCGCCCGGCCAGTGGATCGTCGCCAACCAGTGGGGCGCCGACATGATCAGCGCGCTCAACTCGGAAGCGGCCCTTGCGAAGCTCGATGCCGCCAGCCTCGGCCATCCCGTGCTGCTGCGCGACGAGACCATGCACAACCGCTGGGTCAACAGCGAGGCGATGCGCCTCTCCGGCATTTCCGACAACCAGCCCGACCCGCCGGCCGGTGCCTTCGGCCGTGATCCGGTGACCGGCAGGCTGACCGGCCTTCTCATCGAATCCGCCGCCGGCATCGTCGAGCGCGTCGCCGCCGATCATTTCACCGAGGAAATGGGCGAGGCCGCCGTTGCTCGCGCCGTCGAGATCGTCAATTCCTATGGCGTCACCGCCTTCCAGGATGCCGCTTCGGTGCTCTCCATCCTCAAGGCGCTGAAGGGCCTCGATGACAAGGGCGACCTGACGGCCTGGGCCGTGACTTCGCTGCCGCTGATCGAGCCATCCTTCATGTTCGGACTTTCCGGCGACGAGCTGCTGGCGCTGCGCGACGACTATCGCTCTCGGCATGTCCATCCCAACTACACGAAGATCTTCCTCGACGGCGTGCCGGGCGCGCGCACCGGCGCCTTCCACGATGCCTATATCGATGACGCGGCGCATCCGCACGGCTATCGCGGCGAGGTTCTGGTCAGCTATCCCGAGCTCGTCAAATATGTCGACAAGTCGGAAAAGCTTGGGCTGGGCCTGAAAATCCATTGCGCCGGCGACTATGCCGTCACCGAGATGCTCGATGCCGTCGAGGCCGTGCGCCACTTCAACGGCCCGACCAGGGTGCTGCACCACATCGCCCATGCCAGCTATGTCCTGCCCACGGATATCGCGCGTTTCGCCTCGCTGAATGTGGTGGCCGATCTCTGCCCGATGATCTGGTATCCGACGACCTTCCTCGAAGGTCACAAGGAAGCGATGGGCGAGGAGCGCGCCACCCGCTTCTGGCCGATCGCCGATCTTCACAAGACCGGCGCGCTGCTGGCCGGCGGTTCCGACTGGCCTGTCATCCCGATCCCCGATCCGCTGAACGGCATCGAGGGCATGGTGACGCGCCAGAACCCGTCCGGCGCCTTCCCGGGCGTTTCGCTTTGGCCGGAGCAGGCGATCGACCTTTCCACCGCCATCCGCATCTACACGCTGAACTCCGCCATCGCCATGGGCCTTGGCGAGGAGACCGGCTCCATCGAGCCCGGCAAGTCGGCCGATATTATCGTGCTCGACCAGAACCTCTTCGATATCGAGGCGAAGCGCATCGCCGCCACCAAGGTCCTCACCACCTATTTCGAAGGCCGCGCCGTCTATCAGCGCTAGGCCTCTTCAGGAAACAACAAGAAAGGGAACAGCATGACCAAGACCCGCAATCTTCTTCTCGCCTCCGCAGCGATCCTCCTTGCCGCCACCGTGTCGGCAAAGGCCGCGCCGACCTGCGAAAACGGCCCGATCCAGATCGGTGCCGTCTCCACCGTGACCGGCGTCGTCGACTTCTCTGACGCGCCGCGTGCCACCCAGGCCGTCTTCCAGCAGCTCAACGATGCCGGCGGCATCAACGGCTGCAAGGTCGAGTTCACCATCGCCGACGACAAGGGCGACCCGCAGGTCGCCGCCCAGGCGGCGCGCGACCTCATCGACAACAAGGGCGTCGTGGCGCTGGCCGGGGGCGCGAGCCTGCTCGACTGCGCCGTCAACGCGGCGACCTATGACCGCAACGATGTGCTCGCCGTGCAGGGCGTCGGCGTCGATCCGCTCTGCTTCAACGCGCCGAGCGTCGCACCCGTCAACGTCGGCCCCTATACGCTGACCACCGCCGTGCTCGAATACGCCACCAAGGATCTCGGTGCGAAGAAACTCTGCACCTTCTTCAGCATCATCGGGGGCACGCAGGAAGCCTATGCCGCGGCCGTCGCACGCTGGGAGAAGATCAGCGGCAACACGATCACGCTCAGCGACATGACGCTGCCGTTGCAGGGCGATCTGACGCCCTATCTCGTCAAGGCGCGTGATGCCGGCTGCGACGCAGTGCTGACCAACCAGGTCGAGCCGGGCGTCGTGCAGTGGATCAAGACGGCGGATGCGCAGAAGATCAGCGGCATCAACTGGCTGTTCCTGGCCCCCGGCTACACGGAAGGCGTCTCCAAGGCGCTCGCCGACAGCAAGCAGCCGATCTATGTCGGCACCGAGTGGGAGCCCTATACGGAAGCAACCGAGGCCAATGCCGACTGGGCCAAGACCATGGAGACGGCCGGCCTCGCCAAGACCGCCTTCTCGCAGGGCGGTTACATGGCGGCGAAGGTCCTGATCGACACGATCTCCGGTATCGAGGGCGAAGTCACCCGCGAGACGGTGACGGCGGCGCTGAAGGAAGGCAAGGAACTGACCTATCCGCTCGCCGGCAACGCCTATTCCTTCGGGGACGCGAAAACCCATTCGCCGATGCAGGCCACCAAGATCATGCAGCTCGTCGACGGCAAGTGGACGGTGAAGACCAAGGACTGGTTCGTTCTGCCTGCGGCGGAATGAGGTGCTGAGGGCAGGCCGTTGCCAACCTCTCCCTTCTCCCCGTGGGGAGAAGGTGGCCCGAAGGGTCGGATGAGGGGGATTGCTCGGCCTTTAAGGTCTACACCACCCCCTCATCCCGCTGCCGCGACCTTCTCCCCACGGGGGAGAAGGGGGCTGGAGAGCCATTTCGTCTCTACCGCGAGGTCTGGAATGGCTCCCGCATGATAAACTGACGGATCCCATGCATGGGACCGGAGACCATGAGTGACTGACGCGGTGCGCCGCGCGCATCGACCCGGAGTTCCGGAATGGATTCATTGTTCACTGCCGCCGTTGCCGGGCTATCGGCCGGCGGGGCCTATGCCATCCTCGGCGTCTGCGCCATCTTCACCTACCGGCTCGTTGCCGTGGTGAATTTCACTGGTGCGGCCATCGGCGCCGCCGGCACTTTCGCCATGGTCGCGCTGTTCGAGCTGGGCATGCCCTTGCTCCCGGCTGTGTTTCTCGGCATTGCCGCGGGCGCGCTTGCCGGCCTTGCGATCGGCCTCGTCATGACCACATGGTTTGCCGGCAGCAATGCCTCGACCAAGGCGGCCGTGACGGCGGCGCTGCTCGTCGGCATCATTGCTGTCGGCTTGCGTCTCACCGGCGGCCAGCATCCGCATTATTTCCCCGAAATCATTCCGGGTTCCGCCTTCCGGCTTGCCGGCGTGGAAGTCACCTGGGCCGCCGTCACGACGCTTGCGCTCTCCGTCGCCTTCACCCTTTTGACCGAACAGTTCCTCGCCCGCACCCGCACCGGGCTGCAATTGCGCGCGCTTTCGCAGCGGCCCATGGCAGCCGAGCTGATCGGCATTCGCGTGCGGCTGCTGGCGCTCGGTGTCTGGGCCGTCACCGGCGGCGTCACGGCCTTTGCGCTGATGATCATCGCGCCGCTGCGCTCGCCGGATTTCGCCTCGCTCAGCCTGCTCGTCGTGCCGGCGCTGGCCGCCGCGCTGATCGGTGCCTTCTCGAGTTTCCGCGCCGCCCTGATCGGCGGCGTGATGATCGGCCTCCTCGAAGGCAGCGTCAGCGCCATCGGGCCGGTCAGCCAGTATCGCGGCGCCGTGCCGTTCCTTGTCATTCTTGCCGTCCTGCTCTGGTCGCAAAGAGGAGCCCGCTGGGATGAAGCACGCTAGTTTCCGCGCCGCCGCCACCACGGCCCTGTCGCTCGCCGTTCTCGGCGCCCTCATCTTCTTCCTGCTGCCGAAGTACTGGGTGTTCCTCATCACCGCCGTCTTTATCGTCGGCATCGCGCTGCAAAGCCTCGGTCTCGTCACCGGCCGCACGGGCATGATCTCGCTCTGCCAGATGTCCTTTGCCGGCGTCGGCGCCTGGGTGACGGGCTATCTGAACCTCATCGGCGCACCGGGCGGGCTTGCCGTCTGGATGCTGATCGGCGGGCTTGCCGCCGTTCCCGTCGGCATTGCCATCGGCCTTCCGGCGCTGCGTCTGCGCGGCATTAACCTCGCCATCGTCACCCTCGGTTTCGCGGCGGCCTTCGATACGGTGCTCGCCACCATCACCTTTCCTGGTCAGACGACCTTTACCCAGGTTGTCCGCCCAGAGGCTTTCGACAGCGACAAGGGCTATTTCCTCTTCGTGCTCATGACCTATGGCGTCATCGCCGTGGTCCTGGAATTCGTCAGCCGCTCGCGTCTTGGTGCTGCCTGGCTTGCCGTGCGCCATTCCGAGCGTGCCGCCGCCGCCAACGGCATCAGCATTCCGCGCGCAAAGCTCAGTGCCTTCGCCATCAGCGCCTTCATCTCCGGCATTTCCGGCGGCCTGCTGGCTGGTTATCTCGGCACGCTGGTGTCGGAAAACTTCTCGATGATGCAGTCGCTTGCGCTGTTTGCCGTCGCCACCATGGCCGGCGCGCATTTCGCGCTCGGCGCTATTGCGGGCGGCATGATGATCGTGCTGTTCCCGGAGCTGCTGCGCCGGCTCAACCTGCCGCAGGATGTCGGCAACGTCTTTTTCGCGCTCGGCGCCGTGCAAGCGCTCTCGACCGGTGAGACGATCGCCGAGACCTGGATGCGGCTCGCCCGCAAGCTGCGCCCGAAGCGCGCGGTGGAAGCGGCGACCGCAGCCGGCAGCCTGCCGGAAAAGACCAGCCATCCCGCCGGCATTGCACTGGAAGTGCGCGATCTCACCGTGCGCTATGGCACGGTCACGGCGCTCGACAGGGTGAACCTCACGGTGCCCGCCGGAACGGTCGTCGGCCTCGTCGGCCCGAACGGCGCGGGCAAGTCGACGCTGGTCGACGCCATTGCCGGCTTCCTCTATCGTTATGACGGCTCGATCCTGCTGAACGGCAGCCCGCTCGAAGGCATCTCCGCGACGTCGCGTTCCAAGCTCGGCATCCGCCGCACCTGGCAGACGACGCGCATCGCGCCGGAACTGCGCGTCGGCGAGTATATTCGCCTTGCTGCCGGCCCGATCAGCGAAAGCGAGCTGGAAAGCCTGCTCGCCTGGTTCGGCTGCCCCGGCCCGGAAACACCGATCTCGACCGTCGATGTCGGCACACGCCGCCTGCTCGACGTCGCGGGCGCGGTTGCCTCCCGTGCGCCGGTCATCCTGCTCGACGAACCGGCGGCCGGCGTCTCCTATGACGAGGCGTTGAAACTGGGCGAGCGTATCGCCGCCATCCCTGAAACCTTCGGCAGTGCCGTGCTCCTCATCGAGCACGACATGGATCTCGTGCGGCGGGCCTGCTCGGTGATCACCGTGTTCGATTTCGGACGCGTAATCGCCTCGGGTGCCCCCGCAGCAGTGCTGGACATGCCCGTGGTGCAGAAGGCCTATATGGGTGTCGAATTCGAGGAGGCCGCAGAGTGACCACGTTTTCCATCGGTGCGTTGCAGGTCGATCGGTCCGGCATTCCCGTCATCCGCGGTGTGGATCTAGAAGCCAAGGGCGGCGAGATCAGCGTGCTGCTCGGCTCCAACGGTGCCGGCAAGACGACCTTTCTCGAAAGCCTCTCCGGCATCATCCCGGTCCGTTCGGGCTTCATCAATCTCGACGGGATGGAGCTCGCCAAGCTGCGCCCCGGTGCCCGCGCCAAGGCGGGTCTGAGCCATGTCGAGCAGGGCCGCACCGTCTTCCCGGCCATGACGACGGAAGAAAATCTCAAGGTGGCGCTGCATCCCGATGCGGACCTGAAGGAGGCCTATGACCTCTTTCCGGAGCTTTTCCAGCGCCGGAATGTCGAGGCGGGCATGCTGTCGGGCGGCGAGCAGCAGATGGTGGTCATCGCCCGCTCCATCGTCAATCGGCCGCGTGTCATCCTCATTGACGAGATGTCCTCAGGGCTTGCGCCCGTCATCGTCAGCCGCTTGATGCGGGCGGTGCGGCAGCTCGCTGACGACGGCATGGCGGTGGTGCTGGTGGAGCAGTTCGCGGCCCTTGCACTTGCCATCGGCAACCGCGCCTATGTGCTGCGCCGCGGCCAGATCGTCTATGACGGCGATTGTGCGGCACTGGCGAGGGATCCGGCGCATCTGCACCGGCTCTATCTGGGCGACGCCGCGGCCTGATTTGCTTAACAGGTGAACCACATTGACTCGGCGGCAAGGGCGGCGCATCCTTGCCGTCCGTTCCGCACGCCCCGTGCGGCGCGACCGACCTTTGTTGGGAGGCAAAGTTGGATCTCGTTCAGCACAAGACCCTCGTGCCGGAGGCCTGGGCGCCGGTATCCTATGATCAATGGGCCGACGACCTGCGCTCGATCTGCGGCAATTTCAATCCGAAGACCATGGAACGCGGCGACGCCGTGCTGGGCGCGGCTCGGCGCATCGATGTCTGCGGCATGGAATTCGCCCATGTCTCCAACGATCTCGAATATGTGCGCCGCGGCTGGGACGATATCCGCCGCGACCCGAACGAGCACCTCTTCCTCATCGTGCAGATTGAGGGCAGCTGCGGGCTGGAGCATGGCGACCGTCAGAACGTGCTCGATGTCGGCGAATGCATCCTTGTCGATTCCACGCGGCCGACGACCTTCCATTTCGGCGGGCATTTCTCGAACCACATCTCGCTGCACCTGCCGCGTCAGATGATGTATTCCGACAGCCGTATCCATTTCGACGTCGCGCGCAAGCTCTTCGCCTATGATCCGATGGCGCAGATGCTGCATGCGCTGATCGCCAAGATCATGACGACGGCGGAATCGGATTCGGCTTCTCCGCATCTGCGCCAGCTGATGTTCACCGCGACGCGTCAGGCCTTTCATTCCAGCCGCGAGGCCGAGCCGCTGCATGCGCTGCACGATAGCGCGAGCAAGCGCCTGCAGATGGTCGACATGCTGATCGACCGGCATCTGACGGAAAACGACCTCTCCGCCCGCTGGCTGGCGACGCGGCTCGGTGTCTCGATCCGCACCCTGCAACAGGATTTCCAGGGCATGGGGGTCACCTGCACCACCATCATCCGCGACAAGCGCCTGCGGCTGGCCAAGGAAAAGATCGAGCAGCTGAAAGAGCAGAAATCCGGCGGCACTATCGCCGAGGTGGCCTATTCCGCTGGCTTCAACGACATTTCCTATTTCAACCGCAGCTTCAAGGAGCTGTTCGACTGCGCGCCGACGGACCTCTTGAAGGGCGCGGAACGATAGGTATCTGCGCTCCGGTCCAAGCCGGCGCGCGCTTCTCCCCAAGACGGCCGTAAGCCATCCGGCGATACTCCTCCCGACAGTCAAGGGAGGACATGACTTTGAAGCAGTACACGCTGCTCATCGGCGGCGAACGCGTCGCCACGCCCCACCACGCCGAAGTGCGCAATCCGTCGACCGGTGACGTCGTCGGGCTGATGCCGCTGGCAAGCGAGGCCGATCTGGACCGCGCAGTGGCCGCTGCCGCCGCCGCGTTCGATACCTGGTCGAAGACGGACGACGCGCTGCGCGCCAACGCTTGCCGCACCGTTGCGGAAAAGCTTGCTGAGAATGCCGAGGAGGTTGCTCGCCTGCTGACGCTGGAGCAGGGCAAGCCCCTCAACGGTCTCGGCTCGCGCTTTGAGCTGGGCGGCGCGCTCGCCTGGACGCGCCACACCGCCGAACTTAGCCTGCCCGTCGAACTGGTGCAGGACGACAATGAGGGCCGTGTCGAAATCCACCGCAAGCCGGTCGGCGTCACGGGGTCGATCACCCCGTGGAACTGGCCGGTGATGATCGCCTGCTGGCACATCATTCCGGCCGTGCGCGCCGGCAACACCGTCGTCATCAAGCCGTCGCCGCTGACGCCGCTCTCCACGATCCGCCTCGTCGAGATCATCAATGAGGTCCTGCCGCCCGGCGTCGTCAATGTCGTGACCGGCGAGAATGCCATCGGTGCTGCCCTTTCGGCCCATCCGGGCATCGCCAAGATGACCTTCACCGGTTCAACCGAGACGGGCAAGAAGGTGATGGCCTCGGCCGTCGCTACCCTGAAGCGCCTGACGCTGGAGCTTGGCGGCAACGATGCTGGCATCGTGCTGCCCGATGCCGACCCGGCCCGCATCGCGGAAGGCCTGTTCTGGGGCGCCTTCATCAACAACGGCCAGACCTGCGCGGCGCTGAAGCGGCTTTACGTGCATGACAGCCTCTATGACGACGTCTGCCAGCGGCTTGCCGACTATGCGGCAAACATTCCCGTCGGCGACGGCCTCGACGAGAAGAGCATTCTCGGCCCCGTCCAGAATGCCATGCAGTTCGACAAGGTGCGCGAGCTGGTCGAGGACGCCAAGGCGAAGGGCGGGCGTATCTTGATCGGTGGCGAAGCGCCTGCGGGTGAAGGCTATTTCTACCCGATCACGCTAGTTGCCGATGTCGACAACGGCGTGCGGCTGGTGGACGAGGAGCAGTTCGGCCCCGTCCTGCCGATCATCCGCTACAGCGATCTCGACGAGGTGATCCGGCGCGCCAACGACAACCCCGCCGGCCTCGGCGGTTCGGTCTGGTCTGGCGATCCGGACAAGGCGCGCGCCGTCGCACTCCAGCTCGAATGCGGCTCGGTCTGGATCAACAAACACGGTGCCATCCAGCCGAACGCGCCCTTCGGTGGTGTCAAGCAGTCCGGCATCGGCGTCGAGTTCGGTGTCGATGGTCTCAAGGAATTCACCACGATCCAGACGGTGCTGAGCTGATGAGCGCGACCTACGATTATATCGTCGTCGGTGGCGGCTCGGCGGGATGCGTCGTCGTCAACCGTCTCTCGGAAAATCCCGCGAACCGGGTGCTGCTGATCGAATCCGGCCGGCGCGACAAGGATCCGTGGATCCATATCCCCGCAACCTTCTTCAAGGTGCTCGGCAAGGGGATCGATATCCATCCCTATGCCTCCGATCCGCAGCCGGGCCTCAACGGCCGTCCCTCGATCGTTCCGCAGGGCAATGTGCTGGGCGGTGGCTCGTCGCTCAATGCGATGATCTACATTCGCGGCCATCGCAACGACTACGATACCTGGTCGCAGATGGGCTGCCGCGGCTGGTCCTATGACGAGGTGCTGCCGGTCTTCAAGGCGCTGGAGAACAACCAGACCTTCAACGGGCAGTATCACGGGCAGGACGGTACCCTCACCGTCTCCAATCCCCGCCACCGCCATCCCTTGTCGGAAGCTTTCGTCAAGGCGGCCGTCGAATCCGGCCTGAAGCCGAATGCCGATTTTAACGGCGCGGACCAGGAAGGCGTGGGCTTCTACCAGAACACCACAAAGAACGGCCGGCGCTGGAGCTCGGCCATGGCCTTCCTGCGTGAGGCGGAAAAACGGCCCAATGTGACCGTGCTGACCGAACGCAAGGTGGCGCGCGTGCTGTTCGAAGGCCGCAAGGCCGTCGGTGTCGAGCTCGCCGACGGCACGGTCTATCGCGCGAACCGCGAGATCGTGCTTGCCGCCGGCGCCATCGCGACGCCGCGGCTGTTGCAGCTCTCCGGCATCGGCAACGGCAAACATCTCGCCTCACTCGGCATCGATATCGTGGCGGACCTGCCGGGTGTCGGCGAGAATTATCAGGACCATATGGAAGTGCCGGTTCAGGCCGAAACGTTCGAGCCGATTTCCATCCTCGGTCATGATACGGGCCTGAAGGCCGTCGGCCACATGCTGCGCTATCTCACGTCGAAGCAGGGGCTCCTGACCTCGAACGTGGTGGAATGCGGCGGTTTCGTCGATACGCTGGGCGTGGGACAGCCGGATGTGCAGTTCCATGTGCTGCCGGTGCTGATCGGCTTCGTTGATCGCGAACCGGAACCGGGTCACGGCTTCTCCATTGGCCCCTGCTATCTGCGCCCGCGTTCGCGTGGCTCGATCCGCATCACCGCCGCCGATCCCGCGGCGAAGGTCGATTTCAACGCCAATGTGCTTTCCGACCGGGAGGATGTCGAAACGCTGGTGCGCGGCGTCAAGGCGGCGATCCGCATTCTGGACACGCCCTCGATGCAGGCGATCGTCAAGCGTCGCGTGCTGCCGCGTCCCGGCGTCGAAAACGATGCCACGGCGCTGGAAGACTATATCCGCCAGAGCGCGAAAACCGTTTTCCATCCCGCCGGCACGGCAAAGATGGGCCGCGACGACGACCCGATGGCGGTGGTCACGCCGGAGCTGAAGGTGCGCGGCGTCGAGGGTCTGCGCGTCGCCGATGCCTCGGTCATGCCGACGCTCGTCTCTGGCAATACCAATGCGCCCTGCATGATGATCGGCGCCCGCGCCGCAGCCTTCATGACGGCACGCTGAAAAACGGTTGGCGCGGAGGAGCGCCGGCCGGTCAAAAACCAAGGAGGAGGAAATCATGTTGAAAGTGTTGAAGGGACTGCTGGTCGGCCTGGCGTTCAGCCTTGCCGGCACGGCAGGCGCACATGCGGCCGCATCCTGCGGCGACGGTACGGGCACGGCCGCGACCGGCGAGCCGATCGTCATCGGCGCGATCACCGGCAAGACCGGGCCGGACGATTTTTCGAACTCGACCAAGGCGGCCAAGGCCTATTTCGATTGCCTCAATGCCAATGGCGGCATCAAGGGCCGGCCGGTGAAATATCTCGTCGAGGACGACCAGTGGGATCCGGAAAAGGCGGCCCAGCTTGCTGCAAAGCTCGTCGATGACGAGAAGGCCGTGCTGATGGTCGGCAATTCGAGCTATGTCGAATGCGGGGCGAACGCCGACTACTACAAGAAGAGCGGCATCTATGTCGTGGCCGGCGTCGGCGTGCCGCGCGAATGCTTCTTTGCCGAAAACTATGCGCCGACGAATGCCGGCCCGCGCGTCTCCATGCTCGGCGCCATGGGCTATGCGCTCGACCAGCTTGCCGCCAAGTCGGTCGTCTGCATCGGCCCGAACATCCCCAATGTCGGCACCTGGTCCTGCGATGGCGTGATGCTGCTGGCCAAGGAAAAGGGTTTTGCCGCCGAGACGATCCTGATGGATCCGGGCAGTGCGGATGCCACCTCGATCATGCTGCAGGCCGCGGCCAGCAAGCCTGACGTCATCGTGCTCGGCATGTCCAAGGGCGTCGCCGTGCCGCTGCTTGTCGCCGCCGAGGAGCAGGGCCTGAACGAACAGATCAAATTCCTCTCGGCCGCGTCCGCCTATGACCTCTCCGTGCCGGAAACGCTCGGCGCCGGCTGGGATGGCAAGTTCTTCGTCAACATGGAGTTCAACGACCTGGAGGCAACGACGCCGGACAATGCCAACTGGCTTGCCGTGATGGACGAATACAGCCAGGAATCCGACCCGCGCGATACCTTCGCCCAGGCCGGCTATCTCGCCGCGCGCATCGCCGAAAAGGCCCTGATGAGCCTCGACAGCGCCAACATCACCCGCGAGACCGTCTCGGCCGCGGTGCGTGGCGTCAAGGACTTCAAGAGCGATATCTTCTGCGCGCCCTGGTATTTCGGTGAGGGCCAGCCGCGCCACAATGCCAATTCGACGACGCGCATGGCGATCAGCGAAGGCGGCAAGTGGAAGGTCGTTTCCGATTGCGCGCCGTCGCCGGATCCGGAGCTGAAGGATGTGCGCGCCTTCGAGGCCAGCCTGAAGTGATCGATCGACCCTGCGGGCATCGTGTCCCGCAGGGTCTCCTTTCCCGCATGATCGAGGGCCTCATGTCTCTCCTGCCATTCCTGATTTCCGGCCTCGGGATCGGCGCGGTCTACGCGCTGTCTGGTGTCGGTCTCGTCATTCTCTACCGCTCGACCGGCGTACTCAATTTCGCCTTCGGCGCCTTCGGTGCGCTCGGCGCCCATGTCGCCTGGCAGGTCCTGCAATGGAACTGGCCGCTGGCGCTGGCCATTCTCCTCGGTGGCCTCACCTCAACCTTGGTGAGCTTTCTCTACGGCCGCCTTTTCGCGCCGCTGCTCTCCCACCGCGACATCGTCGTGCGCGCCGTCGGCACGCTGGCGCCCGCACTGGTGCTGATCGCCGCCATGGGCGTCATCTGGGGCGAGCTGCCGCGCCGCCTGCAATTTCCGACCGACCAGATGTATCTCACCGTTTTTGGCGTGCGGCTCACTTTTACGAGGTTGATCGCGCTCGTCCTGTCGCTTGCCATGGTCGGCGCCATCACGCTGCTTTTGAACCGCACCCGTCTCGGCCTCGACATGCGCGCGCTTGCCAATGACCGTGACCTCTCCGCCATTCTCGGCGTGCGCGTGCTGCATACGGAGACGGCGGCCTGGGTCATCACCGGCCTGTTCTCCGGCCTCGCCGGCCTGCTGCTGGCCGATCTCGTGCGCCTGCAGGGCACGTTCCTGACCTTCGTCGTCATCCCGGCCATCGCTGCCGCGATCCTCGGCCAGCTCCGCTCGCTCTACATCACCGCGATCGCCGGTGTCGGCATCGGCCTTGCCGAGGCCATGCTTACGCCGATCACGCTGATCTCGCCCTATCGTGCCGCCGCCCCTTTCGTCATCGCGCTCATCGCCGTGACCATTCTCGGCAGCACCTCCCGTGCCTCGATGAGGGACCGATGAACACCGAGAGAACCCTTGTCCCGGCCGCCGTGCCGCTTGCCCCGGACGTGACCGTTCGAAAGCCGCGCCCGCTGCTTGCCGTAGCCCTTGCCATGGCGATCTTTTCCGCTGCCGTCGCGTTTCTGGCCAATGCCTTCTGGCTGTCGGCGCTGACCTCGGCCATGGCGCTGTCGCTTTCCGTCGCCGGTGTCGCGGTGCTCTATGGCCAGCTCGGGCTCGTCTCGCTCTGCCAGTTCGCGCTGGTCGGCGTCGGCGGCTGGGTGACGCTGCGCATCGGCCATGGTTTGCAGCCGCCCTTCGAGGTGAGCCTGCTTGCCGCCGGGGTGGTCGCGGCGCTGCTCGGCCTGCTGTTCGGCGTGCCGGCGCTCCGCCTGCGCGGCCTCTATCTCGCGCTGGTGACGCTGATGCTGGCCGGCGCCTTCCAGATCGTCATTTCCGCCTGGGGTTTTCCCGATGGCGGCCCGGGTTTCCTCGGCCGCGCCGATGGGGTGGGCCGCTCCATGCTGGCGCGTCCGGCGCTCGCAACCGAGGCGGTGCCGTATTTCCTCTATTGCGCCGTCATCGCCACGCTCGGCCTGATGCTGGTGCAGGCGCACAAGATCACCCGGCCGGGCCGCGCCTGGGCGCTGATCCGCAAGGGCGAGACGGTGGCGATCGCCTCCGGCGTCAATGTGCTCGCCTACAAAGCCTGGGCCTTCGCGCTCTCGGGCTTCCTCGCCGGCATCGCGGGCGGGCTGCTTGCCGGCAATGTCGGTCAGCTGGAAGGCCGCGCCTTCTCGGCCTTCGAAAGCCTCAATCTCTTCGCGCTGGCGACCGTCGGCGGCGCCTTCCACTGGTACGGCGCCGTCATCGCCGGCCTGCTGCTGCGTGCGTTGCCGGCGCTGCTCACCGATCTCGGCATCGACGGTTATGTCACCATCGGCATTTTCGGCGTCGCGCTGTTCCATGCGCTGGCGACGGCCCCGACCGGCATTGCCGGCAAGATCGCCAACCTTCTTGCACGCTTCACCAGGGGAGGGGAGCGATGATCGAAATCGAAACGCTCTCGGTCCGTTTCGGCGGCATCAAGCCGATCGACCAGCTGACCGCCATGCTGAGCGCACCCGTCTCCGGCCTCATCGGCCCCAACGGTGCCGGCAAGACGACGCTGCTCAACGTGCTCTCCGGCTTCGTTCGCCCCGTCGAGGGCGCCATCAGGCTGGATGGCCGCTCACTGCTGCCGCTCTCGCCGCTGCAACGAGTGCGGGCCGGCCTGCGCCGCTCGTTCCAGACGGAGCAGGTGGTGGAAGACCTGACCGCCCGCGACAATCTCGCGGCGCTTGCCGACAATGTCGCCGCCGTGGGCGAGCGCAGCCGAACGACGGATCGCGCGCTCGATTTCGTCGGTCTCGGCGGCGTCGCCCACCGCCTCGGCATGCGGCTTAATCTTTTCGAGCGGCGGCTGGTGGAGCTCGGCAAATGCCTGATCGGCACGCCGCGCCTGATCCTGCTCGACGAACTCGCCGCCGGCCTGACGGACGAGGAGAGCGCGCGGTTGCGCGACCTCGTGCTCGCCATTCCCGATGCCTTCGGCGCGCAGGTCGTCGTGATCGACCACGACGTGGAGCTCATCCGCGCCATGTGCGCGGAAACGCTGGTGCTCGACTATGGCAAGCGTTTGGCGCTCGGCCGTACCGAAACGGTGCTGGCCGATCCCGATGTCCGCCGCGCCTATCTGGGAGAATTGTGATGTCTGCTGGAACGATCACCGTTGACAATCTCGTCGTCGAGCGCGGCGGCAAGCGTGTGCTGCACGGCATTTCCTTCGCGCTCCAGCCGGGCGCGATCAGCACCCTTCTCGGCGCGAACGGTGCGGGAAAATCCAGCACCGTTATGGCGCTTTCCGGCGCCATTCCCACCGTATCGGGCAGTGTTTCGCTCGGCGACCTCAGGCTGACGGGGCTTTCCCCCGATGCGGTGCGCCGGCGCGGCGTGGCCATGGTGCCGGAAGGACATCGCGTGCTCGGCCAGATGAGCGTCGAGGACAATCTGCTCGTCTCGGTGCTGGAGCGCGGCGCGTCGGCGCGGCGCGACGGGCTGGCGCGGGCCTTCGCCATCTTTCCGGAACTCGAAGCCCGCCGCCATCAGCTTGCCGGCGATCTCTCGGGCGGCCAGAAGCAGATGGTGGCGATGGCGCAGGCCTTTCTGGCAAAGCCGCGCTTCATGATCGTCGACGAACTCTCGCTCGGCCTTGCGCCCGCCATCGTCAAGCGGCTGGCGGAAGCACTCACGCTTGCTGCCCAGGACGGCATCGGCGTGCTGCTCATCGAGCAGTTCGCCAATCTGGCGCTCGGCCTTGCCAGCCATGCGCTGGTGATGGAGCGCGGCCGCATCGTCTTCGACGGTTCCTCGCAGGTCCTGCGCCAGCAGCCGGATATCCTGCATGGCGCCTATCTGGCGGTGTGATCGATGGGCACGCTTTCGCCGCTCGAAACCGCAACCGGCATGGATGTCCGCTTCGTCGCCCGCCGGCTGTTCGGCTCCGTGCGGCTGCATTTTTCCGAGGGGCGGGAGCGGGCGAGCCGCATCGTTTCGGCGAAACTCGGCCAGTGCCGGCTGACGCGGCTGAATGCGGAGGCGCATCTGGTCGATGGCAGTCGCGTGCTGTCCGATGGCAGCCGGCCGGATATGATCAAGCTGATCATCCAGCCGCATGGTCGCTCTGTCTTCCATCAGGGCGGCTGTGACCTGACCGTCAGTTCACAGGCCCTGGTGATCTACGATCCCGCCTATAGCTACCGGCTCGAAAACCCCATGCCCGTCGAAGTGCTGATGTTGCAGGTGCCGCGCGAGACGCTGCCCCGTGCGGTGGTCGGGCGCCTGCGCCGCCCGATGGCGGCGCCGCTTGCGCCCGGCGGACTACAAAACATCCTGCTTTCGATGATGCAGGGGGCTGTGGTCGAGATGGACCGGCTCGATGCCGCCGGCCGCGAAAGCCTCGGCCGGGCGATGGCGGACCTGACGCGCACAATCATCACCGATTGCTCGCTGGTTGACCATCGGGCCGATGCGCCGCCGCTGGCTTTGCTGTTCGATCGCATCAAGGCTTACGTGGCTGGTAATATCCAGCGGACCGATCTCGACGCGGCGGATATCGCGCGGCGCATGGGCTGCTCGGTGCGCTATGTCTATCGGGCCTTCGAGGCGCAGGGCCTCACACCGGCCGACTTCATCTGGGAGCAGCGCCTTCAGACGGCAGCCGATGCGCTGCGCAACCGCCCGGTCCGTCCCGGCTCCATCGCCGAAGTCGCCTTCGAGTTCGGTTTTTCCTCCAGCGCGCATTTTTCGCGGCTCTTTCGCCAGCGTTACGAGCAGACGCCGTCGCAATGGCGGGAGGCGGCGGAGTGATCCCGCCGCCTCCGTGGGTGGCTCAGGCCTGCATCGCCTCTGCGACGCGCAACGTGTCGGTAAACTGCTCGAAGCGGCGGATCTTGTCGTCCGCCACGCCCCAGACATGCACGACGCGCACATTCATCGCTTTTCCGGTCACCTTGTAGGTGGCCGTGTAATTGCCGATGGCGACCACGTCGTTGCCGGCATCGAGAAGGCGCTCCAGCGTGAAGGTGTAGCCATCCCAGGCCGCACCCAGCGCTGCGAAGACGTTTTGCACGATGGCATCGGGGCCGACATAGGTGCCGGCGCAGGGAAAGCCGTCCATCTCCGTCCAGCGGCAATCCTCGGCGATGTCGGCGAGCATGCCGGCCATGTCGCGGCGGGCGTTGGCGTCGTAGTGGGCTTTGACGATCTCGTAGGCTGTGCGCATCAGACGGGTGCCTCGCCGGGCTGGTAGAAGGTCACGGAGGCCTTGCGGATGAAGGCGCCGGCATTGCTGTTCTGGATCGCGCCCTCACCATTGATGCCGAGGAATTTGCCCGTCGAACGCATGTCGGCGAAGTTGTAGAAGAAGGTCGAGGCGACCGGAATCTTGAACTCGCGGAAGGTGAAGATGTACTGCCCCTCGGCGAA
Organism: Shinella sp. 20P9.1.1; assembly: GCF_057798995.1. Classification (NCBI taxonomy): domain Bacteria; kingdom Pseudomonadati; phylum Pseudomonadota; class Alphaproteobacteria; order Hyphomicrobiales; family Rhizobiaceae; genus Shinella; species Shinella sp. 20P9.1.1. The sequence continues at coordinate 51,899 of NZ_JBYOLC010000003.1, forward strand.
TTTGTAGGTGGTGGCAAGGTCCACGTCGCCATGGCCGCGCTGCACGCCGACCAGGCACTGCCATGCATAGCGCTTGGAGGACAGGTAGGTGTGCTCATAGACATGGTTGGGGCTGTAGGTGAAATGGGCGCGCAGGCCGATCAGGTCGCGCGTTTCCTCCGGCACAATGCCGCTTACTTCCCCGCCGGCAATCACGCCCGGCCGGAAGATCTGGCCGACCTGCGGTTCGCCCACCGTCTCCTCCTTCGAGCGCACGATCGAGAGGATCGACAGCGCGCGGCGGGAGGCGAGGTTGAGGATGACGGTCTCGGCTTCGAGCGGTTTTTCGGCGAAGGCGATCTCGACGAAATAGGTGTCGGGGGCGACCTCGACCACCTCGACGCTGTCGGTGCCTGAACCGGAGGCGTCGTTCCAGGTCACCTTGTCCTTGATGAAATCGAGGGCGAGCTCGCGGCCGTCATCGAAATGGACGGTGTGTTTCGTGCCGGCCAGCGCTTCGGTCAAAGGCAGGCGGTTGGTGTCGATGCCATAGGCGAACTGGTCGTAGGTCTTCCAGTCCTTGGGGTTCTGTTGAGCCATTGAAATTCCTCCTCAATCGACAAGGGCCAGCGTCGGCAGGTCGACGGTGGTGGCGCCGCCGTCCACGGTCAGGATGGCGCCGTTGATCATCGCGGCTTCGCCTGACGCCAGGAAGCAGACGGCATTGGCGACCTCCTCCGGCGTTGCCGGCCGGCCGAGCGGCACGTCCTTGGTGACCAGCGCATAGGCTTCCGCAACCGAGTTCAGCTTGAACTTCTCGATGACCATCTGCATCTCCTCGTCCGCCATCGGCGTCGAGACCCAGCCGGGGCAGATGGTGTTGGTGCGCACCCCGAAGCGGCCGTAGTCGCGTGCGAGCGATTTCGCGAGCCCGATGCAGGCGTGCTTCATGGTGACATAGCCGGCGGCATCCGGTCCGGCGAACAGGCCCGCGATCGACGACAGGACGACGATGTTGCCCTTGGAACGCATCAGGTGCGGCAGCGTCTCACGCGCCGAGACGAAGGCGGTGTTGAGGTTGAGCCGCGTGGCGAGCGCCCAGGTCTCGTCGCTCATCGAGACGGTCGGCCCCATGCCGTGACCGCCGGCATTGGCGATCAGGATATCGATGCTGCCGAATTTCTCCGCCGTCGCCGTGACGGCGGCCTTCATGCTGGCGGTATCGGCCGCATCCGCAGCGAAAACGGCGGCGCCGATCTCCTCGGCGACGGCCTGCAACGGCTCCGGCCGTCGGCCGACCAGCGCCACCTTGCCGCCCTCGGCGGCGATGCGCCGCGCGACGGCGGCACCGATACCCGTGCCGCCGCCCGTGACGATGGCAACCTTGTTGTCAAAACGCATGGTTTCCTCCCTTTTCCGCATTGATCATGCAGCGCCGGGGCCATCGCGTCGCGTCCGGTTCTGCACATTCTCTTGTCCAGGGCTGCACCCGGCCGGCCGCCGGGAGATGCGGCTCCCACAAACAAAAAGGCGGCCCGCCGGGCCGCCTTTGGTTCAATAGACCTTTGCCCCCGCCGGCGCCGCGGCCGGCTCGGCGGTTTTGAAGTCGGCGAGCAGTTTCGTCGTAGCATTGGCGAGCAGCGTCACATCGTTGCCGATGGCGACGAAGGTGGCGCCAAGTTCGAGATAGCGCTTGGCAAGGCCGAGATCGCCGATCAGGATGCCGGCCGCCTTGCCATGCGACTGGATCTTCTTCAGCGCCTTCTCCACCTCGGCCTGCACCTCGGGCGCACCGGGTTTTCCGAGAAAACCCATATCGGCGGCGAGGTCGGCCGGACCGATGAAGACGCCGTCAACGCCGTCCGTGCCGGCGATGTCGTCGAGCGCTTCGAGGCCGGCGCGGCTTTCGACTTGCAGCAGCAGGCAGACTTCGTCATTAGCCGTCTGGAGGTAATCCACCGTACGGTTGAAGGCCGAGGCACGCGCAAGGGCGGCACCGACGCCGCGCACGCCATGCGGCGGGTAGCGCACGGCCTTCACCATAGCTTCCGCCATCGCCTTGCTGTCGACCATCGGGATCAGCAACGTCTGCGCACCGATATCGAGCAGCTGCTTGACGATCCAGGTCTCGCCGATCGGCGGGCGGATGACGGCGTGGCTTGAAGACCCTTTCATTGCCTGGAGCTGCGAGACGAGCAGCGGGACGTCGTTTGGCGCGTGTTCGGCGTCGAGCAGCAGCCAGTCGTAACCCGCCTCGGCGCAGATCTCGACCGTGTAGGGATTGGCGAGCGCCTGCCAGAGGCCGATCTGGGGACGGCCTTCCTTCAACGCCTGCTTGAAGCGGTTTTTCGGGGCGGGCATCGAAACCTCCTATGCGAAGAACAGGCTGACCGTGCCGTAAGGGCCGAAATCGCCGACGATTGTATCGCCATGGCGGGCCTCGACGGGGCGGATGAACGAGCCGGCCAGCACGATCTGCCCGGCCTCGATGCCGTCGCCATATTGTGCAAGGCGGTTGGCGAGCCAGGCGACGCCGCGGGCTGGCTGGTTGAGCACCCCGGCGCCAAGGCCGGTTTCCTCTACTTCCGCATTGCGGCTGACAATGGCGCCCATCCAGCGCATGTCGATCTGGTCGGGACGCACCGCGCGGCCGCCCGTGACGATACCGGCATTGGCGGCATTGTCGGAGATCGTGTCGCAGATGGTGCGTGCCTTCTTCGTCTCGGGATCGACGCGCAGGATGCGCGTGTCGAGGATTTCGAGCGCGGGCGTCACGTAGTCGGTGGCGTTCAACACGTCGAAGGCCGTCACGCCGGGGCCTTTCAGCGGCGCCTTCATCACGAAGGCGATTTCCGCCTCGACGCGCGGCTGGATGAAGCGGCCGGCCGGCACGGTGGCGCCGTCCTCGAAGACCATGTCGTCGAACAGCACACCGGAATCGGGAATGTCGATATTCAACGCATATTGCATGGCCTTGGAGGTGAGGCCGATCTTCCAGCCGATGACCTTGCGGCCATCGGCGATCTTCTTCTTCACCCAGGCACCCTGGATCGCATAGGCGTCGTCCATGGTGATGCCGGGGTGCTTCAGCGAGAGCAGGCCCGTCTGGACGCGCGTGCGCTCGGCCTCGTCGAGGCCAAGCGCTGCGGCGCGTATCTGGTCTTGCGTCATCATGGTCGGAAAACCTCGTCGGCGATGGTGTTGCGCAGAAGGCCGATGCCCTCGACCTCCACTTCTACCACGTCGCCCGGCTTCAGCCAGATCGGCGGGTCGAAGCGTGCACCGGCACCCGTCGGCGTGCCGCAGACGATGACGTCGCCCGGTACGAGTGTGGTGAAGGTGGAGATGTAATTGATGATCTTGCGGAAGGAGAAGATCATCCGGCTGGTGCGATCCTGCTGGCGCACCTCGCCGTTGACGCGGGTTTCGAGCTTGATGTCGGCGAGCTGGCTTTCGTCCTTATAAGGCACCAGCCAGGGGCCGATGGAGCCGGTGGTGTCGAAATTCTTGCCCTGCGTGACGTTGAATTTCGCATGCCGCACCCAGTCGCGGATCGTGCCTTCGTTGCAGAGGGTCAGTGCTGCGATGTGATCGAGCGCATCCGCCTCGGCGATGCGGCGGCCGCCCTTGCCGATGACGATGGTGACCTCGCCTTCGTAGTCGAGCTGGGGGCTTTCCGGCGGGCGGATCAGCGGCCGGTCGTGGCCGGTGAAGGAGCGCGGGAAGCGGATGAAGAGGGACGGGTTGGCAGGGGCCGCCTGGCCGTCCTTGTATTCCTCGTTACGATCCGGGAAATTCACGCCGACACAAATGATCTTTTCCGGTGCCGGGATCGGGATCTCATAGGTGATCTCGGAGAGCGGGAAATCCGGCTGGCGATCGGCCGCAGCTTCGACGAGTTCGTCGAAGGCGTTGGCCTCGACCACTTCCCGCAGTGTCGGGAAGCGCGCGCCGAAGCGGGCGGAGAGATCGATCATGCCGTTGCCGGTGATCAGGCCATAGGCCTTGCGTCCGCCCGTGGTGAAGCTCGCAAATCGGGGGTGGTTCACGTCCATGGCCTGATCCCTTCCTTACGGCGCGATGATCGGCTGGGACTTCAGCTTGGCGTCTTCAGGCTCGACGCCGGCAAAGAGGCTGCCGTGCTCGAACCAGGATTTCGGTGCAGCGGCGCCCCAGAGCGTCTGGCGCTGCGGGTCCTTGAGGTCCCACTTGATAGGTTCGAGATCCGGGTCGACGGTCTGGTAGTCCGAGCAGTAGATTTCGATGCGATGACCACCGGGATCGAGGATATAGAGGAAGAAGGCATTGGAAATGCCGTGGCGGCCGGGGCCGCGCTCGATGTTGGAAACCCAGCCGGTCGTCGCCATGAGGTCGAGCAGGTCGATGATGTTGAGCGGCGTCGGCACCCAGAAGGCGGTGTGGTGCAGGCGGGGCCCGCGGCCATTGGTGAAGGCGATGTCGTGCACGCCGCCCTTGCGGTGCGTCCAGGCGGCCCAGAGGCGGCCGGTTTCGGCATCCTCGGTATATTCCGTCACGCGGAAGCCGAGCTCGTTGTAGAAGGCGACGGACGCGTCGACGTCGGGCGAGAAGCAGTTGAAATGATCGATGCGCAGCGGCTTCACGCCGCGATAGAGCGCATATTGCTGGTGGATCGGCGGCAGGCGGTCCATCTTGGTGTAGAATTCCAGCGGGATGCCCATCGGGTCGCGTGTGCGGAAAGTGCGGCCCTGATAGGGGCGCTCGACCCATTCCACCGGCAGGCCCTTGCCCTTGAAGAAATGCACGGCCTTGTCGAGATCGTCCTCGTCGAAGACCTTGAAGCCGAGGTCGCGGGCCTCGGGCTTGTCGGACTTCTTCAGCACGATGCAATGATGGCCGCGCTCTTCCATGGCGCGCAGATAGATCGTGTCGGCGGTCTCGTCCGTCACCTGCAGGCCGAGCGTATCGACATAGAAGGCGCGCGACTTGGCAAGATCGGTGACGCCGAATTCGACATGGCTGAGGCGCACGATGTTGAAGGCCGGGTAGAGATTGGGCTGCGGTACGGGCATGTTGTCCTCCTCAAGCCCGCCTCAAGAAACGAGGACGGGCGCAGTCTATGAACAAGCGGGATCAGCCGCCGAGTTTCGGGCCGGCGGCTTAACCGCCGAGTTTCGGGATCGCGTGGGCGCGGGTGGCGAAGGCGATGTTCTTCGTTTCCATGTAGAAATCGAAGGACCAGTCGCCGCCATCGCGGCCGATGCCGGAATTCTTGACGCCGCCGAAGGGCGTGGGCAGGTGTCGGACGTTTTCCGAGTTCACCCAGATCATGCCCGCATCGAGATGATCGGTGAAGCGGAAGGCGCGGGTGACGTCAGCCGTCCAGAGATAGCCGGTGAGGCCGTACTGGACGTCGTTGGCGAGTGCGAGCGCCTCGGCCTCGTCCTTGAAGGCAATGGCCGTCAGCACGGGGCCGAAGATTTCTTCCTGGGCGATGCGCATCTGGTTGTTCGCGCCGGTGAACAGTGTCGGCGAGACATAGCAGCCGCCGCCGGGCCCGGCGAATTTCTCGCCGCCGGCTGCAACCGTCGCGCCCTCGGATTTGCCAATCTCGATATATTCGAGAACCTTCTTCTCGTGCACCGGATGGATCAGCGGGCCGACGACCGTTTCCGGGTCGAGCGGATGGCCGACCTTGATACGCTTGGCCTTTTCCGCGACCAGCCCGGTGAATTTGTCATAGATGCTCTCTTCCACCAGCAGGCGGGAGGAGGAGGTGCAGCGCTCGCCGTTCAGCGAATAGATCATGAAGACGGCAGCATCCGCGGCGCGTTCGAGGTCCGCATCGGCGAAGACCACGACGGGGTTCTTGCCGCCGAGTTCGAAATGCACGCGCTTCAGCGTGTCGGCGCCCTGCTTCATGATCATCGAGCCGGTGCGGCTTTCGCCGACAAAGCCGATGGCCTTGATGAGGGGGTGTTCGGTCAGTGCCTTGCCGGCATCCTCGCCGAAACCGTTGACGAGGTTCCACACACCTTTCGGCAGGCCGGCGCTTTCGGCGATCTCGACGAGCAGGCGGGCCGTCAGCGGCGAGAATTCGGCCGGCTTGTGCACGATGGTGCAGCCGGCGGCGAGCGCAGGCGCAATCTTCCACGTGGAGAGCATGAACGGCGTGTTCCACGGCGTGATGATACCGACAGGGCCGATCGGCACGCGGGTCGTCATGTTGACTTGGTTTTCCGTGCGCAACGTCTTGCCGTCGCGGGCTTCCGGCGCGCGGTCGGCGAAGAAGCGGAAGTTTTCAGCGCCACGGAGAGCCGCCTTGGCCATGAAACGCAACGACTGCCCGGTATCCATGCATTCGACGAAGGCGATTTCTTCGGCGCGGGCGACGATGGCGTCGGCGACCTTGTGCAGGAGTTTCTTGCGCGTGTCGCCCGGCATCGCAGACCATTCCGCGAAGGCGGCCTTGGCGGTCTTGGCGGCACGGTCGATATCGGCTGCCGTGCCCCGCGCCACCGTCGCCAAAGGCTTCAAGTCGATGGGAGAGATGCTTTCAAAGGTCGCGCCGTCGCCGCCGCCCACGTCTTCGCCGGCGATGCGGTTCAGTACGCCCTTTTCCTTGAAGCGGGCGAGATAGGTTTCCGCCTTCGCGATGTTTTCCTGAAGTTTCGACATGGGGTTTCCTGTTATTTGCCGCGCAGGCGCGGATGAATGGCGTTCTTCTTCCAGCTCAGCTCCGCATCGATCTCACGGATTTCGAGCGAGAGCGCGAAATGCGGCGTCTCGAAAAGAGGAGCGAGCAGCCGGCCGGCGGTGGAAAACAGCGCCTCGCCGGTGCGCTTCTTCTCTTCCGCGCTACGGCCCTTGCCGATGCGTAGGTTCAGGTCGATGAAGGCGTTTTCCGCCAGCCGGTCGGCGATGGCATAGTGATCGGCCTTGAGGGCGCGCACACGCACGGCGCCAACTTCGAAGAGCCCGGTTTCCAGCAGCGTTTCGAGAAGCGCTCTGCAGAGCGCATCAAGGTCGGTGCGGCCTTCGAGATTGGCCGAATATTCGACGGTGAGATGCGGCATTGTTCCTCCCCAAATGCAGTCTTTTATTTAACATGTTAAATAGAGGGGCGCTTGTCAAGAGGATTGTATCGTCATCAGCCGCCGAAGCTGCCGGTCTGGGTCGGCACATGCACATAGTTGCGGTCGAAATAGATGAGCGCATGCCCGTCGCGCCTGCTACGGATGTCCACGACCTCGCCGATGAGAATGTTGTGCGTGCCGACGAGCCGCGCTTCCGTCAGCCGGCAATCAAAGGAAACGATGGCGTCGGTCAGCGCCTGGTTGCCGGAGGGAAGGTCCGTCCAGGTCGCATCGGCGTAGCGCGCCTCCATGTCCGCCTGCTGCCCGGCAAAGGAGGCGGCCAGCGTCTTGTGCTCCTGGGTGAGCACGTTGACGCAGAAGCGGCCGTTCTCAATGAACAGGCCCGTCTGTGCCGAGCGGCTGTTCATGCAGACGAGCAGCGTCGGTGGCTCGTCCGTCACGGAGCACATGGCGGTGGCGGTGAAGCCGCCGCGACCGGCGGCTCCGTTGGTGGTGATCACGTTGACGGGCGCGCAGACCCGGGCCATCGCATTGCGGAATTCGGTCTTGGAGACATTGAGGTCCATGGTCGCACCCTCATTCGGCAGCGTTGGGTAGGGCGTCGTCGCTAAGCGGCGGCAGCCAGGTTTCGCCGGTCCAGCCGCTCTCGTCGTAGTCGGCCATGCATTGGTCGACAAGCGCTTCCATTTCCCGGAGACGCCCGCCGCGTTCGGCGCCCTTCAGCACCTGAAGGCGAACCTCTTCCGGCGCGCCGGCATAGTTCAGCTCGTAGAGCGCATGGCGGCCGCCGAATTCCGTGCCGGTCGCATCCCAGAGCAGCTTCATGATCTTGATGCGCTCGATATGGCCCATATTGTCGGAGCCGCGGACATATTGCGCGAGATAGCGATCGATGTCGGGATTGGCGAAATCCTTGGCCGAGGACGGCAGGTAGATGAGGCCCGAGGCCACTGTGCGGCGCACAATGTCGATGACCTTCGGATAGGCCTCCGACATGAAGGTGCGGTAGCAGAGCGCAGCCTCGAGGTTTGGCAGCACGGCGCCGTTCGCCCAGGGGATCGGGTTATAGGCCATGGCGTTGGAGAAGGCCCAGAACTGGTGACGGATGGCGATGACCTCGCCGAGCATGGCCTGGTTGCCGCGGAAGGCATCGCCGCCGGTGGCGCGCAGCGCCTTGGCAAGCAGCCCGGCCAAAAAGTCCATCTTCACCGCCAGGCGCGTGCAGCCCTGGAAGCAATAGCCGTGCATGAAGCCGGAGGCCGGGTGGAAGGACAGGATTTTGGCCGCATCGCGCAGCACCAGCACGTCTTCCCAGGGCACGAAGACATTGTCGAGCACGAGGATCGCGTCATTCTCGTCGAAGCGCGAGGACAGCGGATAGTCGAAGGGATGCGCCGCCGTATTGGCGGTCTGCTCGTAGGAGACACGGCAGAACATTTTCACGCCCGGCGCATTCATCGGCAGGATGAACATGACGGAGAGCGACGGGTCTTCGGTGACGGTCGCCGAGCTCTGGGCGAGGAAGTTATAGTGCGTCAATGCCGAGGAGGTGGCGACGACCTTGGCGCCGGAGACATAGATGCCGGCATCCGTCTCCTTGGTGATGTGCACGAAGACGTCCTTCACCGCATCGGCCGGCTTGTGGCGGTCGATCGGCGGATTGACAATGGCGTGGTTCATGAAGAGCACGCTTTCCTGCGCTCGGCTGTGCCAGGAAAGGGCATTGTCCTTGAAGGGGCCGTACCAGTCGGCATTGGCGCCGAGCGTGTTCATCAGCGCGGCCTTGTAATCCGCCGTGCGGCCCATCCAGCCGTAGGACATGCGCGCCCAATCGGCGATCGCGCCCTGCTGGGCGACGAGATCGGCCGAGGAGTGGGCGACACGGAAATATTTGTGCGTGTAGCCGCCGGAGCCGGTATCGGTCGGCGAGGTCAGCCGTTCCTGACGCTTGGGATCGTGCAGCGCATCATACATGCGGGCGATGGAGCGGGCGGAATTGCGCATGGAAGGGTGGGTGGTGACGTCGGCGATGCGTTCGCCGTTGATATAGACCTCGCGTCCGTCCCGAAGGCTGGCGAGATATTCGGCGCCGGTGAACGGCCGGGTCTTTTCTCTGCGATGATCTTCCGCGCGCATGGGGGTGTCCTCCTCAAAAATCCTGACAAATGCTAGGTCGGGGACAGCGGATGCGCCATGGACAAAGCGGGCAATTCGCTGGTACTTTTTCCGGCATGACCGCGAGCCGCGATGTTCCAGCCTTTTTCGTCTACGGCGAGCCGAGCCGCGCGCTCGATGTTGGCTTCCTGCATGTCGAAACGGTGATGGAGCGCAAGAGCTTGCATTTCGGGCGGGTCGCGCCGCACAAACACCCGCTGATGGGGCAGCTGACCTATTGGTTCAAGGGGGCGGGGCGCTACCAGATCGAAGACCGGACTTGGAATTTTTCCGCTCCGGCGACCAGTTTCGTGCCGAGCAACGTGGTGCATGGTTTCGAGGTGGACGAGCAATCCGACGCCATCGTCGTGTCGATCTCGGACGATCTGCTGCGGGCCATGGCTTCGCAGGTGGATTTGTCGCTGACAGAGCCCGTGCTGCTATCCGGCGAAGCCGATGCGCCGGGATTTTCGCGCATCGGCGTGCTGCTTTCCATGGTGATGGACGAATATCGCGGCGGTGCGGCGGCGAGCGAGCGGGTCATGGCCGGGCTGATCGGCGTCGTGCTGTCGCTGATGGCGCGGCTTGGCGGCACGGTCGGTTTTGAGGTGGCAGCACCCGTGGTGGCGCTCGGGCTGGAGCTGCGCCGGGCGATCGACCGGCACTATCGCGAGGACTGGCCGGTTGGGCGCTATGTCGAGACCCTGGCGACGACGCCCCATCTGCTCGACAAGGCGGCGCGCGCGGTGTTCGGCCAGACGGTGAAGGACATGGTGCTGGAGCGGCGCCTCTTGGAAGCCAAGCGCCTGCTGCGCTTCACCATCCGTCCCATGGAGGATATCGGCCGGGAGATCGGTTTCGAGGATCCCGCCTATTTTTCGCGTTTCTTCCGCAAGCGGACGGGGTCTTCCCCCTCCGATTGGCGCCGGCAGAACTCGGAAGCCGCCGGCGCCGGCTGATCAGGCGTCCTGCCAGGTCGGGGAAAGCTCTTCGCGGAATGCGAAGCGCACGAGGTGGCGGATGACCACGTCCTTCAGCTGCTCCATATCCTCGGCATTAGGTGCCGTGAGGGCGATGCGCAGCGCGCCGTTCTCCGTCTTCAGCCGGCATTCGCCAATCGAGAAGGTGATCGATCCCGCATGTTCATCGAAGGTGACGGTGAGCTTGTGGGCAAAATGCTTGCAGAGCTGCTGCAGGTATTTGCTGGCATGCTCGGTCGGGATGGCGGTCGTGCTTGTGGTCATCAGCTTTTCTCCACGGTTTGGGCGGCAAGGTCGAGGGCGGCGGCGATGGCCTCGGCTGAGGCCGCATCGAGATCGCCGCGTTTCAGGCGCAGCCGCAAGGCAAGTTTCAGGTTTTCCATGCCGCGAACGACGGGGGCGGGCACGCCCTCGCGGCCGCCGGGGCCTCCACCGCCGGCCCGTGCCATCAGGTCGTCGATGGCAGCGCGGTTGGCGGCGAGGAAGGCCTTGCCATCAGGCGTGATGCTGTAGCGCTTGCGCCCGCCTTCGGCCGGCTCGATGGCCGCATAGCCCATGTCGTCGAGCCAGGAAAGCGTCGGATAGACGACGCCGGGGCTCGGGCTGTAGCTGCCGCCGAAGCGCTCCTCGACGGTCTTGATCAGCTCATACCCATGGCTCGGCGCATCCGAGATGATGGCGAGCAGCAGCAGGCGCAGTTCGCCATAGTCGAAGAGGCGCCCGCCATGCCGGCCGCCCCGGCCGGGACCATGAGGTCGGCCGCGATGAAAAGGACCCGAACGGTCGTCGGGCGGTGAAAAGTGGCGGTGAGGGCCGCATCCCATTCTGTGTCTCATGAAGTCGATATAAATCTCGATATATCGAAAATCAAGATATATCGAGATTTATATCTTTCAAAAGATTTTGCGGGTCGCTATCGTCGTATCCAGAAAAATATAGCGATGGAGATGCGTGTGGTCCGGCTGAACGAAATCCGTGAGAACGAGGTGGCGATATCGGCGCCGGAGGCTGCCGATGCGGAGATCGTCTTCATCGGCCGCATTTCGACGCCCTGGACCTCGCGCATGGAAACGCCATGGCAGGGGCGTCCTGACGGCCCGGTCTGCACGATCGAGATTTTCGAACCCTGGGTGCAGGCGCTGACGGGCGTCGAGCGCTATGAACGGCTGGAAGTGCTTTATTGGCTGCACCAGTCGCGCCGCGATCTCGTGCTGCAAAGCCCAGCCTCGAACGGCGAGGTGCACGGCACGTTTTCGCTGCGCTCGCCGGTGCGGCCGAATCCTATCGGCACCTCGATCGTGCTGCTGGAAAGGATCGAGGGCAAGACGCTCTTCGTGCGCGGCCTCGATTGCCTCGACGGCACGCCGCTTGTTGACCTCAAGCCGGATCGCACGCTCTTCAAGCCGATCGCGCCGCGCCAGAAGGGTGACGACGAGACCGACGAAGTGCATATGTGCAAGAAGGTTGACTAGGGAGCTTTCGGCTCCTTAGTCGTCCACGGCCACCATGACATCCGATGCCTTGACAACGGCATAGGCCTCCTGCCCGGCGGCAAGGCCGAGTTCGTTCACCGCCTCGTTGGTGATGGCTGCGGTGATGATCGAGCCGCCGACGTCGATGCGGACATGGGCGGTGGTCGCGCCGAGAATGACTTCGACGATCTTGCCCTTCAGGCGGTTGCGTGCGCTGATCTTCATGTTGGTCTCCTTTGGTTTCATGGGGAGATTTAGCGGAATCGTCGTGGAATCCTAGGTTGGCTCCGTTAATTCGTATTTGAATAGATCATTCCTATGTGCCAGTGTTCGCGCTCTGGAGGAGGCCCCGAATGATCGTCGATACCCATCTGCATCTCATCTACCGCGACCGGCTCTCCTATCCCTGGCTTTCCAGCGTGCCGCCGCTCGATGCGGATTTCACGCAGGACCTTTATGCGCGCGAAGCCCGGCGGCTCGGTATCGTCGCGGCGCTGCATATGGAAGTCGATGTTGCCGAAAGCGACATTCCGCGTGAAACGGAGATGGTGAAGGGGCTGTCTGGCGAGGACGGCAGTCTGCTTGTCGGCGCGATCGCCTCCTGCCGGCCGGAATCACCGGATTTCCCGGCCTATCTCGAGACGGTTCTCGCCAATCCCTTCGTGCGCGGTTTCCGCCGTGTGCTGCATGTGATGCCGGACGATCTGTCCGAAGGCGCGCTGTTTCGCGAAAACATCAGGCGTCTGGCGGGTACCGGTCTCAACTTCGATCTTTGCGTCCTGCCGCACCAGATCGACAAGGCGATAGCACTTGCCGATCTCGCGCCCGATGTCTCCTTCGTTCTCGACCATTGCGGCGTGCCTGACATCAAGGGCGGCGGTTTCGACGTCTGGAAGGGACCGGTCGCCGACATCGCGCGCCGGCCGAACATGACCGTGAAGCTCTCGGGTATCCCGGCCTATGGTTCGGAAAGCTGGACGCTGGAGGACCTGAAGCCCTATTTCGCCCATATCGCCGAAAGCTTCGGCTTCGACCGCATGGTCTGGGGCAGCGACTGGCCGGTCTGCACGCTCGGCGGCGGGCTTTCCACCTGGATCGGCGCGACGCAGGCGCTTCTCTCCGGTGTGAGCCTGGAGGAGAAGCGCCGCGTGCTTTCCGAAAACGCGCGGCGGCTGTGGAAGCTCTGATCAGCGCCAGCGCGCGGTGCGGGCGATCCATTCTCGAGCGCGCGCCTCCGGGTCGGCGTTCAGCGTGATGTCCGTCACCACGGCCGCGCTGTCGGCGCCGTTTTCGAAGACGGCGGGCAGGCGATCCGGGTTGAGGCCGCCGATGGCGACGAGCGGGATCGGCGCGATCCGTGTTTTCCAGTCCCGCAGTTTTTCCGCCCCTTGCGGCGCCCATTTCATCTTTTTCAGGATGGTGGGCCAGACGGGGCCGAGTGCGATATAATCGGGTTTTGCGGCAAGTGCCGTGTCAAGCTCGGCCTCGTCATGGGTGGAGAGGCCAAGCTTCAGTCCGGCGGCACGGATGGCGGCAATGTCGGCATGTGCAAGGTCCTCCTGCCCGAGATGCACGACGTCGCAGGCCTCCTTGATGGCGATCTGCCAGTGGTCGTTGACGATGAGCTGGCAGCCGTGTTCTTCGCAGGTCGCCTTGGCGCGGCGGATTTCGTCGCGCAGCCGGTGCTCGGGTACGTTTTTCATGCGCAGTTGCACAAGCCTGACGCCGACGGGCACGAGGCGATCGATCCAGTCGGCGCTGTCGACGATGAGGTAGAAGGGGTCGAGCTTCACGAGAACACCGCCTTTCCGATGACGGGCGTGGAGGGGACGGCCATGTCGCGCGGTTCCAGCGGCACGGCCTGATGGGCGAGCCGGCCGGCGGTGATGGTCAGCGCAAAGGCCTCGGCCATGGCTGCGGGATCGCCTGCACCGGCGACGGCGGTGTTGAGCAGCACGGCGTCATAGCCGCGCTCCATGACGTCGGCGGCGTGCGAGGGGCGGCCGATACCGGCATCGACGATCAGCGGGATCTCAGGGAAATGCGCGCGAAACGCCCTGAGCGCCATCGGGTTGACCGGCCCCATGGCCGAGCCGATCGGCGCACACCAGGGCATCAATACGCGGCAACCGGCTTCCAGCAGCTTTTCCGCCACGACGAGATCGTCCGTCGTATAGGGGAAGACCTGAAAGCCCTCGCCGGTGAGGATGCGGGCGGCCTCGACGAGGCCGAAGACATCGGGCTGGAGCGTATCGTGATGACCGATCACCTCGAGCTTGATCCAGTCGGTGCGGAAGACGTCACGCGCCATCTTCGCTGTCAGCACCGCTTCCTTCACGCTGTGGCAACCGGCGGTGTTGGGAAGCACACGCACGCCGAGATCGCGGATCAGCTCGAAGAAGGCGCCGCCCGACTTGCCGCCTGCGGTTTCACGACGCAGCGAGACCGTGACGATCTCCGTCCTCGAGCGCCGCACCGCCTCCGCGAGGATCGCTGGAGAGGGGTAACGGGCGGTGCCGAGCAGCAGACGGGATTGCACGGCGATATCGTAGAGTTTCAGCATGTCAGCCCCCCTGCATGGGCGAGAGGATTTCGATGCGGTCATGCGCACCGATGGGAAAGCTGGCGCGGTCCTCGCGGTGCACCAGTTCGCCATTGACCGCCGTCGCCAGCCAGTCGCCCTCATAGTCGAGGGCGAGCAGGAGATCGGCGAGGTTTGCTGCGGCAACCTCCTGCTCCTCGCCGTTGATGATGAGGGTCATGAGGCCATCCTTTCCGGCTGGGCATGTTCGGTAAGCAGCCGGCGCGCGACCTCGCTGGCCATGGCCGGCGCGAGCAGGAAGCCGTGACGGTAGAGGCCGTTCACATGCAGGGTGTCGCCGTCCTCCGTCACCTGCGGAAGGTTATTGGGATAGGCGGGGCGGATGCCCGCGCCGCTATCGACCAGCCGCGCTTCGCCGAAGGCGGGGTGGAGGCTGTAGGCGGCGTTCAAAAGCTCCATCAGCGAGCGGGCGGTGACGGGGCCGGCATTGTCGCTCTCGATCATCGTCGCGCCGACCATGAATCGGTTGCGCTCGCGCGGTACGATGTAGATGGGGTGGCGCGGATGCAGCAGGCGGACGGGGCGGGAGAGGCTGACCTCGCCGGTTTCGAGCTGTATCATCTCGCCGCGCACGCCCCGCAGAGTGGCAAGCCGCCCGATCTGGGCGGCCCCGGTGCAATCGATGACCCGGTCGTAGCGGACCGTGTCGTTGTCAGCTCCGAAGAGGAAGCGCATACGCGCCTCCTCAAGCCCCGCCGTCAGCGCGGAGAGCGCCTTGCGCGGGTCGAGATGCGCCTCCTGCCGGAAGAACAGCGCCTTGCGGAAGCGGCCGGCGAGATCCGGCTCCAGGGCGGCGATGGCCTGCTCGTCCAGCCATTCCCAGCCGCTGGTTCGTCCCGCAAAACGCTCAAGCTCACCGGCATCACGCCCGCTGGCCACGACCAGCGTGCCGCGCCGCTGCACATGGCCGGGAAGGGCCGCCTCCCACCAGTCGGCCGCGAGACGGCCGACCGTCAGCACGGGTTCTTCCGCGCTTTCCCGTTCGCACCAGGGGGCGAGCATGCCGCCGGCGAAGCCGGAGGCACCCTGGCCGACTTTTTCGGCCCGTTCGTGAATGGTAACGTCGAAGCCGTGGCGATAGAGTTGCCAGGCGACCGTCAGGCCGGCAACGCCGGCGCCCTTGACGAGGATGCGCATGGTCATTCTCCCGCAAGCGGCATGTAGAGGTCGCCGCCCTCGCGAAACTTCTGGGCCATCGCCTCCAGCCCCTCCTTCTGGGCCTCGGCGCGGATATCGTGCGAAATGCGCATGGAGCAGAATTTCGGGCCGCACATGGAGCAGAAATGCGCCACCTTGTGTGCCTCCTTCGGCAGGGTCTCGTCGTGGAAAGAGCGGGCGGTGTCCGGGTCGAGCGAGAGGTTGAACTGGTCCTCCCAGCGGAATTCGAAGCGGGCGCGCGACAGGGCATCGTCGCGGATTTTTGCGGCCGGATGACCCTTGGCGAGATCGGCCGCATGCGCCGCGATCTTATAGGTGATGACGCCGACCTTCACGTCGTTGCGGTCGGGCAGGCCGAGATGTTCCTTCGGCGTGACGTAGCAGAGCATGGCGGTGCCGAACCAGCCGATCATGGCCGCCCCGATGCCTGAGGTGATGTGGTCGTAGCCCGGTGCGATGTCCGTCGTCAGGGGCCCGAGCGTGTAGAACGGGGCCTCGCCGCAGGTCTTCAACTGCTTGTCCATGTTCTCCTTGATCTTGTGCATCGGCACATGGCCGGGGCCCTCGATCATGACCTGGCAGTCCTTTTTCCAGGCGATTTGCGTGAGTTCGCCGAGCGTCTCCAGTTCGGCGAACTGCGCGGCATCGTTGGCGTCGGCAATCGAGCCGGGGCGCAGGCCGTCGCCGAGCGAGAAGGAGACGTCATAGGCGCGGCAGATGTCGCAGATTTCCTCGAAATGCTTGTAGAGGAAGCTTTCCCTGTGGTGATGCAGACACCACTTGGCCATGATGGAGCCACCGCGCGAGACGATGCCGGTGACGCGGTTGACGGTGAGCGGGATGTAGTGCAGCCGCACGCCGGCATGGATGGTGAAATAATCGACACCCTGTTCGGCCTGCTCGATCAGCGTATCGCGAAAAACCTCCCAGGTGAGGTCCTCGGCAATGCCATTGACCTTCTCCAGCGCCTGGTAGAGCGGCACGGTGCCGATCGGCACAGGCGAATTGCGGATGATCCATTCGCGGATGTTGTGGATGTTGCGGCCGGTCGAGAGGTCCATGACCGTATCGCCGCCCCAGCGGATCGCCCAGACCATCTTCTCGACCTCCTCCGCCATGGAGGAGGTGACGGCGGAATTGCCGATATTGGCGTTGATCTTGACCAGGAAATTCCGGCCAATGATCATCGGCTCGGCTTCCGGATGGTTGATATTGGCGGGGATGATCGCCCGGCCGCTCGCGACCTCCTGGCGGACGAAGTCCGGCGTGACGAAATCGGGGATGTGCGCGCCAAAGCTTTCGCCGTCACGGGCGAGTGCTTCCTTGGCAGCCTTGCGGCCGAGATTTTCCCTGATGGCGATGAATTCCATTTCCGGCGTAATGACACCGGCGCGGGCATAGGCGAGCTGCGTCACCGCCTTGCCGTCCTTCGCCCGGCGCGGCTGGTTGCGCACCGGAAATTCCGGTGTCAGCCGTTCGCCGGTGGCAAAGCCGTTATCCTCGGGGCGGACATGGCGGCCCTCGTAACCCTCGGTGTCGCCGCGGGCGATCACCCAGCTTTCGCGCAGCCGCGGCAGGCCGGCATCGATGACGACGACGTGGTTCGGGTCGGTATAGGGGCCGGAGGCGTCGTAAACGATGACGGGCGGTTCGCCCGAGGTCGGGTGCAGTGAAATCTCGCGCATCGGCACGCGGATATCGGGATGCTGGTCGCCGGCAATGTGGATCTTGCGGGAGGCGGGCAGGGCGCCGGTCGTGACGGTCGGGGTAAGCTTTTGGGCGGCAATATTCATCGTGAGGCTCCAAGTGTTCGTTTGGAGACCCAGTCCTAGAGCCGGAATGATGGAAGGACGCCGGACGCGGACTCCGGGTTCACGGATGTCCTGCCGCAGCGCTTGCACCGTCCCTACGCCAGTATGAACTGGATCAGGTTCAACGGGTCACTGCGCTGCGAAAGCCAGCAGTATCTCAGCCGCTTGTCGGGACCCCCCTGGTGAATGCCTTAAGCAAAAACGCTGCGGGCCGATTTGTCAACATAGGTAATTTATGTAAGTCAATTCTTACGGTTTATTGCATGCGCGCAAAAAGAAACGGCGGAGCAAAGCCCCGCCGTTCCCATTGAAATCATTCACGAAAACTATTCGCGCTCGCCTGTAAAATTCAGCAGCAGCTGGAAGATGTTGACGAAATTGAGATACAGCGAGAGCGCGCCGAACACAGCCATCTTCTGGCTCGATTCCTGGTCGATGTTTTCGGCATACTGCTCCTTGATGTTCTGCGTGTCCCAAGCGGTGAGGCCGACGAAGACGACGATGCCGATAACGGAAATCGCAAACTGTAGCGCGCTCGAGCCAAGGAAGATGTTGACGACCGAGGCGATGACGACGCCGATGAGGCCCATCATCAGGAACGAGCCGACCTTCGACAGGTCACGCTTCGTCACGTAGCCGTAAAGGCTTGTCGTGCCGAACATGGTGGCGGCGATGAAGAAGGTGCGCGCGATGCTCATGCCGGTGAAGACGAGGAATACCGAGGCGAGCGACAGGCCCATGACGGCGCAGAACGCCCAGAAGGTCATTTGCGCGGTGCTGGCGGACATCGTCTGGATCTTGAATGAGAAGAAGAAGACGAAGGCGAGCGGCGCCAGCATCACCACCCACTTCAGCGGGGAGGAGAAAATCGGCACGTAGAGCGCCGGCGTCGAGCCGACGATGAAGGCGACGAGGCCGGTGATGACGAGGCCGGCGCCCATGTAGTTGTAGACGCGCAGCATGTGCTGGCGCAGGCCCTCGTCGAAGAGGGCGGCCGATTGCGCCTGCGCGCCATAGCCAAATCGCTGTTGTACGGGTTCCATCTGAAATCTCCTTCTGGAAACGGTTGATCAGTAGAGCGTGCGGGAAAGATCCCGTGCGGTTTCGGCCAGCTCGTCGGCCTTGCGGCTTTCCGACACCAGCGCATAGGCGACATCGCCAATCTGCCAATAGGCGGCTCGGGCATTGTCGGCGTGGAAGAGCAGCACGTGCTGCACGGCAAAGGAGCCGGGGCGCACGGCGAAAAGCGACAGGCGCTCATCCTTCCGGGGCTCCAGCACCAGTTCGACGCTTGGGCCGTAGGCCGAGGGGAAGACCTGCGTATCGACGACGCCCCAGCCCTTCGGCAGGTCCGGCAGGACGATTGCCGTCGCAGAGCGGATCTCGGCGGGGTCGAAGTTTTCCGTTTCGGGCTGCGACGCCATGGAATCGCGCAGAAGCGTCGTCTTGTGTGCCCGCACTGCCTCCTCCACGAAGGCGGGCGGCGGCGTCGATGCCACGACCTCGGTTGCGCCGAAGGGGCCGAAGGCCGCATGGGCGACCCAGCCGGCGGCGACAAAGAGCGCGATGGTGGCGGCGCGGCGCAGGAAACCGAAGACGCGGCGGCGGGACAGCGCCCGTTCGAGCAAGCGTGCGGCCTCGCGCGTTTCCTGCCGCATCACCGCGCGGTGGTCGGCAAGCGCCAGGCGCAGTTCGTCGCGCACGCGCAGGTCCTTCATGATCTGGGCTGCGGTTTCGGGCCGTTCCGACAAATAGGCTTCCACCTCGATGCGCCGGCCGACGGCGAGCTGGTCGTCGACATAGGCGTTGAGATCGGCCTCGAGAATAGGGTCATTGCTTGTCATCGCCAGTGCCTCCGACGATTTTGAGATGGGTTACGGTCGCGGCCGGGCCGCTCTGTTCGAAGGTGCGCAGCCGTTCGCGGGCGCGCGCAACGCGCGACATCAGCGTGCCCACCGGAATCTTCAGCGTGTCGGCCGCCTCCTGATAGGAGAGCTCCTCGATGGCGACGAGATGCAGCGCCGCGCGCTGGTCTTCAGGCAGGCCGAAGAAAGCGTCGCGCAGCTGTGTGAGCCGCACCGAATGGTCTTGGTTCGCCGGCATCGCGCGCTCGGCGAGATCGGCGGCCGCATCGTGGCGGCGCTCCAGCGAGCGGCGCTGGCGCAGGCGGTCGATATGCGCATTGTGCAGGATCGACATCAGCCAGTTGCGCACATTGGCGCCGGTGCGGAAGCTCGACTGCCGCTCGTAGGCTTTCACGAGCGCATCGTGCACGAGATCTTCCGCCTCGTCCGGATTGCGGACGAGCGACAGGGCATAGCGCCTGAGCGCCGCAAGCTGTCCGATCACGTTGAAGCCGGGTGTCTTTCCGTTCATGATCCAATATACGAAAGCTGCGCGGCGCTCATTCCATCGTCATGGCAAAAAAATTCAAAGCCAATGCAGGATTGCCGCGGCGAGGACAACGTAGCGGCCGAATTTTGCGATGGTGACGACCAGCAGAAAGCGCGGGAAGGGCTCGCGCATGATGCCGGCGGCAAGCGTCAAGGGGTCACCGATAATGGGTAGCCAACTCAACAGCAGGCTCCACCAG
Source organism: Shinella sp. 20P9.1.1 (assembly GCF_057798995.1). Classification (NCBI taxonomy): domain Bacteria; kingdom Pseudomonadati; phylum Pseudomonadota; class Alphaproteobacteria; order Hyphomicrobiales; family Rhizobiaceae; genus Shinella; species Shinella sp. 20P9.1.1. The sequence continues at coordinate 71,724 of NZ_JBYOLC010000003.1, forward strand.
CCGTAGCGGCGATACCAGCGTCCGGCGCGTTCCAGGCTTTTTGCACTGACTGGAAACCAGCGCGCTTCGCGATAGTGCTCGATGCCGCGCCCCAGCAGCCAGTTGACGACGGAGCCGAGCACATTGCCGGTGCCGGCGACGAGGATGAGCAAGGCCGGAGAGTGGTGCCCGAGGGCGAGCAGGCCGGCGAGCACGGCCTCGGACTGCGCGGGAATAAGGGTCGCGGCAAGGAAAGCCGCGAGGAAAAGGCCGCCATAGGCCGCAAGCGCGCTCATGGCGACGCACACCATGCCGTCAGCGATCGTTGCGCGGCATGGATGCGATGTCGTCGCTCTTCCGACCTGTTTCGTGAAGTATCCACCGAGACGACCATGCCATTCTTCTTTCCGGGTGCCGGAATGGCCGCCTTGCCCGCCTGCCTAAGGCGAGACGCTGCCGGGGAAAAGGCCGCAAAGGCGATTTCCGGCGGGGAAGCGGATGGATGACGTGGTTGTGAACGGAATGAGCCACCGCCTTGCACTGAATGCGCCGGTCAAGACAATCCGCATATCAGGAGATCGGCGGCGGCCCGCAGGTTCGGGCCGCCCGCACGATCGGCGCCGTGGAGGAGACGGCGGCTAAAGCAATTCCAGCAAAAGTGCGTAGCGGTTTTGCGTCCGGAATTGCGTAAAAAAATCAACCAGGGCGGTTTCGCGATTCGAAGAAAAGCGAACCCGCTCTATGGTCTTGCCCCGCTCAGCAGAGCGGAGACCGATTCATCAGCATGATGTCGCTTGCCGTCAACGTCATGCGGGCCGGCTCGTCGATCTGGTCGAGCACGGCGCGGAGCGCCTTGTCGAGGCAGAACTCGACAACTTCGGCGTCCAGCGATTTGGCGGATTCGATTGCAAAGGCCACGAGACGCGCCAAGGCGATCAGCTCGGTGCTGCGGTCTTCCGTTTCTACGATGTCGATTTTCATGTCCCATGCCCCCAGAGCAATGCTCGTCTTAAGCCCTGCCTGAACTATAGGCGTGACTCCGGGTTTTTGCGCGTGACTCAAGCGTGACACACGCGGAATGGGAAACTACACGCTTTGCTTCGTTCTGGGTTGATCGGCCGCGATGCGCCAAAGCGAGGTTGCCCGAAAGGTCCAGTTTCCCTGTTTGGCAGGGGTTCCCGGCTGGAAATCCCGTATTGCAGCAACAAGGGCAAGCGCGTCCTCGCGCTTCCGGTTGACCGTTGCTGCATGGAGAAGTTGTAGGAGGCGTTTTTCATCTTCCCCCAATCCAGCGGCTTTGAGGATCGCGGGCCAGGTCCGGTCCTTGTAGAAAAGGCTGCCGGCGGCATCACGAAGGCGTGATATGTCATACTTATCAATGGCTTCCAGTGCATCCAACCGGTCCAACGTGGCGTCGGCGTTGACGAGCGGAAGCGACAGTGCGGGATACCCCAGTTCCGCCGGACCGTGCAGCAGTGCGACGTCGGCATCATCGATCCGGTGTCCGGCGGCATAGTCCGCATAGATGCAGCCGACCCCGATCATGCCGAATGCATCGCACTCGGCGGCGCGCAGTGCGCCCATGCTGGCGGCCCCGAAAACGGTGACGCCCTCTTCCAGCGCATGGAGGATTTCCTTGTGCCAGACGGGCGCGACATGTTCGAAATTGCCGTCAACGATACCGATCGCTACTGCGCCTGCCCGCACGGCGGTCAGCACGTCGCCGTGCGCCGCAGGGGGCAGCACCTGAACGGCATCGCCGCACAGGGTGGCCGCATCGGGCAGGCTGGGGCCGACGAAGAGAACTTTTTTCATATCGATCCGAAGACCATGCGCGAGAGCGCCCGCGCGCCGACGGTGTGCCGGCGCGCGCCCTCGGGGTTTTCCAGCGCGGGAACGACGACCTTCACCACCGAGATCGGCAGCGCAGCGTCGCCGAGTGGCACAGCGACGATAGGTGTGATGCGGGCATGCGCCAGTTTTTCGAGGCAGTGGACGAGCAAGGCCGCCGCATCGCCTTGCGGCGAGGAATAGGTTTGGGCGGGACTGGGCTGAGCATCGAACAGAGCAAGCGTTTCCGGCGCCAGTGGCCGCGTGAACGTTTCGGCAAAAAGATCGTCGCGGGCACCGCTGATATAGGTCAGGCGCGATTGCGCGACTTCGGTGAGCGCGCGGATGACGGCGCGCAGCGCGACCGGATGCGTGCCGTAGCCGATCGTGGCGTCGTGGAAGAGCGGCTGCTGTTTTTCGGCGAGGCCCTCGTTGCCCAGCACGGCGGCATAGGTGGGAATGGCGAGATCGCTGGTGATGTCGAAGAGCTTCAGGTGGAGGCCGGCATCGCGGATACGTCCGACAAGATCGGTCACGACGGGGTCGTCGATGGTGGCGGGGTCGATCGCACAGGCAAGGCGTTTTGCACGTGGCACCAGGCGCCAGAGCCGGTCGGCATCGCGCTCGATGCGCTCCAGTAGGCCATGCAGGATCGCCTCGGATTCGGAATTGCCGGAGGCCAGTCCATCGGAGGATTGCCAGAAGCGTGGCGCTGGGTTCGTCCGGTCGAGGCAGACGGCCTCTCGTGGCACGAAGACGCGCTCGCCGCTCACGATGTCATGGCCGGTAAGCCAGTCGATTTCTTCATTTTCGTCGATGAAGGCCTGCCCGGCGGCAACGAAAATGTCGAGCGGCAGGCATGTTTGTCCCGTCTCGGCAAAGGCCCGGCGCGAGGATTTTCGTATAGGCACGAGAGGATCGCCGGCAATCGCCCGTTCAAGTCCCTCCATCGCAGCGGAAACCCGGGCATCGATATCGGTGATACCCTTGCCCTGGTTGATGACGATGGAACGTGCATTCGGGCTCACGGCATTCCAGACGGGAATGCCGAGCCGGTCAAGGCCCGTGAGGCGGGAAAGCCGTGTGATGCCGAACCGAGGCAGCAAGGCCTCGATCCGGCTCCATGTTTCCTCGGGTCCGCAGATGCGGTCCGAATAGGCTGTCATGCGATGAGCCGTTTGATGTTCACTTGTCGTAGAAGCCGCCGGAGAGCGACTCTGCTGCTACAGCGACGGTCGCAAATTTGACACCGCTCATTGCAGCCTTATCGGCCTTGCGCAGGGTCTCTGCTGCGGGGCCTGTGACAGCTGCGACAGTACCGGCATCTAGGTCAGCAACCCAAAGACCGTCCTCTCCTTCAAGACCGAGAACAACAAGTTTCGACATTTCCAATCTCCCAGATTGTCAGTTGATTTGATGACACTTCGCCAGCGTGCCAGTTAGCATCGGCTTATTTATCCATATATCCACCGTCGGTGTCCATATATCCGCCACCTGCATCCATGTACCCGCCGGAGGCGGCTTCTGCTGACGTCGCAAGAGCTGCGAGATTGACACCTTTGGCTATGGTTGCACCTGCTTTGCGCATATCATCAGCCGCTTTCAGAGCGCCAGTTGCGGGTACTGGCAGGGCCGTCACAGTGCCGACACCGAGATCGACCATCCACAATCCTTCTTCCCCCTGCAAGCCCAGTATAACTATGTTTGCCATATCGTGTTCCCTTTCTATGGAGTGGCACTTTCAAAAACCGGCCTTCTTCAACCCTTCATAATAATGCTGGCGCTGCCATTCCTCCTTGAAGGGTACGATCGCCATCCAGCTTTCCAGATCGAAGTTGGGGTGTACATTGTATGTACGACGGATGAATTGCCGCGCCTTCCTGGCATCACCAAGCATGCCGCAACTTGCGGCAGCAAGGCGATCAGCGGGTAACCGATCCTTCATGCGGGCGATGTAATCAAGGGCCTGTTCGTACAGGCCTATCGAGTAACTCGCACCGGCGGCGATCCAGAAATAATCGTCCGGAGGCAAAGGATTGAGGTCGATTGCCCGCTGTATTTTTTTGATGCCAAGATCCGGGCGGGAACCCTGCACCAGCGTGTCGGCGTAACTGGCAACGGCATTTGCGTGGTTCGGGCCCAGTGTTTCGGCTCGTTCCAAATGCTCGGCGCTCTCATCGAACTGACGGGCATAGAGCTTGGCAACGCCAAGCTCGCGATAGGCGGAGGGCAGATAGCTATCCGTGCGGACGGCTTCTTCTGCCTGCTGTTCGGCTTTCTTCAAGAGGTCCGCATCGCCGCGTGCCGTGACGAGCCACTCAAGAAAGTAGCTGCGTGATAGCCCGCCCATTGCCGGCGCAAAATCAGATTTCAGTTGCAGGGCATCGCGGAAACTCTTGCGGGCGCGGCGAATATCACGCAGGTCGAGCTTTTTCAGGAGGCTCTGGCCCGTCAGGAAGCTCCGATAGGCATTGGCGTCGCCCTCGTAGTCACTGCGCACGAGTTCGTTGCGTTCGATCTCGGTGGCAATCGCACCGGCAATCTGATGGGCGATCATCTGGCGAGAGCGGGCAAGGCCTTCCGCCGTCAGCGGGAAGCGATCGGCCCATATAACTTCGTCGCTGCCGAAGAAGATCAGCTGGGCAAAGAGCGTATGGCCGTCGCCTTCGTCGCGCAGCCTCGTCTCGAGGATGTAGCTGATCTTGTGGCGTTCGTAGGTGGCGGCCCGGTCGGTCTGCAGCGATATCTGGGCTGCGGTGTGCGGCGCGATGATCGAGATGGAGCGCAGGGCGCAGAGCCCGATCGTCACATCCTCGATCAATGCTTCGGAAAAGCGCGCGGCGTTGCGGGCGGCAAGCGTGGTGACGGGGGGCAAGAGCACGACGCGTGGCGGGTTCTTGCGGGGGCGTGAAATGTCGTGCTCGTGCGGCGTCAGCACCTGGATGGTCGGCTGAAGCGTCATCAGGGGCGCGTGCAAGACCGGCCGGCCCGTCAGCACGGCCCGAACCTCGTCATCGTCCGGGCTGCTTTCCAGAAGGCGAAGGGCTGCTGCAGAACGCACCTGCCGCGTCACGCCGTTTTCGGTTACGTTTCCGCTGAGCAGCGTGCTGCGCAAAAGCGCTATATGCGCCGTTCGCTGCAACGTGATCCAGCTCATCAGCACGCGGTTACCCGACCGGGTATATTTCAGGAAGTCCTCGCTCAGGAGGTCTGTCAACGTATCGAGATGCGCGCCGTCGCGAACCTGCCCGACATCGCTTTCGATAGATTCAGGCCCGAGCAAAACCGCCGTGTCGGTAAAGGTAAGATAGGATCGGTCCAGCTCGCGCTGGCGCTTTTGGACGCGGGAGACCGTCTGCCGGAGATTGGCGAAGGCGCTGGCGCTGTGTTCCTCATCCCAGAAAAGGCTCGCCGCCTCCGCGCGGGGCATCTCTGTGATGCCGCGCGTCAGGAGATAGCAGAGGATCAGGAGCGCCTTTTCGGGAAAGACGATGTCGTTGCCGCCCTCGTCGAGCAGGCGCAGATGACCGAACGTCTGCAGCCGTGCCGGCATTCCGGGTTCAGATCCGCAGTTCCGGTGCGCTGTCGGCGCGATCGCTGGCCGCGTCGGCGGCGCTTGCCTTGGAAAGCGCGGTCGCGAGCTGGATGATCGACTTGCGCACGCCGGCATCCTCGATCTTCAGGAAGGCGCGGTTGAGGTCGAGGCCTTCCTTGGAGGAGACGAAGGTCGAGACGTCGCCCGTCTCGTGCCCGGCACCCGTGCTCGGTGCGTTGTTGTCGTCGTCCTGGAAGAAGAAGCTCGGCGGCACGCGAAACACGTCGGAGATCGCCTGGAGGCGGCTCGCGCTGATGCGGTTGGTGCCCTTTTCGTATTTCTGAACCTGCTGGAAGGTGACACCCAGCCGGTCGGCCAGTGCCTCCTGGCTCATGCCCACCATCAGCCTGCGCAGGCGGACGCGGGAACCGACGAAGACGTCGATCGGGTTAGGGACTTTCTTGTTCATGAGACTTTCTCCCCTTAAGCATGCCGGGGCATGGCGAGATGCGATTATCGCCTCACTCTGCTTGAATCGCAGAGCGGATGCAACTGCCGCGTCGCGTATTTAGTCGCTACCGTAACGTGAGGTCGCGTGCAGTCTATATATCGTAGTTCTGCGGTGCGCTCAGCGAGGCGATGAATTTTTTCGTGCGTTCCCGCTCCGGTGCGGAGAAGATCGAGCGCGGCGGACCCTGCTCGACGATCACGCCGCCATCGAGGAACACCACCGTGTCCGCAACGCGCGAGGCAAGCCGCAGATCATGCGTCGCCATGACCATGGTCGTGCCTTCGCGGGCAAGCCGGCTCAGCACTTCCACGACCTCTTCGGCAAGCTCCGGATCGAGCGCCGAGGTCGGCTCGTCGCAGAGCAGCACGCGCGGCGAAGGGGCGAGTGCGCGGGCGATCGCCACGCGTTGCTGCTGGCCGCCGGACAGCGTGGCCGGCCAGGCATCCGCCTTGTGCGCCATGCCGACCTTTTCGAGCAGTTCCAGCGCCCGGGCGCGCGCCTTGTCGGCAGGCCATTTCAAGACGGTGACGAGACCTTCCATCACGTTCGCGATGGCCGTCTGGTGCGGGAAGAGTTGGAAATTCTGGAAGACCATGCCGGTCTGCCGGCGCAGCTTCTGGATCGCGTCCCAGCCGACCTTGCGGCCCGGCGCGAAGTCGATCGTCTCGTCGCCGAGCTTGATGGAGCCAGAGGTCGGCGTCTCCAGCAGGTTGATGCAGCGCAGAAGCGTGCTCTTGCCGCCGCCCGAGGGGCCGACCAGCGCCGTCACGGTGCCTTCCGCAAGGCTGAGGCTGATGTCGCGCAGGACATGATTGTCGCCAAAGCGTTTTTCAATGTGGCTGAGTTCGATCATGTGCGGGCCTCCAGGAAGCCGCCATAGCGGGCAAAGCGCTTCTCCAGCCGCACCTGCAGGGCCGAGAGCACAGAGCTCAGCGCCAGATAGATCAGCGCCGCCTCGATATAGAGGATCAGCGGCTCGTAGGTGGTGGCGACGATGCGCTGCGCCGTCTGGAAGAGTTCCGGCACGGTGACGGCGGCGGCAAGCGAGGTGTCCTTCACCAGCGAGATGAAGGTGTTGGACAGCGGCGGCACGGCGACGCGGGTCGCCTGCGGCAGGATGGTGCGGCGCATGGCCTGCGACCAGCTCATGCCGATCGAATAAGCCGCCTCCCATTGGCCGCGTGGCACCGAGGCGATGACGGCGCGGATGATCTCCGACGTATAGGCGCCGACATTCAGCGTGAAGCCGATGAGGGCGGCCGGGAAGGCGTCGAGCAGGATGCCGACGCTCGGCAGGCCGTAGAAGATGACGAAGAGCTGCACGAGCAGCGGCGTGCCGCGGATCACCCAGACATAGAAGCGGGCGACGGCGACGAGCGGCTTCGGCCCGAACAGCCGCGCGATGGCGGTCAAGAGGCCGAGCGTGAGGCCCAGCACGAAGGACAGGAGGGTAAGCGGAATGGTGAAGACAAGCGCTGCCCACAAAAGGGGCGCCAGCGAATCCAGCATCAGTTGAAGCCACGGCGGCACGGGAAACCCTCCGAAATGCGGCTGGCCGGAGTGATCCCCGGCCAGTTTGTCGTTTCATCTATAGTACAGGAACGGGCCGCCGCGAAGCGGCCGTCACTTGATTACTTCGAGACGTCCTGACCGAAATACTTGTCGGAGATCGTCTTGTAGGTGCCGTCGGCCTTGATGTCGACAAGCGCCTTGTTGATCGCCTCCAGGAGTTCCGGCTCGCCCTTGCGGATGATGACGCCGGAATAATCGGCATTTTCCTGCTCGGCGGCGATCTTCACGTTGGCGTCGGGCTTGTGCTTCTTGAAGTCGAGGAAGGACAGGCTGTCGTTGATCGTGGCGTCGGCGCGGCCGGTCAGCACGAGCTGGATCGACTGGTCGAAACCGTCGGTTCCGACGAGTTCGGCGCCGGCGCCCTCGGCGATCTTGCCGAAGTTGCTGGTCAGCGACTGGGCGGACTTCTTGCCCTTCAGGTCTGCGAAACCCTTGGTGCTGTCGTCGTCGGCGCGCACGATCAGCACGGCCTTGGAGGCGATATAGGGTTCGGAGAAGTCGTATTTCTGCTTGCGCGCTTCGGTGATGCCGACCTGGTTGATCACGGCGTCGTAACGGTTGGCGTCGAGGCCGGCGATCAGGCCGTCCCACTTGCCTTCGAGGAACTCGGCCTTGACGCCGAGCTTCTTGGCGATGGCTTCGCCGATCTCGACGTCGAAGCCGACCAGCTTGCCGTCGGTATCATGGTAGGTGAAGGGCGCGTAGGTGCCTTCGGTGCCGATCTTCAGCGCGCCGGCCGACTGGATGGCAGCGAGGTTTTCGCCGGCATGGGCGGGTGCGAGGATAGCGGCCTGGAGCGCTGCGGCGGCAGCGAGGGTCTTCAACCAGTTCATCGTGGGACTCCGTTTCTGGCTCGTGTTCGATGGCGGATCAATCGCAGAAATTCGTGCAAAACGGTGGGCAGAAAACTGCGAATAATTTGGGCAAATGGAAATATTCTTCTCACTCGCCTCGTCCTTCCCGCGCTTAAGGTCGTGTTTTTCCAGCTTTTGCATGCTTCTCGCAGGTTGCAGATGCGCGGTGCATTTCCTGTTTTTAGGGTCTTGCCAACGGACAAAACAGCGACAATTGATTGTGCACCCAAAAAACAACAAAGGGGAAGGACAACAAAATGGCAAAAAAAATGATCGGTTTTCGTGCGGCACTTCTGGCCGGCGCGATCCTCATCGGCGCAAGCCCGGCACTCGCCGAAGCGGTGCTCCACCGCGGCAATGCCGGCGAGCCTCAGACGCTCGACCAGGCGCACACCTCCATCAATATCGAGGAATTCATCCTCAAGGACCTCTATGAAGGCCTGACGATCTATGACGCCGCCGGCAAGATCGTGCCCGGTGCGGCCGAAAGCTGGACCGTTTCCGACGACGGCACGGTCTACACGTTCAAGCTGCGCGAAAACGCCAAGTGGTCGGACGGCTCGCCGGTGACGGCGGAAGACTTCGCCTTCTCGTTCACCCGCGTCGAAGATCCGAAGACGGCAGCCGGTTACGCCAATATCCTTTACCCGATCAAGAATGCCGAAAAGGTCAACAAGGGCGAGCTCGGCCTCGACCAGCTCGGCGTGAAGGCCGTGGATGCCAAGACCGTGGAAATCACGCTGGAGCGCCCGACGCCCTTCTTCCTCGAACTCTTGGCGCACCAGACGGCGCTGCCGGTCTCCAAGGCGAGCGTCGAGAAGAACGGCGCGGATTTCGTCAAGCCCGGCACGATGGTGTCGAACGGCGCCTTCAAGCTGGTCAGCCACGTTCCGAACGACAACCTCGTCGTCGAAAAGAATGCCAGCTACTGGGATGCCGCGAACGTCAAGCTCGACAAGGTGGTGTTCTACCCGATCGATGATCAGGCCGCGTCCGTGCGCCGCTTCGAGGCCAAGGAAATGGACCTCGTCTACAATTTCTCCGCCGACCAGATCGAGCGCTTGAAGAAGAGCTATGGCGATCAGGTGCATGTCTCGCCGACGCTGGCCACCTATTATTACGCCTTCGACACCCGCCAGGAGCCCTATAGCGACGTGCGCGTGCGCCGTGCGCTCTCCATGGCCGTCGACCGCGACTTCCTGGCCAAGGAAATCTATTCCGGTTCGCAGCTGCCGGCCTATTCCATGGTGCCTCCGGGCATCCAGGGCTACACGCCGGCGACGGCCGATTTCGGCACCATGTCGCAGCTCGACCGTGAGGATGAGGCGCTCAAGCTGATGAAGGAAGCGGGCTACGGCGAAGGCGGCAAGCCGCTGAAGATCGAGATCCGCTACAACACCAACCCGAACCACGAGCGCGTAGCCACCGCCGTGGCCGACATGTGGAAGAACACCTTCGGCGCCGATGTCTCCATGGTGAACCTCGACGTGTCATCGCACTACGCCTACCTTCAGGAAGGCGGCAAGTTCAACGTGGCGCGCGCCGGCTGGGTCGCAGACTATGCGGACCCGGAAAACTTCCTCGGCCTCAGCGTCAGCACCAACAAGACCTTCAACTACGGCCAGTTCAACAATGCCGACTTCGACGCTCTGATGAAGAAGTCGTATGAAGAGCGCGACCCGGCCGCCCGTGCCAAGGTCCTGCATGATGCCGAAGCGGTTCTCATGAAGGAACAGCCGATCGCGCCGTTCCTCACGCAGGCCGATCTGTGGCTCGTCTCCGGCAAGGTCCAGGGCTGGCAGGACAATGCCGCCAACCAGCACCTCAGCCGCTTCCTCAGCGTTTCCGAATGATCTAACGTAAGTGCGCGGCCCGTAAGGGTCGCGCACTGCGTATCTGGGGAGACCTGGTCATGCTTGCTTTCGTTCTGCGGCGCCTTGCCAGCGCCGTGCCGACGCTGTTCATCGTCGTCACGATTTCCTTTTTCCTGATGCGCTTTGCGCCGGGCGGTCCGTTCAACCTCGAACGACCGTTGCCGCCTGCCACGATGGAAAACCTGATGCGGGCCTATCAACTCGATCAGCCGCTCTGGCGGCAATATCTCACCTATATGAGCAACGCGCTGACCGGCGATTTCGGTCCGAGCTATATCTACAAAGACAACAGCGTCGCCGAACTGATCGGCAAGGGGCTGCCCTATTCGATGGAGCTCGGCTTCTATGCGCTGCTGCTCGCGCTCGTCGGCGGTGTCATCGTCGGCACGATCGCCGCGCTTCGGCAAAACAGCGCGCTGGATTTCGCGGTCATGTCGGTCGCGACCGTCGGCGTGACGGTGCCGAATTTCGTCGTCGGCCCGGTGCTGACCCTGATCTTCGCCATCACGCTCGCCTGGCTGCCGGCCGGCGGCTGGGGTGACGGGTCGCTGCGCTTCCTCATCCTGCCGATGATCGCGCTTGCCTTGCCGCAGCTTGCCGTCTTCGCCCGCCTGACGCGCGGCTCGATGATCGAGGCCCTGCGCACCGATCATATCCGGACCGCGCGGGCCTATGGCCTGCCGGCGAGGTCGGTGGTGGTGGTGCATGCCATGCGCGGCGCCATGTTGCCGATCGTCTCCTATCTCGCGCCCTGTGCGGCGGCGCTCCTCACCGGCTCGGCGGTCGTCGAGACGATCTTCACTATTCCCGGCGTCGGGCGCTATTTCGTGCTCGGTGCGATCAACCGCGACTATACGCTCGTCATGGGCACGGTCGTCCTGATCGCCATCTTCGTCATCGTGTTCAACCTGGCCGTCGACATCCTCTATGGCCTGCTCGATCCGAGGGTTCGCCATGACTGATGCCATCCTCTCCTCCGCGCCCGAGATGAAGGGGCGCAGCCTCTTCCAGCTCGCCGTCATGCGCTTCCGCCGCAACCGGCCCGCCATGGTGGGCGCCGTCATGCTGGTGCTGATCGCTTGCTTCTCGTTCTTCGGGCCGTTCTTCATCAGCCACAGCTACGATCAGGTCTTTTCCTCCTACGTCACCATCCCGCCAAGCCTCGAGCCGCGTCCGGGCGAAGATACGCTGGAAGAGGCAATGAAGGGTGTCGCCGCACGTGCCCGCGTCGAGCTGCAATCTTTCTCCGTCGAGGGCGAGACCTTCACGGCTGTCATCACCGCCAAGGATCCGATCGATCCGCGCGCCACGCGCTATTTCGACCGGGCCAACGAGTTCGACAAAACCGAGGTGACTGCCACCGAGGACGAGGGCCGCAAGCTCACCCTCAAGGGCGTCGTCGACCGGGAATATTTCCTGTTCGGCACGGATACAAACGGCCGCGACCTCATGGCGCGCGTCATGCTTGGCGGGCAGATTTCCATCGCCGTCGGCCTGCTTGCCAGCCTCGTCTCGCTCGGCATCGGCGTCAGCTACGGCGCGATATCAGGCTATATGGGCGGACGCGTCGACAATGTGATGATGCGCTTCGTCGAAATCCTCTATTCGCTGCCCTTCGTCTTCCTCGTCGTCGTGCTCGTCGTGTTCTTCGGGCGCAGCTTCATTCTGATCTTCCTCGTCATCGGGGCGGTGGAATGGCTCGACATGGCCCGCATCGTGCGGGGGCAGACATTGTCCCTGAAACGGCGGGAATTCATCGGCGCGGCGGAGGCGCTCGGCCTGACGGACTGGCAGATCATCCGCCGGCACGTCATTCCCAACACGATCGGCCCGGTCGTCATCTTCGTCACCGTCATCGTGCCGAAGGTGATCCTGCTCGAAAGCTTCCTCTCCTTCCTCGGCCTCGGCGTCCAGGCACCGCTCACGAGCTGGGGCTCGCTGATCGCCGAAGGTGCCAACAACATCCAGTCGGCGCCGTGGCTGCTCGTCTTCCCCGCCATCTTCTTCGTCGCCACGCTCTTCTCGCTGAACTTCGTCGGCGATGGCCTTCGCGACGCGTTCGACCCCAGGGATCGCTGACATGGACGAGACGAAAAACACCATGGAACCGATCCTTGCCGTCCGGGACCTGAAGGTCACCTTCGAGACTCCCGACTGCGCCGTGAATGCGGTGAAGGGCATCAACCTCGACGTCCGCCCCGGCGAGACGCTGGCGGTGGTCGGCGAATCCGGCTCCGGCAAGAGCCAGACCATGATGGGCATCATGGGCCTGCTCGCCAGCAACGGCACCGTTTCCGGCTCCGCGAAATACCGCGGGCAGGAGATGGTCGGGCTGCCGCCCAAGGCACTCAACGAGATCCGCGGTGCGAAGATCACCATGATCTTCCAGGAGCCGATGACCTCGCTCGATCCGCTCTATCCCGTCGGCAAGCAGATCGCCGAGGTGATCGTGCATCACCGCGGCGGCTCGCAGAGAGAGGCGCGGCCGCGCGTGCTGGAGCTATTGAAGCTCGTCGGCATTCCCGACCCGGAGCGCCGCATCAACAGCTACCCGCATGAAATGTCCGGCGGCCAGCGCCAGCGCGTGATGATCGCCATGGCGCTCGCCAACGAGCCGGACATCCTGATCGCCGATGAACCGACGACGGCGCTCGACGTAACCATCCAGGCGCAGATCCTCAAGCTGCTGCGCGATCTGCAAGAGCGTTTCGACATGGCGATCGTGCTCATCACGCACGACCTCGGTATTGTCAGGCACTTCGCCGAGCGGGTCGTCGTCATGCGGCACGGCGAGGTGGTGGAGCAGGGCGCGACGGCCGAGATTTTTGGAAACCCGAAAGCCGATTATACGCGCATGCTGATCGAGGCCGAGCCGCATGGCCGCAAGGCCGCTCCTGCGGACAACGCGCCTGTTATCCTCGAAGGCCGCAATGTCGTCGTCTATTACAAGATCGACGGTGGCTTGCTGAAGAATCGCGCCAACACCTTCCGCGCCGTCGACAATGTCAGCATCAGCCTGCGCGAGGGGCAGACGATCGGCATCGTCGGCGAGTCCGGCTCGGGTAAGTCGACGCTCGGGCGGGCCCTGTTGCGCCTCATCGCCAGCAAGGGCGCTTACCGGTTCGGCAAAACGGATATTTCCGAACTCGACCGGACGGGCATGCGGCCGCTTCGCCGCAGCATGCAGGTGGTCTTCCAGGATCCCTACGGCTCGCTCTCGCCGCGCCAGACGGTGGGCGAGATCATCACCGAGGGGCTCTATGTGCACGAGCCGCAGCTCACGCGGGCCGAGCGCGACAAGCGGGCGATCGAGGCGCTAAAGGAGGTCGGGCTCGATCCTGCGGCGCGCAACCGCTACCCGCATGAATTTTCCGGCGGCCAGCGGCAGCGCATCGCGATTGCCCGCGCGATGATCCTCAAGCCCCAGGCCGTCATTCTCGACGAGCCGACCTCGGCGCTCGACCGCTCCGTGCAGGGCCAGGTGATCGAGCTTCTGCGCGATCTCCAGTCCCGCCATGGCCTGTCCTATGTCTTCATCAGCCACGACCTGTCGGTGGTGCGCGCCATGTCGGATTACGTCGTGGTGATGAAGGATGGCAGGATCGTCGAGGAGGGGCTGACGGACGCGATCTTCAACGCGCCGCAGGCGGATTATACCAGGACGCTGATCGGGGCGGCCTACAATATCTGCCCCTGACAACAGGCATTTTCGCTTTCCCTCCATCGCGAAAAGACCGTAATTGTATCAAGAGTTCCACCCCGGAAACCGCAGCCGCGTTTCCGGGGTTTACGTCTGGGAGACCGCATGGCCACCGACCGCTTGCCGCATATCGTGCTCTTTTCCGGCGGGACGGCCTGCCGCTCCACCAATCTGGCGCTCTGCGCCAAGCCGGTGCGGCTCACCCGTATCGTGCCCGCCTGGGATAGCGGCGGCAGTTCCAAGGTGATCCGCGAAAGCCTCGACGTGCTCGGCGTCGGCGATATCCGCCAGGCGCTGATGACCATGGCGCATGGCGAGGGCCGGGCGGGCGATGTGGTGAAGGTCTGCAATGCACGCCTTACCAGCAGCAGCCTTGCCGATGCCGATACCGAATTCGCGCTCTATGCCGAAGGCCGCCATCCGCTGCTGGAGCGCATGGAGCCCGGCCTGCGCGGCGCGATCCTCAACTACCTGCGCACCTTCCGCGCGGCCATCGGCGCGGATTTCGATTTCCGCAATGGCAGTATAGGCAATTTCATCCTCACCGGCGCGCATCTTGCCCACAACAGCGACATCAACACCGCCATCTTCGTCTTCCGCAAGCTCTGCGATGTCGCCGGCCATGTCTGGCCCTCGACGGCGGACAGTAGCGCCGATCTCTCGGCCGTGCTGAAGGACGAGACTGTTGTATCCGGCCAGCACCGCGTGACGGCGCTTCCCGAGGAGCAGGGCAGGACCGGCATTCGCGAGATCCTGTTATCCGGCCGCAACGGCGCGCCGGCTCCTGCCAACGAGGCGGTGATCGAAAGCCTTGAAAGTGCCGACGTCGTGGTCTTCGGCCCCGGCAGCTTCTATACCAGCGTGCTGCCGCATTTTCTCGTCGAGGGCGTCGTGCCGGCCATCGCGCGGAATTTGCACGCCCGCCGTGTCTTCATCGGCAACATTCTGCAATGCCGAGAGACGCGGGGCCTCGACCTCGCCCAGATGCTGCAGACCGCGGCATCCGTCTGGCGCGAGCGCGGCGGAGTGGATGTGCGGCCCTTCACCCATGCGCTGGCAAACCGACAGCTTCTGCCCTTCGAAAAGACCGTCGGCGCTTTCGCCTATCTCGGCAACGGGGCGTTGGAGGCGACCTGCGCGCGACTTGGCACCGAGGCCGTCATCGGTGAGTTCGAGGATGCCTGGCAGCGCGGCCACCATGACGGCGCGGCGGTTGCCGACAGTCTCAGCTCGCTTTTGCGGGCGTGATCCTGGCGTCCGGCATCCAGCTTCGCCCCTTGGCGAAGGCGAGGAAATCATCGGCCGCCATGGGCCGTGCCAGCGCATAGCCCTGCAGGGTGTGACAGCCAAGGCTGCGCAGCAGCGCGGCATGCTCCAGTGTCTCGACGCCCTCGGCGACGGTCTCGATATCGCGCACCTTGCCGATATCGATGATCGAGCGCACGAGGCTCTGCTGCGACGTCGATTCCAACAGTGGCTGCACGAGCCGGCGGTCGATCTTCAGGCGCTTGGGCGAAAGCTCCAACAGGCTGACGATGGAGGCGTGGCCGGTGCCGAAATCGTCGATCTCGATATCGATGCCGAGCGCCTTGATCTCCTCGATGGCCTGGCGCAGCCCGTCGTCGGCCGTGTCGAAGGAAATCGACTCCAGGAGTTCGAAGGTCAGCGCGCCGGGGCGGATGTTCATCGCCTTCAGCTTGTCGATCAGGCCCTCGTCGCGCAGGCGCTGGCAGGAGACGTTGACGGAGACGCGCGGAATGCCGAGCCCCTGGCCTTCCCAGCGTGTCGCCTGGAACAGCGCTTGGTCGAGGATCGTCTCGTCGATGCGGGCGACGACATTGAGGCTTTCGGCGACCGGCAGGAAAACATCGGGCGCGATGAAGCCGCGCGTCGGATGCTCCCAGCGGGCGAGTGCTTCGACGCCGACGATTTCAAGCGTTTCCGCATCGAACTGCGGCTGGAAGAACGGGCGGAATTCGCCGCGTTCCAGGCCGCGCAGGATATCGTCGCTGAGGCGCTTCACTTCGACCGTGCGCAAACGCAGTTCATCGTTGAAGGCCTCGACGCGGTTGCGGCCGCGGCGCTTGGCCTCGTAGAGCGCGATATCGGCATTGACGAGAAGCTGCTCGGGGGACTCGTCCGCATCGTTGCGCGTGGCGATGCCGATGCTCGCGCCGATGCGACAGTCATGGCCTTCGATGATCATCGGCTCGCTGATCGCCTCGATGAGGCGGGCGGAGAGGCCGGTGAAATCGGCCTGTGCCGGATCGCGGCGCGACAGCAGCACGAATTCGTCGCCGCCGATGCGGGCAATGAAGTCTTCCAGCGGAATATGGGCACGCAGCACACCGGCGGCGTGTTTCAGCACTTCGTCGCCGGCAGCGTGGCCCAGCGTGTCGTTGATGTCCTTGAAGCGGTCGAGGTCGATATGCAGCAGCGTCAGCGGACGGCCGTCGCCATTGCCCGCGAGCGCCAGCTGCTGATCGAGGAAGCGGCGGTTGGGCAGGCGCGTCAGCGCGTCATGCAGCGAATTGTGCTCCATGACGCGGCGGGCTTCCTCCAGCGCGTGGTTCTGCGCCTCGGCCGTCAGCTTGGCCTCGAGCAGTTCGGCCTGCAAGAGCGTATCTTCCGTAACGTCCCAGTTGGCGCCGACGATGCGCTTGGCGCCGGACGAGGCGCGATAGGTCATGCCATGGGCGCGGATATGGCGAATACGCTCGTCATGCCCGATGACGCGGAACTCGGTAATGTAGGGTTTTTCATCGGCAATGGCTGTCGCGAAGACACGTTCGGCTTCTGCGATATCATCGGGATGAAGTGCAGCGCGCCAATCGTCGTAGCCGCAGATCGGTTGCTCCGGCGGTACATTGTAGAGCGCGCGCATGCGCGCATCCCAGGAGAGCGCCGAGGTCTCGCTGTCATATTCCCAGACACCCACCTTGGAAGCATCGAGCGCGAGCTGCAGGCGCTGCGAGATGGTTTCCAGGCGATCTTCGCGATCCTGCAGGGTGAGGATGTGCTTGTGGCGCTCCTTCATGAGGTAGCCGACCCAGAATATCGGGGCGACAATGATGATGGCGAGCAGGGCAAGGCCCGCGCGGAAGGTGCCGAGATCGGCGGAGGGCTGCCGCCAGCCCTTCAGCGGCGCGGCCGACATGGTCCAGATCTCGTGACCGATATCGATCGTCATATCGACGGGATTGGCATCGACCGTGTTGGGCGTGGCAAAGAACGTCCGTGCCTCCTGGCCGTTGTGCGGCTTGCTTGAGAGGGTGACCGCGATCTTGAGGTCGTCGGTGAACCCGCTGGTGGCCAGGAGCTTGTCGAGACTGATGACGGCGGAAGCGATGCCGAAGAAGGCATTTTCCTTGCCAACATGGATCGGATAGCGGGCGATCACACCGCGCCCGCCCTGAACCAGATCGACCGGTCCTGTGACGATCAGCCGATCCTGTTCCATCACCTGGAGCGCGGCGGCGCGCTGGCGCTCGTTCTTGCGATAGTCGAGGCCAAGGCTGCGTTCGTTGCCCTTCAGCGGGTAGACGCGGTTGACGACGAAATCCGGTGCGATGGCGAGGCTGCGCAGCTGGTTTTCTTCGCGGAAGATGCGGCTCAGAAGATCGTCGAAATGCGTCGGCGACATGTCCGGTTCGGTCGAGAATGTCGCGACGAGGCCCTGCACGAGCTTTACATTGCCGAGAATATTGCCCTCAAGGCGGGAGCGCAGCAGGCCGAGTTGTTCGGTGGTGGAAGAGCGCAGATATTCTTCTTCCAGCCGCCGCTTCTGGGCATCGGCGAGCACGGCGGCGACGAGAACCGCGAATGCGACGACGATGGCGGGGATGTAGTATCCCAGCCCTCGAAAGGAGAATGTCGCATTGCGATCGTTCATTTCTGCCAGTTCGTTCCCATTTGCTCGCGCCACCGGCAGGCGGCTCTTGGGCGTTTGGGGAACGATGGCAGATGCAACTTAATATTTGCTGACGAGGTGTCGGCCGATTCTGAACGGTTTGGGGAGCACTTTTGCACGGGCTCTTTCCGTCACCGTCCGTTCGCGCTAGTCCTCGGCGCAATCGAAACAGAAGGGGGCAGGTTTGCCGTCGCATCAGGACAGGGCGGAAAGCGTGTTCGGCGCGCTGGTCCGCGGGATTGTCGAGGAGAGCCCGCTGAAGGCGGCCGGTTTCATCGTCACCATCTATGGCGACGTGGTGGAGCCGCGCGGCGGCGTGGTCTGGACCGGCAATCTCATCGAGACCTGTGCGGCTGTCGGCATCAGCGAAACCCTGGTGCGCACCGCCGTCTCGCGGCTGGTCGCCGCCGGCCAGCTTTCGGGCGAGCGCGAGGGACGGCGCAGTTTCTATCGCCTCGCAGCTCCTGCCCGCGCGGAATTCGCCGCTGCCGCCCGCCTGCTGTTCGGCCCGCCGGAGACGGCGGACTGGCATTTCGTGCAACTGACCGGTGACGCGCCGGACGAGGCGATGCAGCAGCTGGAGCGGGCCGGTCACGCCCGGCTTGGGCCCCGGCTTGCCGTCGGCGCCCGCGCCATGCCGGTGCTGAAACAGTCCGCCGTCATCTTCCGCGCGGAGGTGGTGAGCGGCCAGGGCGATCTCGGGGCGTTTGCCGCCGATCACTGGAACCTTGCGCAGCATGCGGATGCCTATCGCGGCTTTATCGACCGGTTCCGGCGCCTTTCCGATCTGCTGGCAGGGCGAGTGCGCCTTAGTGCGGCCGAAAGCCTCGTGGCGCGACTGGTTCTGGTGCATCAGTTCCGTCTGGTCGTGCTGCGCGATCCGCGCCTGCCGCAGGCAGCGCTGCCCGCGGACTGGCCGGGCGAGGCGGCGCGCAGCCTGTTCACCGATCTCTATCTTCGCCTTTCGCCGGAAGCGGACCAGTATGTCGCCCGCCATTTCGTAACGGTGGATGGTGGCTTGCCGGAGATGAGCGAGGCGACGGCGCGCCGTCTTTCGCTGTTGCGCGGCGCAAACTAGCGCACAATTTGCACGGAAAAGCCGACCCTTGTGGTATGATGGGAGCTGCTGGAATGAAGTGTCACAGAAAATATGAAAATCGCCATTGATTTGTGATGTTTGTGCTGTTAATAAGTAACCGATCGGTCGGTTAATCTTTCGAGGAGAGGGAAACCGGCCTGGATGCCAGGGAGGAAGCCGCGTGTCCGAAGCCTTTATCTGCGATGCCGTTCGTACACCCATCGGCCGCTATGGCGGGCTGTTGTCGTCGGTGCGTGCCGATGATCTTGCCGCCCTGCCGCTTGCCGGCCTGATGGCGCGTAACCCGCAAGTCGACTGGTCGAAGGTGGATGACCTCATCTATGGCTGCGCCAACCAGGCCGGCGAGGACAACCGCAATGTCGGCCGTATGGCCGTGCTGCTCTCCGGGCTTCCCGTTTCCATTCCTGCAACGACGGTCAACCGCCTCTGTGGCTCCGGCATGGACGCCGTCGGCATGGCGGCGCGCGCCATCCGCGCCGGCGACTGCGATTTCGTCATCGCCGGCGGCGTCGAGAGCATGAGCCGTGCGCCCTTCGTCATGCCCAAGGCCGAAAGCGCCTTCTCCCGCGCCAATGCCGTTTACGACACGACGATCGGCTGGCGCTTCGTCAATCCGAAGATGAAGAAGGCATTCGGCGTCGATTCCATGCCGGAGACGGCCGACAACGTCGCCGCCGATTTCGCCATCACCCGCGAGGATCAGGACGCCTTTGCCGCGCGCAGTCAGGCGCGCTGGGCGGCCGCGCATGAAGCCGGCGTTTTTGCTGACGAGATCGTGCCGGTCTCCCTGCCGCAGAAGAAGGGCGATCCGCTTGTCATCGATACCGACGAGCATCCCCGTCCCGGCACGACTGCCGAACAGCTTGCCAGACTGAAGGGTGTCAACGGCCCGGATCTCTCGGTCACTGCCGGCAATGCGTCCGGCGTCAATGACGGTGCTGCCGCGCTGATCATCGCCAACGAAGCGACCGCAAAGGCACAGGGCCTGACGCCGAAGGCGCGTGTCGTCGCCATGGCGGCGGCGGGGCTTGAGCCGCGCATCATGGGCTTCGGTCCTGCGCCTGCGGTGCGCCGGGTGCTCGAACGCGCCGGTCTTTCGCTCGGCCAGATGGATGTCATCGAACTCAACGAGGCCTTCGCCTCGCAGGCACTCGCCGTGCTGCGCGATCTCGGCCTGCCCGACGATGCCGCGCATGTGAATCCGAACGGCGGCGCGATTGCCATCGGCCATCCGCTCGGCATGAGCGGCGCGCGCCTCGTGACGACCGCTGCCTACCAGCTTCACCGCCAGGGCGGACGCTATGCCCTCTGCACCATGTGCATCGGCGTAGGCCAGGGCATCGCCATCATTCTCGAACGCGTCTGACGCGCAAACCGGAGGAGAGACCATGTACGCACAAATGGTGAAGACCGATGCCGCCCGCGTCCGGTCCCTCGACGAGATGGAGCCGCAGGAGCGCGCCTTCCAGGAGCGCATCGATGCCGGCCAGAAGATCGAGCCGAAGGAATGGATGCCCGAGGGCTACCGCAAGACGCTGGTGCGCCAGATCAGCCAGCACGCCCATTCGGAAATCGTCGGGCAACTGCCCGAGGGCAACTGGATCACCCGCGCGCCGACGTTGGAGCGCAAGGCGATCCTGCTCGCCAAGGTGCAGGACGAGGCGGGCCATGGCCTCTACCTCTACTGTGCCGCCGAAACGCTCGGCATCAGCCGCGACCAGATGTATGAGCAGCTGCATTCCGGCAAGGCGAAATATTCCTCGATCTTCAACTATCCCACACTGACCTGGGCCGATATCGGCGCGATCGGCTGGCTTGTCGATGGTGCCGCCATCATGAACCAGGTGCCGTTGCAGCGCTGTTCCTACGGCCCCTATGCGCGGGCCATGGTGCGCATCTGCAAGGAAGAAAGTTTTCACCAGCGCCAGGGCTATGACGCGCTGATGCGTATGGTGAAGGGCACGCCGGCCCAGAAGGCCATGGTGCAGGATGCGCTGAACCGCTGGTGGTGGCCGTCGCTGATGATGTTCGGGCCCTCGGACGATGCTTCCGTGCATTCGGCCCAGTCGATGGCCTGGAAGATCAAGCAGAACTCCAACGACGAGTTGCGCCAGAAATTCGTCGACCAGACGGTGCCGCAGGCGAAATATCTCGGCCTTACCGTTCCCGACCCTGATCTCAAGTGGAACGAGGAAAAGGGCGGCCACGATTTCGGCGAGCCGGACTGGGAGGAATTCTTCAACGTGATCGCCGGCAACGGCCCGTGCAATGCGGAGCGTCTCGACGCCCGCAGACAAGCCTGGAGCGACGGCGCCTGGTTCCGCGACGGCCTGACGGCCCATGCGGAAAAGGCAGCCGAGCGCCGCGCCGCCGCCAAGATCGCCGCTGAGTAGGGGAGAGAGAACATGTCCAGCGAATGGCCGCTTTGGGAAGTCTTCATCCGGGGTCAGCATGGCCTCAACCACCGTCATGTCGGCAGCCTGCACGCGCCCGACGCCGAGATGGCGATCAACAATGCCCGCGACGTCTATACGCGCCGCAACGAGGGCGTCAGCATCTGGGTGGTGCGGTCTTCCGAGATCACCGCCAGCGCGCCCTCGGAAAAAGGCCCGCTGTTCGACCCGTCGAATTCCAAGGTCTATCGTCACCCGACCTTCTTCGACATTCCGGATGAAGTGGGGCACATGTGATGGCGAACGCGGCGCTTTTCGAATTCCTGGCGCGCATCGGCGACAACACGCTGATCCTTGGCCACCGCGTTTCCGAATGGTGCGGTCATTCGCCCGCACTGGAAGAGGACATTGCCCTTTCCAACACCGCGCTCGACCTGATCGGCCAGACCCAGCTCTGGCTCGGCCTTGCCGGCGAGGTGGAGGGCAAGGGGCGTTCTGCCGATGACCTCGCCTATCTGCGCGACGGCTACGACTTCCGCAACATCCTGCTCGTCGAGCGCCCGAACGGCGATTTCGGCAAGACGCTGATGCGGCAGTTCCTGTTCGACGCCTGGCACTATCTGCTGCTGAAGGCGCTGAAGGGGTCTTCCGACCAGCGCGTCGCCGAGATCGCGGAAAAAGCCTTCAAAGAGGTGTCCTACCATCTCGACCGCAGCCGCGACCTTGTCATCCGCCTCGGCGACGGCACAGCCGAAAGCCATCGCCGCATGCAGGAGGCGCTGGACGATCTCTGGCCCTATACCGGCGAGATGTTCATGAGCGATGCGCTGGATACCGAACTGGTGGAGGCCGGCGTCATCCCGGCACCTGCGAGCCTCAAGGCCGGCTGGGACGAGATCGTCGCCGAGGCGCTGACTGAGGGCACGCTGAAGAAGCCCGCCGACGGCTATATGCACAAGGGCGGCCGGCGCGGCGTGCATACCGAGCATCTCGGCTTCATCCTGACCGAAATGCAGTTCCTGCAGCGCGCCTATCCGGGCGCGACCTGGTAGGAGGCGGCCATGGAACCGGCACTCCGCCCCTCGCTGGATGAGGTCTGGCACTGGCTGGCTCAGGTGCCTGACCCGGAAATCCCGGTCATTTCGCTGACCGACCTTGGGATTATCCGGGATGTCGAATGGCGGGAGGATACGCTTGTCGTGACGGTGACGCCGACCTATTCGGGCTGTCCCGCCACCACGATCATCAATCTCGATATCGAGACGGCGCTTGCCGAAAAGGGGCTTTCCAAGGTGCGGCTGGAGCGCCGGCTTTCACCGGCCTGGACGACGGACTGGATCAGCACCGAAGGCCGGGACAAGCTGAAGGCCTACGGCATCGCCCCGCCGATCGACGGCACGGCGGCCGACGGCATCCTGATGAAACGCGTCGACCGGCTCTCCGGCCGCTCGAACCTGACGATCGCCTGTCCGCGCTGCGGATCCGTGAATACCGAGAAGATCAGCCAGTTCGGCTCGACGCCCTGCAAGGCGAGCTATCGCTGCACCGACTGCCTGGAACCGTTCGACTATTTCAAGTGCATCTGACCCATAGGGAGAGGCCCGCGCATGGCACGTTTTCACCCCCTGACCGTGACGGATGTTCGCCGCGAGACGCGCGATGCGGTCGTGGTCACGCTCCGGCCTGCGGACGAGGACCGCGCCGTCTTCGATTTCACGCAGGGCCAGTACCTGACCTTCCGCCAGAAATTCGAGGATGAGGAGCTGCGCCGTTCCTATTCGATCTGCGCCGGCAAGGATGAGGGTGTCTTGAAGGTCGGCATCAAGCGCGTTGACGGCGGCTGCTTTTCCACCTGGGTCAACGAGAACCTGAAGGCCGGCGATGTGATGGAGGCCATGCCCCCGATGGGCGCTTTCTTCACCGCGCTGGAACCCGATGCCGCAAAACACTATCTCGGCTTTGCCGGCGGCAGCGGCATCACGCCCGTTCTCTCGATCATCAAGACGGTGCTGTCGCGCGAGCCGCGCGCCCGCTTCACGCTGGTCTATGCCAACCGCCAGATCAGCTCGATCATGTTCCGCGAGGAGCTGGAGGACCTGAAGAACCTCTATCTCGGCCGCTTCTCCGTGCTGCATGTGCTGGAGAGCGAGGCGCAGGACATCGACCTCTTCACCGGCCGCATCGACGGCGAGAAATGTGCGGCGCTCTTCCGCAACTGGATCGACCCGAAGTCGGTGACAACCGCCTTCATCTGCGGCCCCGAGCCGATGATGCTGGCGATTGCCGCCGCGCTGCGCGAGCACGGCCTTCGCGACGACCAGATCAAGTTTGAGCTCTTCGCGTCTTCGCAGCCCGGCCGTATCAGGCGCAAGGTCGAGGCCGTTGCCGGTGTGGACCAGGGGGCGATGTGCGAGGCAACCGTCACGCTCGACGGTGCGACACGGACCTTCAAGTTCCCGAAACAGGGCCAGAGCCTGCTCGACGCGGCGCTCGAAAACGCCATGGACGCGCCTTACGCCTGCAAGGCCGGTGTCTGTTCCACTTGCCGCGCCAAGATCATCGAGGGCGAGGCCGAGATGGAGGTCAACCACGCGCTCGAGGATTACGAGGTGCGCCAGGGTTATGTGCTGACCTGCCAATGCACCCCGCTCACCGACCGCATCGTCGTCAGCTACGACCAGTAAGGGGGATACGCCATGTCCGATACGATGCCGATCGAGGATTATCTCGCCCAGGGCGGCGTTCTCTCGTCTCCTGCCAATGTACCACCGCGCTATCGCGGCGAGTTGCTGCGCCTGATGGCGAGCTTCGTTGACAGCGAACTGGCTGGTTCCGCCGGCTTTGCCGATGTTATCAACGATGCGCCGGGCATTCAGGAACGCATTTCCGCCGCCCGTATCGTGCTGGAAAAGGCCGATCACGCCGGCAAGGTCCTTCAGATAATGGAGACCTTTGGCGCGGATGGTGGGCGTTACGCCGTGCATCACCCCTGGTCCATCAGGCTTGCCCGTGAGGCCGATATCGGCGCGGCGCGGCAGGGGGGCGATATGCGTCTCTCCGTCTTCCACTATCCGCTGCAAGGCTGGGTGGATGCCGTCGTCATGAACGTGCTGATGGGCCGGGCAAGCGTCGTGCAGCTCAAGGAGCTGTCGCGGGTCTCATACCAGCCGCTCGCCGAGGTTTTTCGCGCCATCCTGCCGCGCGAGACGCGCCATGCGGAACTCGGCCTCGCCGGTCTCGTGCAGATCGTCGACGATGCGGAAGGTCGCGCTAAAGCGAAAGCCTCGGTCGCTTACTGGTATCCGCGCGTTGCTGCGAGTTTCGGCCATTCCGGCTCAGCTCGTTTCGAGACGCTGTCGCGCTTCGGCCTGCGGCACACGCAAAACGAGACCCTGCTTGCCGAATGGCGGGCCGAGGTCGATGCGCAGCTTTCTGCGCTTGGCCTGAATTGAAAGGATAGTGACATGAACGTCATGGCAAACCGGCCGCGCCGGCTCGAAAGCTATGTCGGCGGCCAGTGGGTTGCCGGCGCGAAGGAGGGCGTGCCGCTGCTCGACGCCTCGACGGGCGCGCCCGTCGCCTTCATCGATTCCACCGGCGTCGATTTCAAGGCGAGCCTTGCCTATGGCCGCGAGAAGGGCGGGGCCGCGTTGCGCCGCCTGTCCTTCCACGAGCGCGCCGCCATGCTGAAGGCGCTCGGCCAAGCGCTGATGGAGAGGAAGGAAGAGTTTTACGCCCTCTCCACCGCGACGGGCGCCACCCGCGCCGACAGTTGGGTCGATATCGAGGGTGGTATCGGCACGCTGTTGTCCTACGCCTCCAAGGGCCGGCGTGAACTACCGAACACCCGCGTGTTGCTCGATGGCGACGTGGAGCTGCTCTCCAAGGACGGCACGTTTTCCGCGCAGCATATTCTGAGCCCCTTGCAGGGCGTGGCAGTCCATATCAACGCCTTCAACTTCCCCTGCTGGGGCATGCTGGAAAAGCTCGCGCCGACGCTGCTGGCCGGCGTTCCCGCCATCGTCAAGCCGGCGAGCCAGACGGCCTATCTAACGGAATTGATGGTCCGCCGCATTATCGAGATGGGCATTCTGCCCGAGGGGGCCTTGCAGCTGGTCTGCGGCTCGGTCGGCGATCTGCTCGACCATGTCGAGGGGCAGGATGCCGTGACCTTCACCGGTTCAGCCTCCACGGGCCAGCGGCTCAAGACGCACAGGGCCATCGTCCAGAATTCCGTGCGCTTCACCATGGAGGCCGACAGCCTCAACGCCGCCGTGCTTGGCCTCGACGCCGCGCCTGGCACGGACGAGTTCGACCTCTTCGTCAAGGAAGTCGCGCGCGAGATGACGGTGAAGGCCGGGCAGAAATGCACGGCGATCCGCCGCGTCATCGCCCCGCGTTCCTATAGCGAAGCCCTCATCGAAAGCCTGCGCGCGCGCCTCGGCAAGACCGTCATCGGCAATCCGGCCGACGAGGCCGTCCGCATGGGCCCGCTCGCCAGCCTGGACCAGCGCGAGGAGGTTCGCGCCCGTATCCGCGATCTCTCGGCGGATGCCGAAATCGTCGCCGGCGATCCCAATAATGCGGACATCCAGTCCGGCGATCCCGCGGCCGGCGCTTTTCTCAATCCGGTGCTGCTCTATTGCGACAAGCCGGGCGCGGCGCGCGCTATCCATGATGTCGAGGCTTTCGGTCCGGTCAGCACCGTCATGCCCTATGACACGGCGGAAGAAGCGGTCGATCTGGCGCGGCGCGGCAAGGGCAGCCTCGTCGCCTCAGTTTTCACCAATGATCCGGCTTTCACCGAAGAGGTCGTGCTCGGCCTCGCGCCGTTCCACGGCCGCGTGATGATCGGCAACCGCGTCAGCGCCAAGTCATCCACCGGTCACGGTTCGCCGCTGCCGGGCCTCGTGCACGGCGGCCCCGGCCGCGCTGGTGGCGGCGAGGAGCTGGGCGGCATGCGTGGCGTCAAACATTACATGCAGCGCACCGCCATACAGGGTGCGCCGACGCTGCTTACCGCAGTCACCGGCCGCTGGATGCAGGGTGCTGAGGCGCATGTCGGCAGCGAGCATCCGTTCCGCAAGTCGCTTGCCGAACTGAAGATCGGCGACCAGCTGATTACGGCCACGCGCACGGTGACACTCGACGACATCGGGCATTTCGCCAACTTCACCGGCGATACTTTCTATGCGCATATGGACGAGGAAGCGGCCAAGGCAAACCCGTTCTTCGACGGGCGCGTGGCGCATGGCTATCTCATCGTCTCCTTCGCCGCCGGTCTCTTCGTCGATCCGGCGCCGGGTCCCGTCCTTGCCAATTATGGCGTCGATAACCTACGCTTCCTGACACCGGTTAATCCCGGTGATACGCTGAAGGTGCAGCTCACCTGCAAGGAGATCAATCCGCGCGCCAATGCCGAACACGGCGAGGTGCGCTGGGATTGCAATGTGACGAACCAACTGGGCGCTACCGTCGCGCAATACGACGTTCTGACGATGGTAGCCAAAACGAGAGAGTGACCGAATGGACCCGCGCCGCCTTGAGATGACCGTTCTGATGACGCCCGACATGGCGAATTTTTCGGGAAAGGTCCACGGCGGCGCGCTGCTCAACCTGCTCGACCGCGTGGCCTTCTCCTGCGCCTCCCGCTATTCGCAGCAATATGCGGTGACGCTGTCGGTCGACCAGGTGATGTTCAAGGAGCCGATCAACGTCGGCGAACTCGTCACCTTCCGCGCCTCGGTCAACCACACCGGCCGCACCTCCATGGAGATCGGCATCCGTGTCGAGGCGGAAAACATCCGCTCCGGCCAGCGTCGGCACACCAATTCCTGTTACTTCACCATGGTCGCGGTGGACGATGCGGGAAGGCCGGTGCGCGTGCCCGACTTGCAGCCGAAGGACGCTGTGGATGTCAGGCGCTACAAGGCGGCTGAGTTGCGCCGCACGTTGCGGCGGGAGTTTGCCGAGCGGTTGGAGTCGGTTGCCGCGACGGGCAAGGATGTGGAGAAGGATGGCGCGTAAGCGTTCCTGCGCGTTGCCCGGCTTGTCGCCGCATGCCTGGCTGTCACTTTGACGATGCCTTCGGCGGGGTGTATTCTATTCGCCTTCGTCCGGAGGCATCGATCATGCATCTTGGAGCGCTCATATTGAGTCTCGCCTTGGCCCTGACCCCCACTGTGGCGGATGCTCACAACTGCAAATGCCGAAATCGCGGCGTTATGTTCGAACTAGGCCAGACATCCTGCTTAAGGGTCGATGGCGGCTCCTATCTCGCGCGTTGCGAGATGAAGCTCAATGTCTCGTCCTGGACAAAGATCGAGGGAGGCTGCCCGGTGACGGAGCGCACGCTGTTGCGGCCGACGCGCGTCAATTAGATTGCGTAAGCCTCAGGTTACGGCCTTGACGCCCTCGAGGATCAGTGTTGTGGCGATATCCGCATATTCGTCCCGCGTTACCGGTCCGTTGGGACGGAACCACATATAGACCCAGTTCATCATGCCGAAGAGCGACATGGTGACGGGCATGAGGAGCGGGCGGTCCTTGTTGAGATCCGGGTTGATGTCGCGGATGACGCCGGAGAAACGTTTGACGATCTGCCGCTCGATCGCCTGCAATTCGGCAAGCTGCTCCGGTGAAAGGGCGCTGGTGCCGTTGAGCTGCACCTTGTGCTCGTTGTCGCGGCCTTCGTAGTTTGCCAGAACCGCCTTCACGAGCAGCCGCAGCCGGTCTTGAGGAGGCACATCCTGACGATCCGCCGCTTCGATGGCGCTTTCCAGCTCCGAAAGATGCGTGCGCACGATGTCGAAGATCAGCGCGTCTTTGCTTGGATAGTAGTGGTAGAGCAGGGCCTTCGAGACATTGCTGTGTGAGGCGATTTGCGACATGGACGCCTTCTCCATGCCCATCTCGGCAAACACCGCTGCGGCACTCGACAGAATGCCACGCTGTTTTTCTTCGAAATCCACTGCGCGCGTGCGTGCCATATGTCCTGCTCTGCTCTTTCCGGCTGGTGGCCGCGGGAAGGGCGGCCGCCCTTCCTATACACAGTCAAGCCGGTGCCCGGCTATCCCGACGTTTCACTCTTTGGGTCGGTTGTCGACCACCCGTTTCGCCTTGCCTTCCGAGCGGGCGACGCCGCCTGGCTCGTGCACGGTGATCTTGGTGGAGACGCCGACGATGCTCTTGATGTGATGGGCGAGTTCCTTGGCCGAACCGGCGCGGGCACCTTCGTCCGCCATTTCGACGGTACATTCGACATGAACCGTCATATTGTCCATACGGCTGGTGCGGCTCAGCTCGATCTGGAAATGCGGCGCCAGGCCGCGACATTTCAGGATCTGTTCCTCGATCTGCGTCGGGAAGACGTTGACGCCGCGCAGGATCATCATGTCGTCCGAGCGACCGGTGACCTTTTCCATTCGACGCATGGAGCGGGCGGTGCCGGGCAACAGCCGCGTCAGGTCGCGCGTGCGGTAGCGGATGATCGGCAGGCCTTCCTTGGTGAGCGTGGTGAAGACCAGCTCGCCGATCTCGCCGTCCGGCAGCACTTCGCCGGTCTCGGGATGGATGATCTCGGGGTAGAAATGGTCTTCCCAGATATGCAGGCCGTCCTTCGTCTCGACGCATTCATTGGCGACGCCGGGGCCCATGACCTCGGAGAGGCCGTAGATATCGACCGCATGCATGTCGAAGGCCTGCTCGATTTCCTCGCGCATGGCGTTCGTCCAGGGTTCTGCGCCGAAAATGCCGACAGCGAGCGAGCTTTCGTGCGGATCGATGCCGTGTTTGCGGAACTCGTCGAGGATGGAAAGCATGTAGGAGGGCGTCACCATGATGATGCGCGGCTTGAAATCCTGCATCAGCGTGACCTGGCGCTCCGTCATGCCGCCGGAGATCGGCACCACGGTGCAGCCGAGTTTTTCCGCGCCGTAATGCGCGCCGAGGCCGCCGGTGAACAGGCCGTAGCCATAGGCGACATGCACGATATCGCCGGCTCGGCCGCCCGAGGCGCGGATCGAGCGCGCGACGACGGTCGCCCAGGTGTCGATATCGTTCTTCGTGTAGCCGACGACGGTCGGCTTGCCTGTGGTGCCGGAGGAGGCGTGGATGCGGGCGAGTTTTTCACGCGGCACGGCGAACATGCCGAAGGGATAGGTGTCGCGCAGGTCCTTCTTGGTGGTGAAGGGGAATTTCGCGAGATCGGACAGCGTTTTCAGGTCCGAGGGATGCACGCCCGCCTCGTCGAAGCGCTGGCGGTAGAAGGGCGAGTTCTCGTAGGCGTGGGTCAGCGACCACTTCATGCGCTCAAGCTGCAGCCCGGAAATCTCATCGCGCGAGGCGGTCTCGATCGGTTCGAGGTCTCCGGGGCGGGGGGACAGGTCTTCCATGAAATTCTCCTCCAAGAATACGGGCAAGAATGGGGGATGATCTACCTCACTCCGGCAGATGTATGCCCTTGACTGTTCGCGAGTGGCCGCGGAATTCCGCGATCGCCTCGCCCACCTGATTGGTGATGCGGATATCGTAGATGCCGCCCCGTCCGCGGCGCGATACTTCGCGCGCGGTGGCCGTCAGCCTGTCGCCCTTGAAAGCCGGTGCGAGAAACGTCACCGAACAGTGCTGGGCGACGGTGCGCTGGTTGTAGGTGTTGCAGGCGAAGGCGAAGGCCGAATCCGCCAGCGTGAACATGTAGCCGCCATGGCAGGTGCCGTGGCCGTTGGTCATGATCTCGGCCACGGTCATGGCGATGGTCGCTTCACCGGGGGCGATGGAGACGAGCTCCATGCCGAGATGGCGGGTGGCGTTGTCGTCGTCCCACATGGCCTTCGCGCAGGCTTCGGCCAGCGCTTGTGGGGTAAGGGTCGCGGCGCTCATTTACCCCTAAACTCCGGCTTGCGCTTTTCGAGAAAGGCGGAGACGCCTTCGGCATAGTCGGCGCTGCGGCCGGCTTCGCGCTGCAGGTCGCGTTCGAGGTCGAGTTGCTGATCCAGCGAATTGGTCGCGGCGGCCTGGATGGCGCGCTTGGTCATGCCGAGGCCGCGCGTCGGGCCGGCGGCAAGGCGGGTGGCGAGCGCCGTCGCCTCTTCCATCAGCTTGTCGTCATCGACGGCGCGCCAGATGAGGCCCCAGTCGGCGGCGGTTTCCGCGCTGAGCGGCTCGGCCGTCAGCGCCAGTGCCTTGGCGCGCGCTTCGCCGATCAGGCGCGGCAGGCTCCAGGTGCCGCCGGAATCCGGCACGAGGCCGATCTTGGCGAAGGCCTGGATGAAGCGGGCAGAGCGGGCGGCGAAGGTGATGTCGCAGGCAAAGGCGATATTGGCGCCCGCGCCGGCGGCAACACCGTTGACGGCGCAGATAACGGGCTTTTCCAGGCTGCGGATCAGGCGCAGCAGCGGATTGTAGAAGGTCTCGATGGTGTGACCGAGGTCCGGCGCGCCCTTCTTCGGGTCGCGGTCGCCGAGATCCTGGCCCGCGCAGAAGCCGCGGCCGGAACCGGTCAGCAGCACCGCACGCACGGCGTCATCCGCATGGGCCTTCTCGAAGCCGGCGCGCAGCGCAAGATGCATCTCGTCGTTGAAGGCGTTGAGCTTGTCGGGGCGGTTCAGCGTGAGGGTGAGAACGCCATCGGCAAGCGCCGACAGAATGGTGTCGGAATTGGACATTTTTCCTCCCTGTCGCCCTTCCCAGGGGCGACCGTAAAAAAACTCTTGCATAAACCGACCGGTCAGTCAATTATAAAAGCACTGACTGGGAGGACAGATCATGACCGCACTTTTCGAGCGCCATCGCCCGACGCTGGAAGCCGCCTTGCAGGCCGCCGCCAAGCGCGATTTCTGGTCCGCCTATCCGGAAGTGCCAAGCGGCAAGATTTATGGCGAGACCGCCAAGGACGACGGCTTTGCCGCTTACAAGGCGCGTCTCGGCCAACCCTTCGCGCTTGTCGATCACCCCTCCGAAGGCACTGTCGGTGGGGAAGTCTCGCCTTACGGACCCTCCCTCGGCATCACCTATCCCGCCGCCTCCGTGGATAGGATCGTTTCGGCCTCGCGTGCCGCCGCCCCGCAATGGGCCGCCGCCGCGCCGGAAGTCCGTGTCGGTATCTGCCTTGAAATCCTCGCCCGCCTCAATGCGCGCAGTTTCGAGATCGCCAATGCCGTCATGCACACGACGGGCCAGGCCTTTGCTATGGCCTTCCAGGCCGGCGGCCCGCATGCGCAGGATCGCGGCCTCGAAGCCGTCACTTACGCCTATGCGGAGATGACCCGCATACCGGCGACCGCGATCTGGACCAAGCCGCAGGGCAAGGGCGCGCCCATCGTCATGGAAAAGCACTGGCGCATCGTGCCGCGCGGTGTTTCGCTCGTCATCGGCTGCAACACGTTCCCGACCTGGAACAGCTATCCGGGCCTTTTCGGCAGCCTCGCTACCGGCAACACCGTCATCGTCAAGCCGCATCCCGCCGCGATCCTTCCGCTTGCCATCACCGTCGAGATTATCAGGCAGGTGCTGGTGGAAGAAGGCTTTGCCGCCGATATCGTGCTGCTCGCCGCGGATGCACCTGGTTCGGAGATCACCAAGGACCTCGTGCAGCACCCGGCCGTCGCCATCGTTGATTACACCGGTTCCAACAGCTTCGGCACATGGGTGCGCGAAAATGCCGGCGGGGCCGACGTCTATACCGAAGAGGCCGGCGTCAATTCGATCGTCATCGGCGCCACCGACAATTTCGCCGGCATGTGCGGCAATATCGCCTTCTCGCTGTCGCTCTATTCCGGCCAGATGTGCACGGCCCCGCAGGATATCTTTGTCCCGCGCGGCGGCATCGAGACGAATGAGGGGCACAAGAGCTTCGATGCGGTGGCGTCCGGCATCGCCGCTGCCGTCGATGGTCTGCTCTCCGATCCGACCCGCGCAGCCGGCGTCTGCGGCGCCATCGCCAATCCCGCGACGCTCGCCCGTATATCCACCGTTCGCGCGCTCGGCCGTCTCGTGCGCGATTCCGCCCCGGTTGAAGGTCTCGACGATGCTCGCACAGCAACGCCGCTGATCCTCGCCGTCGACGCGGCAGACAGCGAAACCTATGCGGAGGAACGTTTCGGCCCCATCGCCTTCGTCGTTGCGGTCGACGATGTCGTCGATGGCGTGAACCGCGCGGCTGAACTTGCCGAGCGCAAGGGCGCGATCACCGCCGCCCTCTATGCCACCGACGAGGCACAGATTCTCGCCGTCGCCGACCGGTTTGCCGCGGCGGGCGTCAATCTTTCGGTCAACCTGACCGGCGGCATCTATGTGAACCAGAGCGCCGCCTTCAGCGACTTCCACGTCACCGGCGCCAACCCGGCCGGCAATGCCAGCCTCACGGATGCGGCTTTCGTCGCCAACCGGTTCCGCGTGGTCATGTGGCGCCGCCCTGCGGCGGCGTGAGAGGAGTTTTCGTTTTAACCCTTTGTCTTTGTTGGGAGGAGAAACCGACATGAAATTTGCGCTCACCACCACCGCAGTTGCCCTGATCCTAGGACTTGCAGCGCCCGCGCTTGCCGATATCAAGATCGGCGCGACCATTTCCGAAACCGGCCCCGCCTCGTTCCTTGGCGACCCGGAAGCCAAGACGCTGAAGCTGCTGGTCGAAGAGATCAATGCGGCCGGCGGCGTCAACGGCGAGAAGCTGGAACTCGTCATCTATGACGATGGCGGCGACCCGAATAAGGCGCGCACTTTCGCCACCCGTCTCGTCGAGGACGACGAAGTGGTCGCCGTGATCGGCGGCACGACGACCGGCACCTCCATGGCCGTCATCCCGGTCTTCGAGGATGCGGAAGTGCCCTTCATCTCGCTCGCCGGCGCCATCGAGATCATCGATCCGGTAAAGCCCTATACCTTCAAGACGCCGCACACGGATCGCATGGCCTGCGCGAAGATCTTTGAAGACATGAAGAAGAACGCCATCACCAAGATCGGCATGATCTCCGGTTCCGACGGTTTCGGCGCCTCCATGCACAAGCAGTGCCTCGCCATCATCGGCGAATACGGCATCGAGGTGCTGGCCGACGAGACCTACGGCCCGACCGATGCCGACATGACGCCGCAGCTCACCAACATCAAGGGCAAGGACGGCATCCAGGCCGTGCTCAACCCCGGCTTCGGCCAGGGCCCGGCCATCGTGACGCGTAACTATGCCCAGCTCGCCGTAGGCCTGCCGCTCTACCAGTCGCATGGCGTTGCCTCGGATGGTTTCATCGAGCTTGCCGGGGCGGAAGCGGCCGAAGGCGTGCGCCTGCCGGGCACGGCGCTTCTGGTTGCAAAGCTGCTGCCGGAAAGCGATCCGCAGCGCGCCGTCGTCACGGCTTACAAGGACACCTATGAGAAGGCGACCGGCAAGCCGGTCTCGACCTTCGGCGGTTATGCCCATGATGCGCTGCGCATCCTCGTCGACGCGCTGAAGCGTGCCGGCAGCGCCGAACCGTCCGACATCCGCGACGCGATCGAAGGCACGAAGGGTCTCGTCGGCACAACAGGCACCGTCACCATGACGGCCGAGGACCACCTCGGCCTCGACCTCTCGGCCTTCCGCATGCTGCAGATCGAAAAGGGCGGCTGGAAGATCGTCGAGTAATCGAGCCTGCCGGCCCGCCTCTTCAAGGCGCGGGCCGGCGGATACCGTCGTGCGCGAAGCGGAGGCATCCATGCCCGAACTCCTGCAATTTCTCCTGTCCGGAATCACGGTCGGCGCGGTCTATGCGCTGGTCGCGCTCGGCTTCACGATCATCTACAACGCATCCGACGTCGTGAACTTCGCCCAGGGCGAGTTCGTCATGCTCGGCGGCATGATCACCTTCTTCGCGCATGCTAGCGGCCTGCCGTTGCCGCTCGCCGCGCTGATCGCCATCATCATCACCTCGGCGGTGGGCGTGGCGCTCAACAAGCTCGCCATCGAGCCCGCCCGCGGCGCGCCTGTCGTCTCGCTGATCATCATCACCATCGGCGCGTCGATCTTCATCCGCGGGGCGACGCAACTCGTCTTCGACAAGCAGCTGCACCGCTTCCCGGCCTTTTCCGGTGACCAGCCGATCCTGATCGGCGGCGCGACCATCTTGCCGCAGAGCCTGTGGGTCATTGCCGGCGCGCTCGCCGTCTTCCTCTGTCTCTGGCTGTTCTTCACGCGCACGCTTATCGGCCGCGCGGTGCTGGCGACGGCGAACAACCGCATCGCCGCCCAACTCGTCGGCATCAACACCAATTATGTCATGACGCTGTCCTTCGCCATGTCCGCCGCCATCGGGGCGCTGGCCGGCGTGCTGGTGACGCCGATCACGCTGACCGGCTACGATGTCGGTCTCGCGCTGGCGCTGAAGGGTTTTGCCGCTGCCATGCTCGGCGGCATGGGCAATCCCAAGGGGGCGCTGGTCGGCGGCCTACTGCTCGGCATGCTGGAGGCGATGACGGCCGGCTATATCAGCTCTCAATACAAGGATGCGGCGGCCTTCGTCGTCATCCTCGCCGTGCTCTTCGCCATGCCGCAGGGCCTGTTCGGCCGCAAGTCGACGGATCGGGTATGATCATGCGGCTCTCCAGCAAGGTTACCACGCTCCTCGTTCTCGCCGCGGTCATCGCGATCGCGCCGGTCTTCTTCCCGTCCTCCTATTATTTCCGCGTGGGATCGCTTATCTTCGTCAACGGCGTGGCGGTGACGGGCCTCGTCATCCTCATCGGCTATGCCGGCCAGATCAGCCTCGGCCATGCCGGTTTCGCCGGCATCGGCGCCTATGCCTGCGCGCTGGCGCCGGTTCATCTTGGTCTGCATCCGGCACTCGCCGCCCTGCTCGGCGCGCTTTTGTCCGCGGCAATCGCCTATCTCGTCGGCCGGCCGATCCTGCGGCTCAAGGGCTATTATCTCGCCGTCGCCAGCCTCGGTTTCGGCATCCTCGTCTCCATGGTTCTCTCCAACGAGGCGCAGCTCACGGGTGGGCCTGATGGCATGGCGGTGCCGGAACTTGGCCTTCGCGGCGCGCTGAAGGCTATCGGCTTCGATCTTTCCAACACCGAATTCTGGTATGCCTTCTCCGGCTTCGTGCTGGTTTTGGGTGCCTGGCTCGCGCTCAATCTCTATCACAGCCCGACCGGCCGGGCGCTGCGCGCCCTGCACGGTTCGGAGATTGCGGCCCGCACTGTTGGCGTCGATGTCGCGCATTACAAGCTCGTAGCCTTCGTCATCTCGGCGGTTTATGCCTCGGTGTCCGGTTCGCTTCTGGCCCTGCAGAACAAGTTCATCACGCCTGACGTCGCCGGCTTCATGCACTCCATCGAGATGGTCACGATGACGGTGCTCGGCGGCGCGGGCTCCGTGCTCGGCGCTATCCTGGGTGCCGCGATCCTAACGACGCTGCCGCAGGTGCTGACGATCTTCCAGGAATACGAACAGCTCATGCTCGGCCTGGTCATGATGCTCGTG
The DNA here is from genome assembly GCF_057798995.1 of Shinella sp. 20P9.1.1. Lineage (NCBI taxonomy): Bacteria > Pseudomonadati > Pseudomonadota > Alphaproteobacteria > Hyphomicrobiales > Rhizobiaceae > Shinella > Shinella sp. 20P9.1.1. The sequence goes on from NZ_JBYOLC010000003.1 coordinate 107,433, forward strand.
ATGATTTTCATGCGAGAGGGGCTGCTGCCCTCCATTGCGCGCCGTATCCGGGGGAGGGCGGAATGAGCCTGCTTCAGATCGAAGGCCTGGGTATCGATTTCGGCGGCCTGCGCGCCGTCAACGGTGTCGGCTTCTCCTTGAAACCCGGAGAGATCGTCTCCGTCATCGGCCCGAACGGCGCCGGCAAGACGACGCTGTTCAACATGATTTCGGGTGTCTATGCCCCGGCGCGCGGCCGCGTCGTGCTGGATGGTGAGGACGTCACCCGCGTGCCGCCGCATCTTCTGGCGCGGCGCGGCCTGTCGCGCACCTTCCAGAACCTGCAAATCTTCCAGTCGATGAGCGTCCTCGAAAACGCCGTCGCCGGCCATCACCTGCATGAGCGCGGCTCGGTGCTTGCCGATCTCTTCGCGCTGCCCGCCGCGCGCCAGCGCAGCAAGGCCTCGGAGGAAAGCGCCCGTGCATTGCTCGACCGCGTCGGCCTCGGCCGCGCCGCCGAACAGGAGGCGGGTTCGCTCTCCTACGGCGCGCTGAAGCGGCTGGAAATCGCCCGTGCGCTGGCGCTGAAGCCCCGCGTTCTGCTGCTCGACGAACCCGCCGCCGGCTGCAATGCCGTCGAGACGGAGGAGATCGATCACCTCATCGCGCAGGTCGCAGCCGAGGGCGTTTCGATCCTCCTGGTGGAGCACGACATGAAGATGGTCATGCGTATTTCCAACCATATCGTGGTGCTCGATCACGGCGAGAAGATCGCCGAGGGCGAGCCGGCGGCGATTGCGCGCGATCCGCGCGTCATCGAAGCCTATCTGGGTGCGCAGGCGGCGGAGGCGAAACATGCTGACGGTTGAGGGACTGCGCTCGCGCTACGGCCGTATCGAGGTGCTGCACGGCATCGACCTCGATGTCGCCTCCGGTGAGATCGTCACGGTGGTCGGCGCCAACGGTGCAGGCAAGACGACGCTGCTCAAATGCCTCTCCGGTATTCAGCCGGTCTCGTCTGGCTCGATCGTCTTCCGCGGCGAGGCGCTGACAACGGTGCCGGCCCATGCCCGCGTTCGGCGCGGTCTCGCTCAGTCGCCTGAGGGCCGGCAGATCTTCACCAATTTGACGGTGGAGGAGAACCTGCGTCTCGGCGCCTATCTCTTCGCCGATGACAAGGTTGACCGCGATAGAGAGGACGCCTTCGCGATGTTTCCGATCCTCAAGGAGAAGCGGAATCTTGCGGCGGGCGGCCTTTCCGGCGGCCAGCAGCAGATGCTGGCCATTGCCCGCGCGCTGATGGCGCGGCCCTCCTGCCTGCTGCTTGACGAACCCAGCATGGGCCTTGCCCCCATTCTCGTCGCGCAGATCTTCGACGTGGTCAAAAGCATGAAGGCGCTCGGCTTCACTGTGCTCCTTGTCGAGCAGAACGCTTTTGGCGCGCTGTCCGTCGCCGACCGTGGTTATGTCATGGAGACGGGCCGTATCACCATGTCCGGCCCGTCCGCTGAACTGATTGCCGACGAACGCATCCGCGCCGCTTATCTGGGAATTTGAGATCATGACCGTAACCATCGCCCGAGAAGGTTCCATCGCCGTCGTCACCGTCGACAATCCGCCCGTCAACGCGCTGTCGCAGGCGCTGCGCCAGGCGCTTGTCGACACGGTCGTGGGGTTGGATGCGGATGCGGCGGTGAAGGCCGTGGTCCTGATCTGCGCCGGCCGCACCTTCATCGCCGGCGCCGATGTCAGCGAATTCGGCAAGCCGCCGCAGCCGCCGCATCTGCCGGATGTCGTGGCGGCTATCGAGGGGACGAAAAAGCCCTGGATTGCGGCGATTCATGGTAGCGCGCTCGGCGGCGGCCTCGAAGTGGCGCTCGGCTGCGCCTATCGCGTCGCCGTCTCCTCCGCCAACCTCGGCCTACCGGAGGTGAAGCTCGGCATTATTCCCGGTGCCGGTGGCACGGTGCGTCTGCCGCGCCTGATCGGTGCAGCGGCGGCCGTCGATCTGGTGACGGGCGGCAGCCCGCTCAGTGCGAAGAAGGCGGAAGGCCTCGGGCTTATCGATGCCGTCATCGACGGGGATCTGCGCGCGGGTGCTGTCGCTTTCGCTGAGCGCATTGCGGAAAAATTGCTGCCCCAGCCGATCTCCCGCCGTGCCGTTCCGGCCATCGAAGCCGGCTTCTGGGAGAGCGCCGAAAAGGCCGTCGCGGCCAAGGCGAAGCGCGAGATCGCGCCGCTGCGCGCGCTCGCCTCCATCCGCAAGGCCTGCGAGACGGATTTCGCCGATGCCATGGCCTTCGAGCGCGAAACCTTCCTCGCTCTGCGCGGCTCCGAACAGGCCGCAGCCCTGCGCCATGTCTTCTTCGCCGAGCGCGCCGCGCCCCGTCCGCCGGAACTCGCCGGCATCACCCCGCGCGACATCCGTTCGGCGGCCGTGATCGGCGGAGGCACGATGGGGGCGGGCATTGCCGCGGCCCTGCGCGATGCCGGCCTGCCGGTAGTGCTGATCGAGCGCGACGCCACGGCGGTCGAGCGCGGGCTTGCCAATGTGAAGTCGATCTACGACGGCTCCGTCAAACGCGGGCGTATGACGCAGGCGGTTGCCGATCAGCGCATGGCCGGTGTGACCGGCGGCGATGATTACGGCCTGCTTGCCGACACGGACCTCGTCATCGAGGCCGTCTTCGAGGACCTCGCCGTCAAGCGCGCCGTCTTCGAAAAGCTCTCGGCGGTCTGCCGCCCGGATGCGGTGCTCGCCACCAATACCTCCTATCTCGATCCCGGCGCGATCAGCGACGGCATCGCGCATCCCGAGCGGTTCCTCGGCCTGCATTTCTTCAGCCCGGCCCATGTCATGAAACTGCTGGAGATCGTGCCGACGGAAACGACGGCGCCGGAGGTTCTGGCGGCCGGTTTCGCGCTCGCCCGCCAGCTTGGGAAAATTCCGGTCCGCGCCGGAATCTGCGATGGCTTCATCGGCAACCGCATCCTGAAGGTGACGCGTGCCCAGGCCGAGCGCCTGCTGCTGTCGGGTGCGACGCCCTCGGCGGTCGATGCCGCCATGCGCGCTTTCGGCCTGCCCATGGGGCCGTTCGAGGCGCAGGATCTCGGCGGCCTCGACATCGCCGCCTTCCAGCGCAAGGCGGCGCGCGAGCGGGGTGAAACACCCTTTGCCCCGGTCGCGGAGCGGCTTTGCGGGCTTCAGCGTTTCGGCCAGAAAACCGGGGCCGGCTGGTACGATTACCAGTCGGGTGATCGTGCGCCAAAACCCTCGGAAACCGTGGCGGCGATCATCGCCGAAGAGGCGGCGGACCGGCCGCGACGAGCATGGAGTGAAGCCGAGATCGCCGACGCGATCCTGCTGCCGATGGTCAACGAGGCGACGCGTATTCTGGAGGAGCGCGTGGCGCTTCGCGCCGCCGATATCGATCTCGTGAAAATCCACGGCTATGGTTTTCCGCGCTGGCGTGGCGGGCCGATGCACTATGCTGAGGCGCGCGGGCTTGCGGAGGTCGTGGCCGTGCTCGACCGGCTCGCGGCGGATGGGCTTGCCGAGGCGCCCTCGGAGGGGCTGCGCCGGGCGGCGGCAGCCGGTGGATTTTCAGCGCTGGAACGATAGGCAAGCGCTGCGGACTGTGATGAGATAGTTTGGGAGACGTAGCATTCTGCGGGAGCCGGGGAGGGCGCAATGCAGTCGCTGATGACACCGGGGCACAAGCCGGTACAGGTGGAAATTCTCGAGGCGGAAATCCGCAAGGTCTGCGGGTCCTTCGATCTGGAGCCCATGCGGCGCACCGGCGTCGTCAATGGTGACGTGACCACGCGGCGCGTCGGCCCGTTCGATACGGCGATCGTCGCGCTCGATGCTTCCGAGGTGGCGCGCAGCACCCGTTCCATCCGGCAGGACCCAGGCGAATATTTCTTTCTGCTCGTGCAGGATGCCGGCCAGTGTCGCGTCGAACAGGGTGACCACGTGGCCGAGCTTTTGCCGGGGGACATGTTCCTCGTCGATTCCGTCAAGCCCTCAACCTTCCTCTATCGCGGCGAACGCTCCAACCAGGTCTCGCTGCACATTCCGCGCGACGAGGTGGTGCATCGTTTCGGCAATGCCTGTGCGGGCGGTCTTTCGATCTCGCGGGAGGACCCGCTCTGGGTCGCCATGCGCGCGGTCATCGCCAAGATGCTTTTGGAAGACGGCGCGCAGGCGCAGCTCGGCGAAGCCTTCCTCTGCCTGATGGGCGCTTACCTGCATTCCAGCCGGGTGACGGGTGCCGCAACGCCGGCCGAGACCCTGCTGTCGCGCGCCCTGGCGATGATCGATCGTAACCGGGCGGACCCGACCTTCGGCCCGCGCGAATTGGCCACCCGTCTCAATGTGTCCGAACGCATGCTGCAACGGCATTTCCGGCCGCTTGGCGAAACGCCCGGCCACCGGCTGCTCAACCGCCGGCTGGAACTGGCCCATGCCCGGCTGACGGCGCGCCGGGAGCAACCGTCGGAAGGCGTCACTGCCGTCGCCTTCGACTGCGGTTTCAACGATCTCTCCTATTTCTACCGCGAGTTCCGCAAGAAATACGGCGCGACGCCGGGTGCGGTTGCGCGCTGTCATTGACGCTTTTGTCCAAAAGGCGGGACGGCGCCGTCCAAGTCTGATGCCGCGCCCGCTTCTAATCTCTGCCACCAGATAGGACCGCCGGAGGAGGTGGCCTGCCATGGAGGAGGCGGAAATGATGGAATTCAAGGCGACCATCGGCGGCAAGCCGGCGCCATCAGGCGCGGACTTCGCCGTCATCAACCCGGCGACGGGCGAAGAGGTCGGCCGCGCGCCGAACATGGGTGGTGTCGAGCTGGATGCGGCCGTCGCGGTCGCCAAGGCGGCGTTCGCGTCGTGGTCGGCGCAGAGCGATGAGGCGTTGCAGGCGGCCTGTGCGGCTGTCACGGCGAAGATCGAGGAACATGCGGCGGAACTCGCCGAAATCATCACGCTGGAGCAGGGCAAGCCGTTGAACGGCCTCGGTTCGCGCTGGGAGGTCGGCGGCGCCGTCGCCTGGGCGGGCTATACGACGGGGCTGTCGATCCCGGTCAAGGTTGTGCAGGACAACGAGCAAGGGCGGGTGGAGCTGCACCGCAAGCCGCTCGGCGTCGTCGGCTCGATCACGCCGTGGAATTTCCCGGTCATGATCGCCGTCTGGCATATCCTGCCGGCGTTGCGCACCGGCAACACGGTGGTGGTGAAGCCGTCGCCCTATACGCCGCTTTCGACGCTGCGGCTTGTCGAGATCATGAACGAGGTGCTGCCGCCCGGTGTCGTCAATGTCGTGACGGGCGATGACAAGGCGTTCAATCTCGGCGGTGCCATGTCGGCGCATCCGGATATCGCGAAGATCGTCTTCACCGGCTCCTGCGCCACCGGCCAGAAGGTGATGCAGTCCGCAGCATCGACCATGAAGCGCCTGACGCTGGAAATGGGCGGCAACGACGCGGGCATCGTGCTGCCGGATGCCGAACCGCAGGCGATTGCCGAAGGCCTGTTCTGGGGCGCCTTCATCAACAACGGCCAGACCTGCGCGGCGATGAAACGGCTCTATGTGCACGATTCCATCCACGACGCCGTCTGCGACGCGCTCGTCGCCTATGCGAAAAACATCCCCGTGGGCAACGGCATGGAGGAGGCGAGCATTCTCGGCCCGATCCAGAACCGCATGCAGTTCGACAAGGTTTCGCGGCTCGTGGCGGATGCCAAGGGACGCGGCAAGGTACTGCTCGGCGGCGAGCCGGGCGAGGGCCTGTTCTTCCCGCCGACCATCGTGTCCGGTCTGCGTAACGGCGATGCGCTGGTCGATGAGGAACAGTTCGGGCCGGCGCTGCCGATCATCCGCTATTCGGATGTCGAGGAGGCGATCCGGCTGGCGAACGACAGCCCGAACGGGCTCGGCGGCTCGGTCTGGTCGTCGGATATCGCGGCGGCGAAGAAGGTCGCGAGCCGCATGGCCTGCGGCTCCGTGTGGATCAACAAACACGGCGCCATCCAGCCGAATGCGCCCTTCGGCGGCGTCAAGCAATCCGGCATCGGCGTCGAGTTCGCGGAAGAAGGCCTTGCCGAATACACCGACATCCAGGTGGTCTTCGCCTGAGAAAACAACAGAAGAGGGAACGATCATGAGACTGACGAGATATCTTGCCGCAACGGCGCTGGCCTTTGGCCTGACCGCCACCGCCGCGGCCGCCCATCCGCTGGATGGCCTGACCGCCGAGGAATACCAGAAGATCAACCAGATCCTGCGCGATCAGAAGGTTGCCGACGACACCACGCTCTATCCGCTGATCGAGCTGAAGGAGCCCGCCAAGGCCGACGTGCTCGCCTGGAAGGAGGGCGACAGCCTCGACCGCAAGGCAACGGTCTACCTGACCAGCAAGGAAGGCTTCAGCGAGGCCGTGGTCAACATCACCAAGGGTGCGGTGGAGAGCAACGAGAAGACCAAGGGACAGCCGATGGTGCTGTTCACGGAATTCATGGGGGCGCTGGAAGGGGTGCTCGGCAATCCCGAAATGGTGGCCGGCCTTGCCAAGCGCGGCCTGAAGCCGGAACAGGCCTTCTGCCTGCCGCTCACCGCCGGCAATTTCTTCACCGACGAATACACCAATTCCCGTCTGATGAAGGTGCCCTGCTATCAGGTGCCTGACGGCTCCAACTTCTATGCCAAGCCGATCGAAGGCCTGTTCGCGCTCTACGATATCGGCAAGAAGGAAGTTCTGCGTGTCGTCGATACGGGCGTGCTTGATGTGCCTAAGGATGGCTGGGGCTATACGGAGGAGGAAGTCGCCAAGCGCACGCCGCTGCGCGCCGAGACGAACCCCGTCAAGCTGGTGCAGGAGGGCGGCCCGAACTACAAGATCGACGGCAGCCATCTCGAATGGGATATCTGGCGCTTCAACTTCCGCGTCGACAAGCGTCCGGGCCTTGTGCTCTCCAATCTCGACGTCAACGATGACGGCACGTGGCGCTCGGTCATCTATCAGGCGCATCTCTCCGAAGTCTTCGTGCCCTATATGGACCCGTCGGAAGGCTGGTACTGGCGCACCTACATGGACAGCGGGGAATATGGTTTCGGCCTGTTTCTGACGCCGCTGCGCGCCGGCATCGATTGCCCCGCGCATGCCACCTTCCTGCCGGCGACGATCGCCGACGACAAGGGCCAGCCGCTGGTCATTCCCGATGCCATCTGCGTCTTCGAGCGCAGCATCGGCGATCCGGCCTGGCGCCATTTCGAGGTTTTCGCGCAGACGCCCGAAAAGCCGATCCCGGCGGAGGGACGCCCGGCGACGGAGCTCGTGGTCCGCACGGCCTCGGAAGTCGGCAACTATGACTATCTCATCGACTACCGTCTGCAGCAGAACGGTCAGGTCAACATCTATGTCGGCGCGACCGGCCTCGATGCGGTGAAGGGCGTTGCCTCCACCTCGATGAAGGACGCGACGGCCAAAGCCGATACGGCGCATGGCACGCTGATCGCGCCGAACCTCGTCGCCGCCAATCACGACCACTACTTCAACTTCCGCATCGACTTCGACGTCGACCAGCCGATCAACCACTTCTCGACGATGGATATCGTGCCGGCCAAGCTCGATGCATCGAGCCCGCGCAAGTCGATGTGGACGGTCGAACACAAGATGCCGATGACGGAGATGGAGGCGCGCTACAAGCTCTCCTCCTCGCAGCCGCGCTACTTCCACATCTCCGACCCGTCGCGCGAAGGCTATCTCGGCCATGAGCCGGGCTACATGATCCACCATGGCGACGTGTCCTATGGCCCGTTCGACTTCGAGAACGACCCGCCGATGAAGCGCAACGCCTATATCGAATATTCGGTGTGGAACACGGTCTATGACCCGGAACAGCGTTATGCCGGGGGTAAGTTCGCGATGCAGAGCGACGGTTCCGATACGCTCGCCGAATGGGTGAAGAAGGACCAGAGCCTGATGGGCAAGGACATCGTCACCTGGTTCTCCGCCGGCTTCCACCACATTCCGCGCATGGAGGACTGGCCGGTCATGTCGACGGAATGGAAGACCGTGCACATCATGCCGCACAACTTCTTCGCCCATAACCCGGCGCTGACGATCCGCAATCCGAAGTAAAGGCAAGACGAGGCATGGCATGGGCCATGCCTCGTTTCACAACCCGGTCCGAACCTCTCCTCCGTCATGCTCGAGCTTGACCCGAGCATCCACCCGCCGCGCGTGAGGCATGGACCCTCGGGTCAAGCCCGAGGGTGACGGAGGAGAGGTTTGGCGGTCTCAAAAATGAAAGGCCCGGGAATGTCCCGGGCCTTTCTCATTGCGCCGGCTGCATGTCGCTGAAGACGGTCGGGATCAGTTCCGATATCGTCGGGTGAATGTGCACGGCATGTGTGATGGTCGTGTATGGCCTGCCGGAATACATCACGTCCAAAATGCTCTGCACCGCCTCGTCGCAGCCGGTGCCGAGAAGGGAGGCGCCGAGGATTTCCTTCGTCTCGGCATCCGCGATCACCTTCATGAAGCCGAGTGTTTCGCCCTTTTCCTTGGCACGGCCGACGCGGCTCATCGGCCGTGTGCCGATCAACAGCTTGCGGCCGGTCTTGCGCGCCTCCGTCTCATTCATGCCGGCGCGACCGAGCGGCGGGTCGATGTAGAGCGCGTAGGTCTGGATGCGGTCGCTTACCTGGCGCTTCTCGTTGTCGAGCAGGTTGGCCGCGACGATCTCGAAGTCGTTATAGGAGGTGTGCGTGAAGGCACCGCGGCCGTTGCAGTCGCCCATGGCGAAGATGCCGGGCACGTTGGTCTCGAGCCGCTCGTCGACGGCGATGTAGCCGCGTTTGTCCACCGCAACGCCCGCCTTGTCGAGGCCGAGATCGTCGGTGTTCGGCCGCCGTCCGGTGGCGAGCAGGAGATGCGAGCCGATGATTTCAGGCGCGCCGGCCGTACAATCGACACCCACCCCAACATCGTCGCCGCTCTTGAAAAAGCGGATGCATTCCGCCCCGGTGCGTATGGCGATGCCCTCGCGTTCAAGGATATCGCGCACGGCGTCGCTGATATCAGGGTCTTCCCGCGCAATGAGCCGTGGCCCCTTTTCGACGACCGTCACCTCAGCGCCGAAGCGGCGAAACATCTGGGCGAATTCCAGCCCGATATAGCTGCCGCCAATGACGACGAGGTGTTTCGGCACCTCCGTCAGGTCCATGATCGAGACATTGTTGAGGTGCGGCACGCCGTCCACGCCGGGAAAATCCGGCACGACGGCGCGACCGCCGACATTGAGGAAGATCTGGGGAGCGGACAACAGGTCATCGCCGACGCGAATTTCCGTCGGGCTTTCGAAACGCGCATGGCCGCGCAGGAAGGTCAGGCCTTCCATGCTTTCCAGCCAGTCCTCGTTACCCTCTCGGGCATCGAAACGAACCTTGTCCTTGCGCGCCATGACCTTGGCAAAATCCACGGTGACAGGCCCCGTCACCACGCCATACTCGGCGCCGCGGCGGGCGAGGTGGGCGGCATAGGCGCTGGCGACCATGGCCTTGGTCGGCATGCAGCCGGTGTTGACGCAGGTGCCGCCGACGAGCTTGCGCTCGATCAGCGCCACCTTCCGGCCGGCGGCTGTCAGCCGGCCGGCGAGCGACGGGCCGGCCTGGCCCGCGCCGATGATGATGGCGTCGAATGTCTGCATCAGAGAACCGACGAGACGACGAAGAGACCGAGCAGCACGGCGACGGCATCTTCGAGAAGCGCGATAGGCAGGTCCTTGCCACCAATCGCCGCGACGAGGCGCTGGCGGGCTTCCGCACCGCCGAGCGTGCCGATGACTGCGCCGACCACGCCGGCTACCAGCCCGCCGATCAACGCGCCGCCGGCCGTGCCGATGACGGCACCGCAGAAGGCGCCGCTGACGATGCGGGCGCCGAACTGCTGCGGCACCTTGCGGCTCGGCGTGCTCGGCAACTGGTCGGTGACGAATTCGACCAGCGCCAAGACACCGAAAACATAGGGCGTGAAGCGATAACCCATGAAGGCGGCCCAGGTGCCGGAAACCGGCAACCAGCCGAGGGCGGCGCCGATGCTGACGGCCGCCGGTGCCGTCATCGCGCGAAGCCCTGCCACGACACCGATCAGCAATGCGAGGATATAAATGCTCATTGTCCCCTCAAAAAATTTGCGCCGGACATCGGGCCCGGGATGGTTCCCGGCAGAGATGAAATGCACTATCGAAATGGAGGATGGGCCTCTAGAAAGACTGTCGGATGGCATGGCCGATTGCAATGGGTTTCTTTTGCCTGATAGGTTCTTCCGAGCATAAATTTTAAAGCGCTTTGGACGCGGCAACAAACGTCGTGTCCTGTCCTGCCTTCGCAGTCTGTTTTTTGCGATTTGCTGCCATATATGGAATGCCTTGCCCGGACGGGCTTTCTGAAACGTGGTGAAACTGTGGCCACGAATTGCCGCACAAGGAAAGGTTTTCACATGCGCCCAGTCGTCAAGTTTATCGGAGCAGCTCTGGCCCTCGGTCTGGCCGCTGGTGCCGCCCAGGCCCAGGTCGTCGTTTCCTCGAAGATCGATACGGAAGGCGGCGTTCTCGGCAACATCATCCTGTCCGTGCTGAATGCCAACGGCATCCAGACGACGGACCGCGTGCAGCTCGGCGCGACGCCGGTCGTTCGCCAGGCGATCATCGCTGGCGAGATCGACATTTACCCGGAATATACCGGCAATGCCGCCTTCTTCTTCGAAAAGGCCGACGATCCGGCCTGGAAGGATGCGACCAAGGCCTATGAGCTCGCCAAGACGCTCGATTACGACGCCAACAAGATCGTCTGGCTGCAGCCGTCGCCGGCCAACAACACCTGGGCGATCGCGCTGCGCAAGGACGTCACCGAGCCGAACAAGCTCGTCACGCTCAGCGACTTCGGCAAATACGTCTCCGGCGGTGGCCAGGTCGTTCTCGCGGCCTCCTCGGAATTCGTGAACTCGGCGGCCGCCCTTCCGGCCTTCCAGACGACCTACGGCTTCACGCTGAAGCCGGAACAGCTGATCACGCTTTCGGGCGGCGACACGGCCGCGACGATCGCTGCCGCCGCCAACCAGACCAACGGCGCGAACGCCGCGATGGTCTATGGCACGGATGGCGGTATCGCGCCGTCGGGCCTCGTCGTTCTCGAAGACGACAAGGGCGTGCAGCCGGTCTATCAGCCCTCGCCGATCATCCGCGAAGAGGTGCTGAAGGCCAACCCGCAGATCGAGGAACTGCTGAAGCCCGTCTTCGAAAAGCTCGACCTCGTCACGCTGCAGGATCTCAACGGTCGGGTTCAGGTCGGCGGCGAGCCGGCCAAGGCGGTTGCAGAAGACTTCCTCAAGAAGAACGGCTTCATCAAGTAAGCTCTTTTCGCCCTTCGCCCATCCGGGCGGAGGGTTTCCCCATTGAAAGGCGTGCATGCGGTTCAGGATCGACAAGCTCGGCGTGGTGATCGCCGCTTTGCTGGCAAACGGCGCCTTTCTGGCGCCGTTTGCCAATTTCCGGGCCAACCGCATCGTGCCCGGCGAGCCGCGGGCAATTCTCGATGCGCTGCCATCAGGCCTCGGCGCGGCGCTGGTCGTCTTCATCGCCATAGCCCTCGTGCTTATCGTGCTGAAGACGCCGACGCTGCTGCGGCTGGTACTCGGTCTTGCGGCTCTGGCTATCCTCGCCATCCTCATGGGCCTCTCCGCCGGCCACCTGACGCCGCCGGACAATACCTATGCCCGCGTCTCGCCGGCCTCCGGTTTCTGGCTCACCAGCTTCGCCTTCGCGCTCGTGACCGCCGATGCGCTGGCACGGCTGAAACTCTCGCCGCTTGCGCGGGTGGCGCTGCTGGCCGCCGTTGCTCTGGCGGTTGCCGCCCTCCTGATGTCCGGCGCCTGGGATGGGCTGTCGATCCTCAAGGAATATGGCAGCCGCGCCGAGACCTTCTGGCTGGAGGCGAGCCGGCATGTCGTGCTGGCGCTCGGCTCGCTGGCGGCCGCGACATTGGTCGGCCTGCCGCTCGGCATTCTCTGCCATCGGGTGGAAGCCTTGCGCGCCGGCGTGCTCAATGTGCTCAACATCATCCAGACGATCCCGTCGATTGCGCTGTTCGGCCTGCTCATCGCGCCGCTCGGCTGGATCGCGCTCAACGTGCCGGGGGCGGCGGCCATCGGCATTCGCGGCATCGGCGCGGCGCCGGCTTTTGTCGCTCTTTTCCTCTATTCGCTGCTGCCCGTCGTCGCCAACACGGTGGTCGGCCTTGCCGGCGTGCCGCGCGATGCCAATGATGCGGCGCGCGGTATCGGCATGACGGATCGCCAGCGGCTTTTCGGTGTCGAGCTGCCGCTGGCCTTTCCTGTCATTCTCACGGGCATCCGCATCGTGCTGGTGCAGAATATAGGCCTGGCTACCATTGCCGCCCTCATCGGCGGCGGCGGTTTCGGTGTCTTCGTCTTCCAGGGCATCGGCCAGACGGCCATGGACCTCGTGCTGCTCGGCGCGGTGCCGACCGTAGCGCTTGCCTTCGCTGCCGCCATCGTGCTTGACGCCGCGGCCGAACTTTCCAATTCCAAACCCGGCAGGGCCGCATGATCGAGATCGACACCATCACCAAGCGCTACGGCGACAACACGGTCGTCGATAATGTCTCGATGACCATCGCGCCGCGCACGATCACCGTCATCGTCGGCACGTCGGGCTCCGGCAAGACGACGCTGATGCGCATGGTCAACCGCCTCGTCGAGCCGACCTCGGGAACCATCCGCATCGACGGCCAGGACAACCGCTCGATGCCCGGCTATGAACTGCGCCGCCGCATCGGTTATGCCATCCAGGGCCACGGCCTCTTCCCGCACCGCACGGTCGCGGAAAACATCGCCACCGTGCCGACGCTGCTCGGCTGGGAGAAGAGCCGCATCGATGCCAAGGTGAAGGAGCTGCTCTCCCTCTTCCAGCTCGATGCCGCCGCTTTCGGGCCGCGTTATCCGCACGAGCTGTCGGGCGGCCAGCAGCAGCGTGTCGGCGTCGCCCGTGCGCTCGCCGCCGAACCGAATATTTTGCTGATGGACGAGCCCTTCGGCGCGCTCGATCCGGTCATTCGCGCCAAGGCGCAGGACGACCTGCTGGCGATCCAGAAGCATTTCGGCACGACCATCATCCTCGTCACGCATGACATGGAGGAAGCCTTCCACCTCGCCGACAAGATCGCCGTTATGGACAAGGGCAGGATCGTGCAATACGCCGCGCCCGAGGACATGCTCGTCAACCCTGCCACCGATTTCGTCGAGACGCTGATCGGCGCTGGCGAGCGGCCGTTCCGGCTGCTCTCCATCGGCACCGTCGGCGATGCCGCGGAAGCCGGTGTCGCAGACGGCGAACCGCTCGCGGCGGCCACCAGCCAACGCGATGCGCTCTCCGCGCTGCTCTGGTCGGGCCGTGACGCCCTGCCGGTTGTCGGTGCGGATGGCGCAGCCCTCGGCCGCGTTACGCTCGCCGGCCTTGCCCGACGCGCCGCGAGGCCGCAATGACGCGGCTTCTGCCCAATCTCCTCCGGCTGGCGGCGCTGGTCATCCTGATCGCCTTCCTCGTCCAGCCCGGCCTGTTCGAACCGCTGCTCAAGCCTTTGGTGCAGGCCAATGCGCCGGCCGTTTACAATCAGGGCAGCCTGCTTTCGCTGACGTTGTCGCATCTGGCGACCGTCTTCACGGCGACCCTGGCCGCGACCATCGTCGCCGTCGGGCTTGCCATTCTCGTGACGCGGCCCATCGGCGCGGAATTCCTGCCGCTGTCACGCAGCCTCGTGAATATCGGCCAGACCTTTCCGCCGGTCGCCGTGCTGGCGCTTGCCGTGCCCGCCGTCGGCTTCGGCGAGAAACCGACGCTGATTGCGCTTTTCCTCTATGGCCTGCTGCCGATCTTCGAGAATTCCATGACCGGCCTTTCCACCCTGCCGCCCGCCATCGTCGAGGCGGCGAAGGGAACCGGCATGACGGCATGGCAGCGGCTCACCAAGGTGGAACTGCCGCTGGCGCTGCCGATCATTCTTGCCGGCATCCGCCTTTCCGTGACCATCAGCCTGGCCACGGCCACCATCGGCTCGACGGTCGCGGCGAAAACACTTGGCGAGGTCATCATCGCCGGCCTGCAATCCAACAATCTTGCCTTCGTTTTGCAGGGCGGTCTCGTCGTCGCGGTGCTGGCGGTGCTGATCTACGATGCCTTCTCCGCGCTCGAGCGCATGCTCTCGCGCCGGGCCGGCCGGGGTTAGTCGTCGGTTTCTAGATCGTAGACGAGGATGCCGGCAATGCCGCCTTCGGCCGCCGCGACCAGGCGGCCACCCGTCTGCTTGTGCTCGGGATCTTCCAGATAGGCGTCGCGCGAAAAGCTGTCGGCGAAATCGACGATGAAGCCGTCGGAGAACCCCTTGTCCATGCCCGTTTCCGGGCTGACATTGGTGCCGATATGGACGGCCACCATGCCGGGCAGGCGGTCTTTCAGGGCATCGATCTCGTTGAACAGCTCGGTCTTGTAGGCGACGGAAATGGTCGGCTTGAAGCGGATGAAGACGCAGTGGCGGATCATGGTTCACCTATCGGATGTTGGCGCGGGCGCGCGGACGCTGGTCGTTGCGCTCGTATTGAAAGACCTGGGCCGGCAGCGCCGGCAGGCCGCGGATGATGTCGGCGCCCTTCTCGCCCACCATGATGGTCGGCGCATTGGTGTTGCAGGAGGGGACGCGCGGCATGACGGAACTGTCGCAGACGCGCAATCCGTCAAGTCCATGCACCTTCAAATCAAGCCCGACGACGGCATCTGCGCCGGTTCCCATCTTGCAGGTACCGACCGGGTGATGGTCCGTCTTGGCATTGGCGCAGCCGTAGTTGAACAGGTCCTCGTCGGTGACGACCTTCGGCCCCGGCAGGCGCTCGGCCATGACGAAGGGTTTCAGCGCGGCCTGCTGCATGATCTCACGGGCGATCTTCAAGCCTTCGATCGACATTTTGCGGTCATGCGGGTCTTCCCAATAGTTCGGATCGATCAGCGGGGCAGCCGAGGGATCGGCGGAGGCAAGCCGCACCGTGCCCTTCGAGCGGGGGTGTAGATAGGCCGAGTTCAGCGTCACGCCGGCATTCTTCAGCTTCTCGACACCCGCCTCGATGCCCGAGCCGAGGCCGAGATGGAACTGGATATCCGGAGAGCGAGCCTCGGGGTCGGCATACCAGAAACCGCCGGTCTCGAAGAGCGAGGAGGCGACGGGGCCGGAGCGGAAGAGCACATATTGCAGGCCCGCCCAGAGTGTGCGGTGCAGCTTGGCCACGCCGTCATAGGTGTGATCGCCAGTGCATTCGGAAATGACGAAGAGGTCGAGATGGTCCTGCATGTTCGCGCCGACGCCGGGCAGGTCGTGCTTGACCACGACGCCGACCGAACGCAGGTGATCCGCCGGGCCGATGCCCGACTGCTGTAGCAGTTTCGGTGAGCCGATGGCGCCGGAGGAGACGAGCACTTCGCGCTCCGCCCGGATCGTTTCGACGCCGTTGCCGCCGACGACCTCGACGCCGACGGCGCGAGTGCCTTCCAGCACGATGCGGGCGACGCGGGCGCCGGTGCGGATCGTCAGGTTGCGGCGCGCCTTGATCGGCGAGAGGTAACCGAGCGAGGCGGAGGAGCGGCGGCGGTTGCGCTGGGTCAGCTGGTAGAAGCCGACACCGGCCTGCTGGCGGCCATTGAAATCGTGGTTGTAGGGAATGCCGAGCTCCTGGCCGGCGCGGATATAGGCGTCGCAGATCGGCAGCGCCGAGACCGGCATGGAGACACCGAGCGGACCGCCATAGGAATGATAGTCGTCGGCGAAGCGCTGGTTGTCTTCGGCGCGTTTGAAATAGGGCAGGATCTCGCGGTAGCTCCAGCCCTCGCAGCCGTCTTCGCTGGCCCAGAGATCGTAGTCGGCGGCATTGCCACGGGTATAGAGCTGCGCGTTGATCGAGGAACCGCCGCCGATGACCTTGGCCTGCGTGTAGCGTAGCACGCGACCCTTCATGTGTTTTTGGGGCACGGTCTCCCAGCCCCAGCTCGCGACGCCCTTGGTCATCTTGGCAAAGCCGGCCGGCATGTGGAACAGCGGGTTCCAGTCCCCGCCGCCGGCCTCCAGCAGCAGCACGCGGACATCAGGATCCTCGGAAAGTCGGTTCGCCAGCACGCAGCCGGCGGGGCCGGCGCCGGTGATGATGTAATCGTAGGTCATGCCTTGGTCCTTAAGAGTTTTCAGAGCCGGCCGATCGACAGCCCGCCGTCGAGATTGATCACCGAGCCGGTGGCGAAGGCGAATTTGCCGCTCGCAAGCGCCGCTGCGACGGAACCAATATCGTCAGGCTCCCCCCAGCGCTTCATCGGCACGAGGCCGCCTTCGATCAGCGCGTCGTATTTCGCGGAAACACCTGACGTCATGTCGGAGCGGATGATGCCCGGGCGGATTTCGAAGACGGAGATGCCGGTGTCCGCCAGCCTGAGCGCCAGTCCCTGGTTGAAGGCCGCGAGCCCCGCCTTGGTCATGCAATAGTCGAGGCGTTCGGGCGAGGTGAGGCCGGCCGAGACGGAGGTGATGTTGATGATCGCCCGTGGGCCGGCCGCCTGTTTCGAATGCAGCATCGCCTTCAGCACGGCCTGGGTGAAGAACACGGTGCCGCGCAGGTTGGTCGAGACGATCGTGTCGAAATGTTCCGGTGCCAGATCGAGGAAATCGCCGCGCACGACGGAGGCGATGCCGGCATTGTTGACGAGGCAGGCGATCGCCCCGAGCTGATCTTCGATGGCCGCGACCGTGGCCGCGTGGCCGGCGAGATCGGCGAGATCGGCCTTGAGATAGATGGCCTGTGTGCCGCGTGCGGAAAAATCGGCGATCATGGCGTCGGTCGCGGCATCGCTGTCGCCGATGCCGGTGATGGCGATGGCGAAGCCTTCGTCGGCGAGGGCTTTCGCGATCCCGAGGCCGATGCCGCGGCGGCCGCCGGTGACGATGGCGACGGGACGAGTCATGCTGACAACTCCTTCGCGCGGATATCGTCGGCGACGCGCAGCGCCTGGGCGGCGATGGTGAGCGCCGGATTGACGGCCGCCGAGGTCGGCAGGCAGCCGCCGTCGACGACGTAGAGATTGGAGTGGTCGAAGGCGCGGCAATAAGGGTCGAGCGGGGCGGTGGCCGGATCGAGGCCCATGCGCACGGTGCCGCACTGATGCGAGGGGGTGCGCTTGTCGAAGGGTTGCGTCAGGACGATCGGGTAGCCGGCGGCCTTGAAATGGGCGCGCATTTTCGCCTCCAGGCCGGCGAGCGCCTCCATGTTGGAACGCTGCCACTGCATGATGATGCCCTTGCCGTCGACCATGATGCGGCTTTCGGGATTGGGCAGATCCTCGGTCATCATGTACCAGTCGATCGCGTGGCCGGCCATGAAGTCGAGGGCGAAGCGCGGGGCGTAGGCTGGGGCGTTGGCTTTCAGGATGTCGCCGTTGATCTTGCCCAGCAGCTGCACATTGCCGAGCGGCAGGTCGTCGCGGCCGCCGGTCAGGTAATAGTCGTTCAGCATCAGCGTCTTCTGGTAGATGCTGTCGTTGCGCCGGAACGGATTGATTGCCAGCATGGCGCTGCAATTGTGGTTCATGAAGTTGCGGCCGACCTGGTCGGAACCGTTGGCGAGTCCCTTGCCGTCGCCGGAGCGCAGCAGGATCGCAGCTGAGTTGATCGCGCCGGCCGACAGGATGACGAGCTTCGGCGAAAGCCGCTTTCTCTCGCCGCCGTGGGTGTAGTGGATCGTGGTGATCCGGCCGTCCGGCCCCGCCTCCAGCGTATCGACATGGGCGGAGGTGACAAGCGTGATATCAGGGTCGAGCAGGGCGGCGGCAAGCGGCGCGGTCTCCGCGTCTTTCTTGCCTTGGCCGGCGTTGGGAAAGCCGTCCCAGGGCGTGCGCCCGCCGGCAAGCCATGTGTCGATATCGACGCCGAGCGGCAGGGTCGCCGGATTGAGCCCCTGCGCCTTCAACTCGGCGCGGGCGCGGGCGATGGCCGGCTCGTCCGGCACGGGGCCGTGCAGATAGGGCGTGGAATGGTGCGGTTCGGTCGGGTCCTGGCCCAGTTCGCCGCGCACCTCGAACAGGCGCTCGGCCTTTCCATACCACGTCTCCAACTCCTCATAGGGGAAGGGCCAGGCCGGCGAGACGCCGCCGAGATGCTGCATTTCGGTGAAATCTTCGGCGCGATAGCGCAGGAGCACCGCGCCGAAGAGCTTGGAGTTGCCGCCGACGAAATAGAAATTGCCCGGATTGAACGCCGTGCCATCAGGCTCGCGCCACATCTCCTTCGGTCGGAAATGGCCGTCGACGAAGATCGAGCGGTAGCTGCGCGTCTCGGGCGTATCGGGCAGGCGCTCGCCGCGCTCGAGGATGACGATGCGCGCGCCCGAGCCGGCGAGCGCGGCTGCCATGGTCGAGCCGCCGATGCCCGATCCGATGATGACGATGTCCGGCTGCGTGGTCATGGGGCTCTCAGGCGATGCGAAGCTGGCTTGCGGGATCGAAGAACACGGCCTTGTCGAGGTTGAAGGCAAGGCGCGCCGTCTGGCCGGCGGTGATGCGCACGTCGGCGCGCAGGCGGGCAACGATCTCCTTGCCGCCGAGATGGGTGACGGCGAATGTATCGGCACCGGCGGGCTCGACCACCTCGATCAGGCAATCGCCTTCGGCGACGGTACGCGCGTTGCGGTCGGCTCCGTCGGGGTCGGTCAGGGCTTCCGGGCGGATGCCGAAGATCACATCCTTGCCCTTGTAGGCGGAAAGTCCGCCGGGCGCGTTCGGTACGGAAAGAACCAGTGGTTCGGCCTGGTGGCGTGCCAGCGAGACCGCCATGCCGGAGCCATTCTGCTCGATCTTCGCCGAGAGCAGGTTCATCGCCGGCGAGCCCATGAAGTCGGCGACGAAGATGTTGGCGGGGTTGTTGTAGATTTCCGAGGGCGAGCCGAACTGTTGCAGCACGCCGTCCTTCAGGACGGCGATCTTGGTGGCGAGCGTCATCGCCTCGATCTGGTCGTGCGTCACATAGACGATGGTGGTCTTCATGCGCTGATGCAGGCGCTTGATTTCCGTGCGCATGTCGACGCGCAGCTTGGCGTCGAGGTTGGACAGCGGCTCGTCGAACAGGAAGAGTTTCGGATCGCGCACCAGAGCACGCCCCATGGCGACGCGCTGGCGCTGGCCGCCGGAGAGCTGGCCGGGTTTACGCTCCAGGAGGTGACCGATCTGCAGCATGTCGGCGACCTGCTTGATGGCCTTCTCGCGCTCCTCCTTTGGCACGCCGCGGATTTCCATGCCGAAGGCGATGTTGCCGCCCACCGTCATGTTCGGATAGAGCGCGTAGGACTGGAACACCATGGCGATGTCGCGCTTGGAGGGATGCAGGCCCGCGACCGAGCGGCCGTCGATGGCGATATCGCCCGAGGTGATCGGCTCCAGGCCGGCGATCGTGTTGAGCAGCGTGGACTTGCCGCAGCCGGAGGGGCCGACGAGCACGAGGAAACCGCCCTGCTCGATCTCCAGATTGATATCCTTCAGGATTTCGAGCGCGCCGTAGGACTTGCGCAGATTGCTGATCTTGAGGAACGACATGAGCGTTATCCTTTCACGGCGCCGGACATCAGGCCGCGCACGAAATACCGTCCGGAGACGATGTAGACGATGAGGGTGGGGAGCGCCGCGAGGATCGCGCCCGCAAAATGCACGTTGTATTCCTTCACGCCCGTCGATGACTGCACGAGGTTGTTGAGCGCGACGGTCATCGGCGTCGTATCGGCGCCGGAGAAGGAGGCGCCGAACAGGAAGTCATTCCAGATATTGGTGAACTGCCAGATGACCGAGACGACGATGATCGGACCGGAGGACGGCAAGAGGATGCGGTAGAAGATCTGGAAGAAGCTCGCGCCGTCGATCTGGGCGGCACGCACCAGCTCGGTCGGGAAGTTTTCGTAGTAGTTGCGGAAATAGAGCGTGGTGAAGCCGATGCCGTAAACGACATGCACGAGGATCAGCCCCCAGAGCGAGCCGGCAAGTCCGATCATTCCCAGAATGCGCGCCATCGGAATGAGCACGATCTGGAACGGGATGAAGCAGGAGAGCAGCAGCAGGCCGAAGAAGACGTTCGAGCCTCGGAACTGCCACTTGGTCAGCACGTAGCCGTTCAGTGCGCCGATGATGGCGGAGATCGCGACGGCCGGCACGACCATCAGGATCGAATTGAGGAAGAACGGCCGCAGGCCCGTCGGCTGCACGCCGATCTGCGCGGTCGACCAGGCTTGCAGCCAGGGCTCGATCGTCCAGACCTTAGGCAGGTTCAGCATGCCGCCCTGGCGGATTTCCTCCAACGGCTTCAGCGAGTTGACCAGCATCACGTAGAGCGGCAGCAGATAATAGACCGCAAACAAGATGAGGGCGGTGTAGATCAGCGCACGGGTGAGCTTGTTGTGCGAGATGACGTTGTCGGGGTTTTGCGCGCTCATCGGCCTTTGCCTCCGCGGATTTCGGAATAGAGGTAGGGGATGATGATCGAGAAGATCATGACCAGCATGATGATGGCCGACGAGGCGCCGATGCCCATCTGGTTGCGGGTGAAGGTGTAGGAATACATGAAGGTCGCCGGAAGCTCCGTCGCCTGGCCGGGGCCGCCGCCGGTCAGTGCCACCACAAGATCGTAAGCCTTGATGGCGAGGTGGGCGAGCACGACGAAGGCGGACAGGAACACCGGGCGCATCAGCGGAATGATGATGCGGCGGTAGATCGTCGAGGTCGACGCGCCGTCGATCTGGGCGGCCTTGATGATCTCGTTGTCGACGCCGCGGAGCCCCGCGAGGAACATCGCCATGACGAAGCCGGAGGATTGCCAGACGGCGGCGATCACCACGCAGTAGATCGCGTAGTTGCGGTCCTTGATCCAGCTGAAGGCGAAGCTTTCCCAGCCCCAGAGATGCATGGTGTTCTCAAGCCCGATGCCGGGATCGAGGAACCACTTCCAGGCGGTGCCCGTCACGATGAAGGAGAGCGCCATCGGGTAGAGGTAGATCGGCCGCAGAATGCCTTCGGCGCGGATCTTCTGGTCGAGCAGGATGGCGAGCGCTAGGCCCAGCACCGAGCAGATGACGATATAGAGCGAGGCGAAGATCGCCAGGTTCGAGATCGCCCGCCACCAGTGCGGCAGCGCCCAGAGCTTGGAATAGTTGCTCAGTCCCACGAAATTGTAGGAGGGGAGCATCTTGCTGTCCGTCAGCGACAGGAAGCCCGTATAGGCGATGAAGCCATAGACGAAGACGAGCACGATGAGGAAACTGGGGGCCAGCACGAGCTTCGGCAAAAGCTCCTGCAGCCGGCTTCGGCTATCCATGGTCGATACCACCGTTGAAATCGGGTTACAGGGCGGCTCGAGGCCCCCTCATCCGGCTCGCCGCCCTCCCTCCGTTGGAGAAGGCATTGCCGCGGCGTTCAGGTTCCCTCTCCCCGTCGGGGAGAGGGAGGGCAAGGAGCGAGCCCCTTACTTCGCGGCCTCGACGGCGGCCTTGAGTTCCGTCACGGCTTCCTCGGAGGAAAGCTCGCCGTTGAACTGTCGGGTCACGACGTCATAGATCGCGTTCTTGACCGAGGCCGGGTTGGCATGGCCATGCGCCATGGAACCGAACAGCGTGCCGTTGGTGTTGGCTTCCGCAAGGTCCTTGATGGCCTTCTTGCCGCAATCGTCGAAGGCTTCGTCGGAGACGTCGGTGCGGGCAGGCGCCGAGCCCTTGACCACGTTGAAGGCCGACTGGAAGACCGGATTTTCGATGGCCGAGGCCATGACGAGCTGCGCCGGAACCTTCTCTGCGGCAACCTTGAACATCGCGAACTGGTCGGAGTTGAAGGTGACCGAGCCCTGCGTGCCCGGGAAGCGCATGCAGACGAAATCCGAGCCCGGCTTCTTGCCGGCCTTGATGAATTCGCCCTTTGCCCAGTCGCCCATGAACTGCAGGCCGGCCTTGCCTTCGATGACCATGGCGGATGCGAGGTTCCAGTCACGGCCCGAGAAGTTGTCGTCCACATAGGAGCGCAGCTTCGTCATGCGATCGAAGGCTTCCTTCATCTGGGCGCCGCCCAGCGTGTCCGGATCCAGATCGATGAATGCCTTTTTGTAGAAGTCATTGCCGAAGGAGAGCACGACCGCGTCGAAGATCGTCGCGTCCTGCCACGGCTGGCCACCATGGGCGACCGGCGTGATGCCCTGTTCCTTGAACTTGTCGAGCAGGGCGACGAGTTCGTCCCAGTTTGCCGGCTCCTTGCCGCCGGCCTTGTCGAGGGCCGCCTTGTTGATCCACATCCAGTTGGTGGAGTGGACGTTGACGGGGGCCGCGATCCAGTGGCCGTCATATTTGGAGAACTGCTGCAGGGCGGTCGGGATTACCTTGTCCCAGCCTTCCTTGGCGGCGACTTCGTCGAGATTGCCGAGTGCGCCTTCCTTGGCCCAGTCGAGAATGTCGAAGCCGAGCATCTGCACGGCGGTCGGCGCGTTGCCGGCCGTGACGCGGGCGCGCAGCACCGTCATGGCTTCCGTGCCGCCACCGCCGGCAACCGGCATGTCGGTCCAGGAAATGCCCTTGGATTCGAGGTCCTTCTTCAGAACGTCGAGAGCGGCAGCTTCGCCGCCCGACGTCCACCAGTGCAGAACTTCCACGTTTTCCGCGGCGCGAGCGGCCGTGCCGCCCAGGCCCATCAGCACCGCAATCGCTGCAGTGGTCGTCAGAAACTTGCGCATCGTATTCCTCCCGTTTGCAAGTTCGAGGGCGAGAGCCTCCTCTCGCCGATATGACCGAGCCCCGTGAGGGCGTCGGAATCCAGTCTATGGCTCAAAGCGCCGCGCCAATTTAAAACGTTGTAAATTTGCGGAGTCAAGTCGCCACGGCAGGGCGCAGCAACTGTCTTTGAGATTGCGGCAAATTCAGGTGATTTCAGCGATTGCTGAAAATCGTGGCGCTTTGTGCGATGCACTGAAAACGTTTTAAATTCTGTGCAGCGCAAGATTGCCGAAGGGCGGGGCGCTCGATATGGTGCCGGAAATCGACGTTCCCCATCCGAAGAAATGCACCCGTGCCCCGCATCGAAAAGCCCGCCGACAGTGAAACCGCCCGCAACCCGCTTCGAGCCGGCAAGCCGACGCTGAAGACGATCGCGGAACTGACGGGGTTTGCGATCACCACGGTGTCGCGCGCGCTCGGCAATGCGCCGCAGATTTCCGAGAGCACAAGGCGCCGCGTGCACGAGGTGGCAGCCGAGATCGGCTACCTGCCGGACCGCGCCGCCCAGCGTCTCAAGACCGGCCGTACCAATGTCATTTCCGTGCTGCTCGATCCGCACGAGGAAATCCTGGGCTTCGGCACGTCCATCATGCATGGCCTGGCGCGCGCGCTTCAGGCGACGCCCTACCATCTCATCGTCACGCCGAATTTCCTCGACGGTAGCAATGTCGATGCGGTCAACTACATCATCCGCAACGGTATGGCCGACGGCCTGATTTTCTCGCGCACCGAGCCGTTCGATCCGCGTGTGCGGCTGCTTCTGGAAAACGGCTTTCCCTTCGTCACGCACGGCCGTACGGAGTTCTCCACCCCGCATGCCTTCGTCGACTACGACAACTTCGCCTTCGCCTACGAGGCCACCAAGCGGCTGATCGTCAAGGGCCGGCGCAAGGTCACGATCATCCTGCCGCCCAAGCGGCTGACCTTCTGCCAACACATGCTGCACGGCTTCATGACCGCCGTGCGCGAAGCCGGTGTCGCCTACGAAATCCCCGACACGCTCGACCTCGACAGCCCCGCCGACATGATCCGCGACTATGTGCGCCGCCGCAGCGGCGAGCCCGATGCGCCCGATGGGTTCACCTGTCCCGGCGAGGTCTCCGCGCTCGCGACCATTACCGGCATGAGCGACAACGGTCTTTCGCTCGGCGTGGAATACGATATCGTCGCCAAGCAGACGTCGCGGCTGCTCAGCCAGATCCAGCCGAAGGTCGAGACCATCTACGAGGACCTGAAGGCCGCCGGCGAGGCCATGGGCCGTTTGCTGTTGCAACGTATTGCCGGCGAGCCGGTCGAGGGCCTGACGATCCTGCAAAGCCCGCAATTCAGCTTCCCGACGCCCTGAGCGGGCGGCGGAGCCGGTCCCATCCATGGTTGCCGGGAAGGGTTTTGTCATCGCGGCATCCACCAGCCGGTGCGGGCGCCGATATGCATGTTGAGCGTCTTGGTTTCCGTATAATCCTCCACCGCATGGCGGCCGAGTTCGCGGCCGAGGCCGGACTGGCGATAACCGCCGAAGGGCAGTTCTGACGCGCCGTCCATGAAGGTGTTCATCCAGACCGTGCCGGCGCGCACCTTGCGGCCGACCGTCAGGCAGGTGTCGAAATCACGGCTCCAGACGCCGGCCGACAGGCCGTAGTCGATGGCATTCGCAATGCGGATCGCCTCCTTGGTCGTCTCGAAGGTCAGCACGGAAAGGACCGGGCCGAAAACCTCTTCGCGGGCGACCGCCATGTCGGGCTCCACGCCCGAGAGGATGGTGGGGACCATGAACTGACCGAGGCCGAGATCGAGGGCCCCGCCGCCGAGCGTTACCGACGCGCCGGCCTTCACCGCGCCCTCGACATAGTCGCCGATCTTTTCCAGATGCTGCGGCGTGATGATCGCGCCGACCTGCGTCGTCGGATCGAGGGGATCGCCGACCTTGACCTTGCCTGCCAGCTCCGCAATGCGGGCCGTCACCTCCTCGGCAATCGATGTATGCAGGATCAGCCGCGAGCCGGCATTGCAGCATTCACCGGCATTGAAATAGGCGCCGAACACGGCGGCGTCGACGAAGGCGTCGAGATCGGCATCGGGGAAGACGATCTGCGGGTTCTTGCCGCCGAGTTCCAGCGACACCTTTTTCAACGTCTGTGCCGCATTGACCATGGTGAGCTTGCCGACACCCGTCGAGCCGGTAAACGAGATCATGTCGACGTCGGGATCCGTCGTCATCGGCTCGCCGACCTCAGGGCCAGTGCCGGTGACGATGTTGACGACGCCCGCGGGCACGCCGGCCTCGATGAGGATCTCGCCGAGCACGAGCGTCGAGCCGGAGGTCAGTTCCGACGGCTTGACGACGGTCGTGCAGCCTGCAGCGAGCGCGAAGGGCAGCTTCTGGCTGACGATCAGGAAGGGGAAGTTCCACGGCGTGATGATCGAGACGACACCGATCGCCTCGCGCAGCACGACGCCGAGCGTGCCGTCGCCAAGCGTGTTGTAGCTTTCGCCGTGCAGGTCGCGGGCAAGCGCCGCGGCATAACGCCAGATATCGACGGCGCCGCCCAGTTCGCCCTTGGCCTGGCTGATCGGCTTGCCGCTTTCGATACAGTCGAGGAAGGCGAGTTCATCGGCGCGTGCGGCGATGAGGTCGGCGGCCTTGAGCAGGATGTTGGAGCGCTCGGCGCCCGTCATCCGCGGCCACGGACCATTGTCGAAGGCTTTTCGCGCGGCGGCGATGGCGCGTTCGGCATCGGCCCTGTTGCCGGCCGGATAGCGGCTGACGACCACGCCGTGGCCGGGCGCGATGCGCTCGACTAGGCCGTCGCCTTCCGTCCAGACGCCATCGATCAGCATGCGGAAATCGCGTGCCTTGAAGTTGTCGAGCGCCTTGGGTTTCACATGCGCGGTCATGACCAGTCTCCCTTGAACTCTGCGGGGCGTTTTCCGGTGAAGGCGGCGACGCCTTCCTTCAGGTCCCCGGTCTTGGCGACGAGGATCGAGCCCAGGGCCTCCACCGCCGCACCATTGTCTTCGCCGTTCGCCACCGCGATCATCAGCTTTGAAATTTCCGTCGCCGCCGGCCCGCGTGCCGCTATGCGCGCCGAATAGGTTTTCGCGGCCTCAAGCACCGTTCCGGTTTCGACGACTTGATCGACGATGCCGAGCGTTTGTGCCTCGTCGGCCGTCAGTACCTCGCCGCCGATCAGCATGCGGCGCACGGCCTGCGCGCCAAACCGCTTGACCAGCCGCTGCGTGCCCGACCAGCCGGGCACCATGCCGAGGCCGGTTTCCGGCAGTCCGATCTTCACATGGCGTTCAGCGATACGGATATCCGCCGCCGCCGCCAGTTCCAGCCCGCCGCCCAGCGCATGGCCGTTGACGGCGGCGATGAGCGGCATGCGCAGCGTTGCCAGCCGTTCGAAGACGCGGTGGCCGAAGCGCACCCAGGCATGGCCGAACTCATTAGCCTCCATGCCGGCCCAGGCCCGGATATCGCCGCCCGCGGAAAAGGCCTTGCCCTCGCCGGTCAGGATTGCGACGCGCACGCCGGCATTGGCTTCCACGTCGTCGCAGGCGGCGGAAAGCTCCTTCAGCATGTCGATATCGAAGGCGTTCGCCTTTTCCGGCCGCGCGACGGTGATCGTCGCGACAAAGCCCTCGACGGAGATACGGATGTGCGGCTCAGCCATGGTTTGCCCCCAGCGTGCGCGATGCCTTCTGCGGCAGCGTCAGGCCGATCGGCGCATCCGTGAAGAGGGCGGCGTCCATGACCTTGAGGTCCGGCGAGACGAAGAGATCGAATTCCGACTGATCGAGGATGTGCGCCTGGAGATCGACGCCCGGCGCGATTTCGGTGAGCACGATGCCATCAGCCGTCAGCTTCAGCACGCAGCGCTCGGTGACATAGGTGATGTCCTGCCCCTGCGCCACGCCGCGCGGGCCGGAGAAGGTCACGTGCTCGACTTCATTGACCAGCTTCTTCAGCTTGCCTTCCTTCTCGATCACCAGCTTGCCGTTCGCGATGCCGAGCTTGGCACCGGCATTGAACATGCCGGAGAAGACGATCTTCTTGGCGCGTGCCGTGATATCGACGAAGCCGCCGCAACCCGCCGTCACATGCGGCCGGAAGGAGAGCTTCGAGACATTGACCGAGCCGTCCTTGCCGATCTCCAGGAAGGAGAGCAGCGAAGCATCGAAGCCGGCACCCTGGAAATAGGTGAACTGGTAGGGCGAAGGCATGAAGGCATCGGCATTGGAGGCGCAGCCGAAGGCGAAGTCGAGCAGCGGCACGCCGCCGACGGCACCCTGTTCGATCACCCAGGTGACGGCGCCGTGCAGGCCTTCTTCCATCAGGATGCGCGGCACGTTGGCGGAAATGCCGAAGCCGAGATTGACGGCGCTGCCGGCTTCCAGCTCCTGCGCGACGCGGCGGGCGATGACCTTCTGGATGTTGAACTCGGGCACGCGGAATGAGTCAAGCGGCCGGAAGATTTCGCCGGAAATGGCAGGGTCGTAGAGGGTCTGCGTCGTCTGCTTCTGCTCCGGATCGACCACGATGTAATCGACCAGCACGCCCGGCACGCGCACGTCATGGGGCTTCAGCGAGCCTTCCTTGGTGATGCGCTTGACCTGCGCGATGACGATGCCGCCATTGTTGCGGGCGGCGAGCGCCTGGTCGAGACCACCGAGATACGCACCCTCATGCTCGTAGGTCAGGTTGCCGCGTTCATCGGCCGTGGTGGCGCGGATGATCGCGACCTGCGGCGCGATCGCCTTGAAGTAGAGCCAGTCCTCGCCGGCGAAGGTGATTTTTTCGACCACGGGTTCCTGGGCGGCGGCGGCATTCATCGCGCAGCCCTCGCGGCGCGGATCGACGAAGGTTTCGAGGCCGACCTTGGTGATGACGCCGGGGCGCTTGGCGGCGGCCTCGCGGTGCATGTCGAACAGGATGCCGGAAGGGATATTATAGGCGGGAATCTCGTTGCCAGTGATCATCTGCCAGATCAGTGGCGGTTCGGAGGAGGAGGGGCCGGACGGGTAGGAGCCGCCGATGATCTTCTTCAGAAGCCCCTTCTTCGCGATGTAGTCGACCCCCTTGATGCCGCTCATGTCGCCGGCGGCGATCGGGTGCAGCGTCGTCAGGTTCTGCGGATGGCCCGTCTCGTCGAAACGTTCGCCGATGGCTTTCAGGGTCAGGTCCGGGCAACCGAGGCCGGAGGACGAGGAAACCGAAACCACGGCTCTGTCCGGAATGAGGTCTGCGGCCTGGCGCGGGGTGATATGCTTGCTCATGGTCTTTTCCGAATGTTCCTCAAAGGCCCGGTGCGATCTTGACCGTGCCGCCCGTGCGTGCCGCTTCCACCACGGCTAGGCCTGTTGCCAGCGACCAGACGCCATCCTCGCCTGTCGCGGACGGCTTTCCGTTGCCGGCGACGGCGGCGTGGAAAGCGGCAAGTGCGGTCTCGTAGAGATTGCGGGAATCGAGCGGCAGGTCCTGTTCGCCGCCGGCGTCGCGGAGCGTCACCGTGCCGATGGCGCGCTGCGTCATGACGTTGCGGCCGATCAACGAACCCTCGGTGCCGTGGACTTCAAGCCCGGTTTCGGCGAATTTCGTGGTGAAGCCGTCATGGAACTGCGCGATGACGCCGTTTTCGAAGCGCAGCACGCCCATCACCGCATCCTCCAGCCCCGCCTTGCCCATGCCACCGGCCTGGGAGAAAGCGATGGCTTCGACCGGGTCGCTGTCCAGCACGAAGCGCAGCGTATCGGCATCGTGCACGGTGATGTCGAGGATCACGCCGCCGCCGGCCTCCGGCTTGTCGAGGCGCCAGCCTTGCAGATGCGGCGGCAGATAGACGGCGTGGAAGACGCGCGCTGACAGCGGCGTGCCGATGCGGCCGGCCTTGATGGCTTCGCGCATCGCGCGGTGCGTGGCGGCATTGCGCAGGTGGTGGTTGGTCGCCATGACGACGCCGGCGTCCTTGGCGGCCTGTACCATGGCGCGGGCATCGGCAAGCGACATGGCGAGCGGCTTTTCGCACAGGATGTGTTTGCCGGCCTTGGCGGCGGCAAGCGCCTGGTCGCGATGCAGTTCGTTCGTCGTGGAAATGTAAACAGCGTCGATATCAGGATCGTTGACGAGCTCTTCGAGCGTCGTCACCGATTTGGCGATGCCCTGCGCGTCGGCATAGGCCTTGCCGCGCTCGGCGCTGGTGCTCATCACGGACACGATCTCGCCGCCCGTTGCGCGGATGGCGCCGATCACCCATTCCTTGGCGATCGTGCTCGCGCCGATCAGGCCCCATTTCGTCATGCCGACATCCTCCGCGTCTTTTCTCCGGCGCCGCAGCTCTGGCGCACGACGAGGCGCACCGAACCGACGATCGCCTCGGGCTCCACCCGACCCGCATTGATCTGTTTCAACAGCAGCTGTGCCGCGCGCCGGCCCATGCCCTGCGGATCGACGGAGACCGTCGTCAGCGCCGGCACGGCGGTTTCGGCCTCGATCACGTCGTCGAAGCCGACCACGCCGAAATCGCGGCCCGGCTCCTTGCCGGCGGCGCGCAGGCCGTCGCAGACCCCGAAGGCGGCCGCGTCGTTGAAGCAGAGGGCGGCCGTCGGCGCATCCTGCAGCGAAAGGGCACGCTCGATTGCTGTGACGCCGCCGGCGCGCGAGGCCGTCGAGCTGATGACCAGCGTATCGGGGGCCGCGAGGCCGGCTTCCGCCAGCGCATCGCGCCAGCCCTGCACGCGTTCGGTGAAGACGGTCGTGTTGGCGATGCCGCCGAGGAAGGCGATGCGGCTGTGGCCAAGCGAAACGAGGTGCCGGACGGCATCCTTCGCGCCGGCATAGTTGTCGGAAAACAGTGAGGAGACCTTTGCGCCGACCACGTTGCGCACCACCGCGACGACCGGGATGCCGCTGGCGACCAGCGGCTTCAGGTCGATGGCCTCCGTGCCACGGGCGGGCGAGATGATGAGGCCGGCAATGCCATGCTCGCGCATGGAGGCGATGACCTCGCGCTGGCGGTCGACGCTTTCGGCGGAATTCGACAGGAACTGCACATAGCCCGCCGACTGCATGACCATGTCCATGCCGACCGCGAGCTCCGCGAAGAAGGAGTTGGTGAGATCGTTGACGATGATGCCGATGATCTTCGACGACGCCGATTGGCGCAGGTTCGCCGCCCCGCGATTATAGACATAGCCAAGCTCGCGGATGACGGCGGTGACCTTGGCGCGCGTCGCTTCGTTGACGAGGGGGCTTGCCTGCAGGACGAGCGACACGGTCGATTTCGACACGCCGGCGGCGTGCGCAATATCGACGACAGTCACCCGGCCCTTGTTCACGATCATCCTCCCTGTGCGGGCCTCGTTCCCCGCTTGTTGGTGTTAATTAATTGGATCGTTCCAAATTTGTCAAGCGGTGAATTGTAACCGCTTGCGAGCAGTCGATGCGTCAGGCTTACACGGTGTCGCCTCGGGGTTCAAAGGTGGCGAGGGCGCCGTTGTCATCGTTAAAGCGGCTGTTAATCAGGGATTCATGTCGCGTTTCTTGGATGCAGATCGGAAATGGTGAAGCCGTTTTCATTGTCCCGGCCGCAAGGTGTCGCCTAGCATCGTCCCCACAATTCGAGAAAATCTTGCTTGAAATTTGGAACGATCTAAATTATTGCCTTGAAAACCCTTGGGAGGACTCCATGCCGATCAGCCTTTCCCTGCCGCGTGCCGATGGTGGCGTCGAAGCCTATTCTCTCGTGGGCTCGCCCACGGCGCGACCTGCCTCCGCGCCTGTATTCAACCGCATCGCCTATGCGGCGGCGCATGTCGTTTCGGACCCGCGTCGCGACGCGCGTCCCTGGGAGGCGCCGGCGGTGGACTGGGAGCGGACCATGGCGTTCCGGCATCATCTCTGGTCGCTCGGCTTCCGCATCGCCGAAGCGATGGATACGGCGCAGCGCGGCATGGGGCTCGACTGGGCCGGCGCGCAGGAATTGATCCGCCGCTCGCTGGCCGAGGCCAAGACGGTGCCGGGCGCCGACCTTGCCTGCGGCGCCGGCACGGATCATCTCAACCCTGCCGATGCCCGGTCGCTCGATGACGTCATCCGTGCTTACGAGGAGCAGATCGGCTTCGTCGAAAAGCACGGCGGAAGGGCGATCATGATGGCGAGCCGGGCGCTTGCCCGTCTTGCCAAATCGCCCGACGACTATCGCAAGGTCTATGGCCGCATCCTCGGCCAGGCGAAGGACAAGGTCGTGTTGCACTGGCTGGGCGACATGTTCGATCCGCAGCTTCGCGGCTACTGGGGCTCGGAAAACTTCGAACCGGCGCTCGATGCCGTTCTTTCCATCATCGAGGAGAACCGTTCGAAGGTCGAGGGCATCAAGATCTCGCTGCTCGACAATGCCTGTGAAATCGCGCTCCGCGACCGGTTGCCCGAGGATGTGCTCTGCTTCACCGGCGATGATTTCAACTATGCCGAACTCATCGAAGGCGACGGCCGCAAATACAGCCACGCCTTGCTCGGCATTTTCGACGCCGTCGCACCGCAGGCTTCGAAGGCGCTTGCCTCGCTCGCTGCCGGAGATGTCGATACGTTCCGCGCGGTCATCGAGCCGACCGTGCCGCTGTCGCGCAAGATTTTCGAAGCGCCGACGCAGTATTACAAGGCCGGTGTCGTGTTCCTCGCCTGGCTGAACGGTCATCAGGATCACTTCACCATGCCGGCGGGCATGCAGTCGGCGCGCGGCGTCACGCATTATGCCGATGTCTTCCGCCTCGCCGATCAGGCCAACGTGCTCGACAGGCCGGAATTGGCCGCCGCGCGCATGAAAAGCCTGATGACGGTGCTCGGCGTCGCCTGACATTTGCTGTGGATGACCGGCGCTTATGCCGGTCGTTTCGCCCATCCGGCGTTAAACTCTGCTCTTGAAACAGAGGGAGCGGGGCGATGGCTGCGACGGACGTCAAGATCGGCGAAAGCTGGAAAGGGCCGCTGGCTGACGAATTTTCGAGCCCCTATATGGCCGATCTGAAGGCTTTCCTGCTGGAGCAGAAGCAGGAGGGACGCCGTATCTTCCCGAAGGGGCCCGAGTATTTTCGCGCGCTCGACCTCACGCCGCTCGATGAGGTGCGCGTCGTCATTCTCGGGCAGGATCCCTATCACGGCGAGGGGCAGGCGCATGGCCTGTGCTTTTCGGTGCAGCCCGGCGTGCGCATTCCGCCGTCGCTCGTCAACATCTACAAGGAAATGCAGGACGACCTCGGCATCCCGCCGGCCCGCCATGGTTTTCTGGAGCATTGGGCCAAACAGGGCGTGCTTTTGCTGAACAGCGTGCTGACCGTGGAAATGGGCCGCGCCGCGTCCCACCAGGGCAAGGGCTGGGAGCGGTTCACGGACGCCGTCATCCGCGCGGTCAACGAACAGGAAAAGCCCGTCGTCTTCATCCTCTGGGGATCCTACGCGCAGAAGAAGGCTGCCTTCGTCGACAGCAAGCGCCATCTCGTGCTGCGCTCGCCGCATCCTTCTCCTCTGTCTGCACATAACGGCTTCTTCGGCACGAAACCGTTTTCGAAAGCGAATGCATTCCTTGAGAAGCATGGCCGCAAGCCGATCGACTGGCAATTGCCCGGCACGGCGCAATGATCAAGGATGTGAAGCGGCCGGTGACGGGCACCGGCCGGCCTGGATTTAGCGGATGAGCGTCTCGTCGAGCAGCGCCATGACCTTGTCCGCATCGATGCCGATGCAGGCGTGCTGGCTCGGCAGATCGTCCCAGTTGCCGGGCGGGAAGCTGCGGGCGTCGGGCTTCTGGATCGTCTGGCCATCGGCGATGCCGCCGGCCACGACACGGATCGCACCGCTGCGGGTGGCGAAGAGCTCGGGGGCGACGAGATAGATGCAGGCACAGCTGTCATGCACCACCATGCCCTCGTCCTTCACGTGCTGGCCGTAGAAGTCGATATAGAACTGCGAGATGTCGGAGAGCAGCTTCAGATGCGTGCTGTTCAGCGCGGTGAGTTCGGCCAGGCGCCGGCGCGTCATCACGGTCTTCATCGTCACGTCGAGGCCGACGACGACGACCTTCCATGGTGCGGTCATCACGGCATCGGCGGCTTCCGGATCGCCATGGATATTGGCTTCGGCGGCCGGCGTGATGTTGCCGGGCACGTCGAAGGCGCCGCCCATGATGATCACCTGCTTGACGAGGCCGGCAATCGCGGGGTCCTCCTTCAGCGCATAGGCGAGGTTCGACATGCGGCCGACGGCGATCAGCGTGACTTCGCCGGGATTGGCGCGCACGGTCTCGATGATGAAGCGCGGTGCGCTGCGCGGATCGATTGGCAGGTCGATCGTCTCAGGCACGTTGATGTTGCCGAGCCCGTCATGGCCGTGGATCATCACCGGCCAGTCGACCGGGTTGCGCATGGGATTGTAGGTCTTGCCTTCGCCCCTGGCGACCGGCGCCGAAATGCCCCATTCGCGCTTCAGGAACAGCGCGTTGCGCGTCGTCGTCTCGATCGATGCATTGCCGAAGACGGTGGTGATGCCGATGAGGTCGATGTCGGGGTGGTTGTGCAGGAACAATAGCGCCATGGCGTCGTCGACGCCGGGATCCGTATCGAAGATGACCTTATGCATGGTGGGACCTTTCTTGTTATTTTTGCGGGGTGATCGCGCGCTTACTGGAAGCGGGCGATGGAGAAGGGGGCAAGCGCGCTTTCGCCCTCGCCGGCCAGCAGGCGGGCGACATGGCGGCCGGTCGTCGCCGAAAGCGTCAGGCCGAGATGGCCGTGGCCGAAGGCGAAGGCGATGCGCGGGTCGCGCGGATGCAGGCTGATGACGGGGATCGAATCCGGTGTCGAGGGCCGGCGGCCCATCCATTCCGTTCCGCCGTCCTCCTGGAGGTCCGGCACGTAGCGGCGCATCTTCCGGCGCATGGCGGCCGCGCGTTTGTAATTGGCCGGCGCTTCCGGCGAGGCGAGCTCGACGGCACCGCCGATGCGCAACGCGTTTTCGAAGGGCGTCGCGACGAAGCCGTGTTCGCCAAAGAACACCGGCATTTCCAGCGTGGTCGATGGGTTCATGAAGGTGGTGTTGTAGCCGCGCTCGGTTTCGAGCAGCACCTTCAGGCCGAGATCGGCCACGAAGCGGCGCGACCAGATGCCGGAGGTGATCGCCAGCCTGTCGAAGGTGAACTCGCGGCCGCCTTCGGTGCGTACGAGGACGCCGCTCTCAGCCTGCGCGACCGAGGAGACCGTGGCATCGACGAGGGCTGCGCGCTCGCGAAGCGCTGCCTGCAGGCGGCGCAGGAAGGTCAGCGGATATTCGAACGTCTTGTGGCCGTCGTTGAAGACGGCACCGGCAAAGGCGCCCTGCAAAGCCGGCACGCGGCGGCGGGCTTCCTCCACATCGAGCTTTTCGACATTGCAGCCGATCAGCCTGGCGTTCTCAGTCTCATGCGCAAAAACCTTGTCGCGGGCGGCGGCGCTGTCGAAGACCGTCATTGCGCCGGTGTCGCGGATATGGCCGGAAATACCGACGAACTGACCGAGGCGAAGATGATCGGTTTCGGCGGTCTTCATGAGATAGAGCAGGGCGGCACGGCTGGCGGCGACCTTGCTTGCGCGGGCCGAGAGCAAGAGCCTCACGAGCCAGGGCGTCAGCGCGGGCAGATCCTGCCATCGCAGCGTCAAAGGCCCGAGCGGATCGAGCAGCCATTTCGGCACGGAGAGCAGCATGTCCGGCCGCGCGATCGGGTCGATCTCCGGCGTTGCGAGAATGCCGGCATTGCCGACGGAAGCCGGCAGGCCACCGGCATCCCGCTCGAGGATGGTGACGGCGTGGCCCTGTTCGAGCAAATGCAGCGCTGAGGCGCAGCCGATAAGCCCGCCGCCGACGATACCGATATGCGCCATGGTGTCCCGTATGCGTTGGTCTTCTGGTCTTTTGCCGCCGAATGCGATGGACCGGCGGGCGATTGCGGCGGACGATAGACGGAAAAGGCAAAGCTGTCGACCGGCGCTGACCTATCCCGCGTCGCTGGCCATGTGCCATGGGGAACAGCCGGCAATGCCGGGATATGCGATCTTTCTTCTCACGGAACGGATAGTCCGGTTCCCCTTAAAGAGGAGAGAAACCCATGAAAAAATCGATCGTAACCATCCTTGCCATCGCAACCCTCGCATCGTCCTTCGCTGGCGTCGCCATGGCCCAGAGCCGTGGTGACAATGGTGGTGGCCGTGGCGGCCACGGTGGTCGCGGCGGCAGTGACGGCGCGGAATACCTGCGTGTCATCACCCATCGCCCGCGCTATGAAGTCGTCAAGGTCAAGGGTGATGTCTTCTGCATGGTGGAAAAGGTCCGCCGCTACGACGCCTACGGCAATCGCTACTTCGAGCACGTCCGCAAGTGCGAAAATCGCGTCGTCGACGTCTATTGATCCGACGCCTCTGACGACATCGTCGCCCGTTGCCCGGCCTGCGTGCCGGGCTTCCGGTTTTCAAGCATCTGCCGCACGAAGGCGAAGACGAAGAGGACGGTCATCAGCAGAACGATCGTCGGTGCCGGCGCGCTGTCGATGATGAAGCTCAGCCAGATGCCGAAGAAGGAGGCGCCAACCGCGACGCCGACAGCGACGAGCAGCATGCTCGGAAAACGCCGGGTGAGGAGGGCGGCGATGGCGCCGGGCGCCACCAGCATGGCGATGGCGAGAATGATGCCGACCGCCTTCAGAGCGCCGACCACGACCAGCGAGAGCACGGCGAGCAGGCCGTAATGCAGGAGGTTCACCGGCAGGCCGATGGCGGAGGCGTGCTGGCGGTCGAAGGCATGCACCAGCAGGTCCTTGCGGAAGAGCAGGATGAAGCCGGTCGAGGCGATGGCGATCACGCCGGTTTCTATGAGATCGGATGGGGCGATGCCGAGCATGTCGCCGAAGAGGATATGGTCGAGATGGATATCCGGCTGGATCTTGACGTAGAGCACGAGGCCGAGTGCGAACATGCCGGAAAAGACGATGCCGAGCACGGTATCCTCTTTCACGCGGCTGTTGTCCTTGAGGTAGCCGGCGGCGAGCGCGCAGGTGAGGCCGGCGACGAAGGCGCCCGCGGCAAAGGGCAGGCCGACGACATAGGCGATGACGACGCCCGGCAGCACGGCATGCGAGACGGCATCGCCCATCAGCGACCAACCCTTCAGCACGAGATAGCAGGAGAGCAGCGCCATCGGCACCGCGATCATCAGCGTCACCAGGAAGGCGTTCTGCATGAAGGCGAGCTGGAAGGGCAGGAGGGCGAGTTCGAGCGTCTCGTTCATGGCTGGATGCCTTGCGCGGTTTCAAGCGCCAGCCGGCTGCGGCGGCGGGCGGCGAGCAGGCCGTGTTTCGGCGCGAAGAGGAAGGCGAGGAGGAAGATCGCCGTCTGCAGCACGACGATGATGCCGCCCGTCGCGCCGTCGAGGAAATAGGAGGCGTAGGCGCCGACGAAGCTGGTGCCGGCCCCCAGCGTTGCGGCAATCACCACGAGGCGCTGGAAGCGGTCGGTCAGGAGATAGGCCGTCGCGCCCGGCGTCACCACCATGGCGACGACGAGGAAGGCGCCGACCGTCTGCATGGCCGCGACCGTTGAGGCGCTGAGCAGCGTGAAGAACAGGATTTTCAGGCCGGTCGGGTTGAGGCCGATGGAGCGGGCATGGCTCTCGTCGAAGAAGGTGACCATCAGGTCCTTCCATTTGAGCAGCAGGATGACCAGCGTCACCACGCCGATGATGGCGAGCTGGATCGTATCCTCCGGCGTGATCGCCAAGATATTGCCGAGAACGATGGTCTGGATGTTCACCGGCGTCGGCGAGAGCGAGACCATGAACAGGCCGAGGCCGAAGAAGGAGGAGAAGATCATGCCGATGATCGCGTCTTCCTTCAGCCGCGTCTGGCGGTTGAGAAAGAGCATGGCGGCGGCGGCAAGCCCGCCCGAGAGGAAGGCGCCGACGGCAAACGGCAGGCCCAGCATATAGGCGCCGGCCACGCCCGGCACGATGGAATGCGAGAGCGCATCGCCGATCAGCGACCAGCCCTTCAGCATCAGATAGGCGGAGAGGAAACCGCAGATGCAGCCGACCAGCGCGCTCACCCACATGGCGTTGACCATGTAGCCGTAGGCGAAGGGTTCGAGAAGCGCGTCGATCACGGCGTCTTCTCCTCGCTGTAGATGACGAAGGGGCGCTCGTCGTCGGTGATGACCTTGACGGAGCGCTTGTCCTCGTCGTCGTGCAGGTCGTGGCCGCCGAGTATGAAGTGGCGCAGCACGCCGCCGAAGGCGCGTTCCAGATTGGCCTCGGTGAAGGTTTCGGCCGTCGGGCCGGAGGCGATGACCGTACCCTTCACGAAGACCGTGCGGTCGCAGAAATCCGGCACGCTGCCGAGGTTGTGGGTGGAGACCAGCATGACGCGGCCCTCGTCGCGCAGCTTGCCGAGCAGCTCGATGATCTGCTCCTCGGTGTTGACATCGACGCCGGTGAAGGGCTCGTCGAGCAGGATGACCTGGCCCTCCTGCGCGAGCGCGCGGGCGAGGAAGACGCGCTTGCGCTGGCCGCCGGAGAGCTCGCCGATCTGGCGCTTGCGGAAGGCCGCCATGTTGACGCGCGCCAGCGCCTCCTCGACCATGTCATGGTCGCGTTTGCTCGGAATGCGCAGCCAGTTCATGTGGCCGTAGCGGCCCATCATGACGACATCCTCGACCAGCACCGGGAAGGTCCAGTCGACCTCCTCGGCCTGCGGCACATAGGCGACGAGATTTTTCTTCAGCGCCTCGCGCACGGTGAGCCCGAGGATGGTCACCTTGCCGGCGGCAATCGGCACGAAGCCCATGATCGCCTTGAACAGCGTGGATTTGCCCGCACCATTGACGCCGACCAGCGCGGTGATCGTGCCCTTCGGCACCGAGAAGCTGGCATGGGTCAGCGCGGTATGGCCGTTGCGGTAGGTGACGGTCACATCCTCGGCGACGATGCCGTCGACCTTCTTCGTCTTGCTGCCCATCATCATTGCGAAAGGCCTTTCACGATGGTCTCGGAGGTGACGCGCAACAGGTCGAGATAGGTCGGCACGGGGCCATCCGCCTCGCTCAGGGAGTCGACATAGAGCACGCCGCCATAGGCCGCGCCCGTTTCGGCCGCGACCTGCTTGGCCGGATCGGCCGAGACGGTGCTTTCGGAGAAGACGACGTGGATATTGTGCTCGCGCACCGCGTCGATCACGGCCTTGACCTGCTTGGGCGTGCCCTGCTGATCGGCGTTGATCGGCCAGAGGAAGAGCTCCTTCAGGCCGAAATCGCGGGTGAGATAGGAGAAGGCGCCTTCGCTGGTGACGAGCCAGCGCTTTTCGGCCGGCAGTGCGCCGATCTTCGCCTTCATCTCCTCGCCGAGCGCCTTGATCTTGTCGCTATAGGCTTTGGCATTAGCGTCATAGGTCGCGGCATTGGCGGGATCGAGCGAGCCGAGCGCCTTGCGGATGTTCTCGACATAGATGAGCGCATTGTCCGGTGACATCCAGGCATGCGGGTTCGGCTTGCCCTGGTAGGGCCCTTCCACGATGCTCATCGGCTCGATGCCTTCGGAGACCGTGACGTTGGGCACGTCGCCGAGATTGCGCAGGAATTTCTGGAACCAGAGTTCAAGGTTGAGGCCGTTCCACAGGACGAGCTTGGCATCCTGCGCCTTCAGGATATCGCGCGGCGTCGGCTGGTAGTTGTGGATCTCGGCGCCCGGCTTCGTGATCGATTCCACCGTTGCCGCATCGCCCGCCACATTCGCCGCGATATCGGCGATGATGGTGAAGGTCGTGACCACCTTGGGTTTTTCCTGGGCGAGCGCGGGGGTAGTCATCAAGAGGGGCAGGCTAGCAAGAAAGGCATTGAAGGATCGGCGGAGCATTGGATGTCCTGATCTGCTTTTGCGAATGAGTTGCATTAAACTATAGGGGGCTTTTGCGACCTGTCAACGCAATTGCAAATCATTCGCAAAACCGTCCCGAAATCGGACGCGGCCGTTTAAAACTTCCGAAACGCCATAGCTGTAGAGTGTGCAAAGTTCGCGCGCTCTCGGCGCGTTCGTGTTCCTGCGTTTTAAGAGAAGTTGCCGCCCGTGAAGCTGCTCCCGACGTCATTTCGCCTGTCCCGCAAGCTTCTGATCATCGTCGCCGGTGTCATGGTACTGACCGGCGCCTCGGGTGCCGCGGCCATCATCGTCGGGCGTGAAGCTTTGCTCGGGCCACCGGCGGAGCAGATTTCCGGTGCGGCCTGCACCCTCGTCACCACCGTGCGGCTGGATCGCAACGGCCAGCAATGGCTGCGCAAATATGTGCGTTCGGAGGCCAAGGAGGCGGACGTGCGTATCAAGACGGCGCTGCGTGTCGCCGGGGCCGTCTCCAATCATGAGGAGGCCGATCTCTACCAGGTCATCCTGCTCGATGCCGCCGGCCCGCAAAACCGTGCCGACATGCGCGGCCGCGCTATCGGCGCCGAAGTGCTGTTCGCTCGCAATCCCTCCGCCATTCCCGGCATGACGGCGCCCTTCGTCGCCCGTTATACGGACGGCAAGCCCGCCGAGAATGGCGAATTCTACGGCGCGCGCAAGGAACTCTCGCTGGACGAGATCAAGACCATCGTGACCGCCATGGAAGAGCGGGAAGATTGTGTCGATCCCAATGCCGTTGCTGAAGAGGGCGGGCATGGCGAAAGCGCCGGCCACGGCGAAGCCAAGGCGGAAGGCGACCATGGCGAGGCGGCCGAGGGTGGGCACGGCGAGGCTGCAGAAGGTGGCCACGAGGCACCGGCGGAAGGCGGCGAACATGCCGAGGCGGCTGAAGAAGGTTCGCACGAGGTCGCTTCGAGTGAGCACTGACGCCTGAGCTTGGACCGTCGCGCCTCTGCGCGGCGAATGCCCATTTCAAAATCCCACCCTAAAATAAAAATGCCGCCACCTCGTTTCACCGAAGTGGCGGCAACAATGTCTGCGTGTCTTGCCGACCTCAGTCGGCCTTCGCCCGGCGGGCCGGGAAGAGGATAACGTCGCGGATCGACGGGGCATTGGTGAGCAGCATGATCAGACGGTCGACGCCGATGCCGAGACCGCCGGCCGGCGGCATGCCCTGGTCGATGGCGTCCAGGAACTCATCGTCGAGCTGCTTGGCCTTTTCACCGCGGGCGTGTGCCTGTTCAAGCTGCTCAACCATGCGGGCGCGCTGCTCTTCCGGGTCGTTGAGTTCGGAGAAAGCGTTGCCGAGTTCCCAGGTGTTGCAATAGGTCTCGAAACGCTCGACGAGGCGCGGCTCGCCCGGTACTTCCTTTGCGAAGGGCGATATGTCCTTCGGGAAATGCGTGACGTGACTCGGCTGGATCAGCGTGCCCTCGACCTTCTCCTCGAAGATGAAGGCGAGGCATTCGCCCCAGGTCCAGTCCTTCTCGACTTCGAAGCCAGCAGCCTTGGCGGCAGCGCGGGCTTCCTCGTCCGTCTTGATGGCGAGGAAATCTATGCCGGTCACTTCCTTCACGGCATCGGGCATCGGCACACGCTTGAACGGCCCCTTGAAGGAGATTTCCTTGTCGCCATAGGCGAACTCGGTCGAGCCGTGGATTTTTACGGCCAGCTCGGCGAACAGACGTTCCACGAGGTCCATGATGTCCTCGTAGTCGGCATAGGCCCAGTAGCACTCCATCATGGTGAATTCGGGATTGTGCCGGGTCGACACGCCCTCATTGCGGAAGTTGCGGTTGATCTCGAACACCTTGTCGGTGAGGCCGGAGACCAGCGTGCGCTTCAAAAACAGTTCCGGCGCGATGCGCAGGTACATGTCGAGCTTCAGCGTGTTGTGGTGCGTCTTGAAGGGTTCGGCCGTCGCGCCGCCATAGACGGAGTGCAGCATGGGCGTCTCGACTTCCATGAAGCCATCGTTTTCCATGAAGCGGCGAATGCCCGAGACGATCTTCGAGCGCTGCTGGAAGCGCAGCTTCGATTCCTCGTTGCTCATGATGTCGAGGTGGCGCTTGCGATAGCGGATTTCGACGTCGGCGATGCCGTTCCACTTCTCCGGCATGGGAAGAAGCGACTTGGTCAGCATCACGATCTGCTGTGCGTTGATCGTCAGTTCGCCGCGCTTGGTGCGGCGCACGACGCCGGTGACGCCGATGATGTCGCCGATGTCGATCATCGGCAGCAGATTGCGGGCCTCTTCCGGCGTGGTGTCCTTGTGGGAGAAGATCTGGATCTTGCCCGAGGCGTCATGGATATCCATGAACATGCCGGAATTGCGCGAGGAATAGACGCGGCCAGCGACAGTCACGACGTCGCCGCTTTCCGTGTCGAGCTCCAGCGTCTCGTATTTGGCCGCCAGTTCCGCATTGGTCATCGTGCGGTGGAAATGTGCCGGATAGACATCGCCGATCGTCTCGCGCAGCTGGCCGAGCTTCTGGCGGCGGACTTCCGTCGGATCGGAGGAAAGGGCGGTTTCTGTCTTGTCGTTCATTCTTTTCAGTCCTTACTTTCCGCTGCCGACCATGGAGGCGACGACCTGTGCGGCGACCTTCAGGCGCTGGCGTACGACGGAGCGGCCGAGGATGGCCATCGAGTCGAAGAGCGGCAGCGAACGCGACGAGCCGGAGACGGCCACGAACAGCGGGGCGACGACGACCTTGAGCTTCTTGCCGAGCCGGTCGGCGCTGGCGCGCAGTTCCGCTTCGATGCTTTCGACGGTCCATTCCGGCATCTTTTCGAGATCCGGCTGCACCTGATTCAGCACTTCGAGAATTTCCTCCGGGGTGGACTTCACCTTGGCGAAGACCTCCGGCGTCAGGCCGAGATCCGACTTCAGGAGGAAGCCGGCGAGATCGGGCAGTTCGCCGAGCTTGGAGATGCGCGACTGCGACAGCTTCAGGCCTTGGCGGATGCGGTCGTTTTCCATCGCCCAGTTGAGGACTCGGGCGACGAATTCCTCTTCGGTCAGCTTTTCGCGCAGCCAGCGGCCGTTCAGCCAGTCGAGCTTCTGGATATCGAAGATCGCGCCGGCCTTGGAGAGGTTCTCCGGGTCGAATTTTTCGGCGAGCTGCTCCATGGTGAGCAGTTCTTCGCCCTCGGCGATCTGGATGAAGAACAGGCCGAGGAAGTTCATCAGCGCTTCCGGCAGGTAGCCGAGCGCCGAATAATAGGAGATCGAGGTCGGGTTCTTGCGCTTCGACAGCTTCGACTTGTCGTGATTGCGCATCAGCGACAGGTGCATGAAGACCGGCGGCTCGAGGCCGAGATATTGATAGATAAGGATGTGCTTCGGCACGGAAGCCAGCCATTCCTCGCCGCGCGCCACATGGGTGATCTTCATCATGTGGTCATCGACCACATTCGCCATGTGGTAGGTCGGCATGCCGTCGGCCTTGAGCAGGACCTGCATGTCGACGGCGTCCCACGGGATTTCGACCGGACCATAGACGCCGTCGACGAACTTGCAGGAACCCTCGGTCGGGATCTTCATGCGCACGACATGCGGCTCGCCGGCTTCGACGCGCTTCGTCACTTCTTCTGCCGTCAGATGCAGGCAGAGACCGTCATATTTCGGCGGCTTGCCGGCGGCGCGCTGCGCCTCGCGCATCTGCTCCAGCCGCTCGGGCGTGCAGAAACACTTGAAGCCGTGGCCGTTGTCGACGATCTTGTCGACGTAGGGGCGGTAGATGTCCTTGCGGTCGGACTGGCGATAAGGGCCGTAGGGGCCGCCGATATCGGGGCCTTCGGACCATTCGAGGCCGCACCATTTCAGCGCGTCCAGCACCTTCTGTTCGAATTCCGGCGTCGAGCGCGTGGCGTCCGTATCCTCGATGCGCAGGATGAAGGTGCCGTTGTGCTTCTTGGCGAAGAGATAGTTGAACAGCGCGATATAGGCGGTGCCGACGTGGGGTTCGCCGGTCGGGGAGGGTGCGATGCGTACGCGAACGCCGGATGCGGTTCCGGAAGTGCTCATGATAGGGCCCGTCTTGACTTATGGGAGGAAGAGCCCGGTTTTGTGCCGTTTTACATGGGCGGAGAGGGCTTTCCGTTGGGCTGGTTGAGACCATATTCAGCCCGGCACGTCAAGAAAAACTCAAAGTCCCTATTGCAGCGGCCAGACGACGAGCAGTGCCGGAATGCTGACGAGCACGATGAGGAAGGACAAGGGCAGGCCGACGCGCGGATAATCGGCGAATTTGTAGCCGCCCGGTCCCATGACCAGGGTGTTGCACTGGTGGCCGACGGGGGTGAGGAAGTCGCATCCGGCGCCGATCGCCACCGCCATCAGGAAGGCCTCGGGCTTGTAGTGCAGCGCCCCGGCGAAACTTGCGGCGATGGGCGCCATGACGAGCACGGTTGCCGCATTGTTGAGAAAGGGCGTCACGGCCATCGCCGTCAAGAGGATGAGGGCAAGCGCGCCGAAGGGCGGCAGGTGCACGGCGACGGCACCGAGCCACCCGGCGATGAGTTCGCTGGCGCCCGTCGTGCGCAGGCTGTCGGACACGGGGATGAGGGCTGCGAGCATGACGAGGATCGGCCCATCGAGCGCGCCATAGGCCTCGCGCAGCGGCACGGCGCGAAACAGCACCATGGCGACGGCGGCGGCGAAGAAGCCGGTCGCGACCGGCACGAGGCCAAGCGCCGTCGAGGCCATGGCAGCAATCAGGATCAGCACGGGAATGATCGCCTTGCGCGGCGAGCCGAGCAGGATTTCGCGCTGGGCGAGCGGCAGCAGGCCGAGCTCCGGCAATAGGGTCGGGAGCGCCCGGTTGTTGCCCTGGATGACGATCACGTCGCCGGGGCGCAGCCGCACGGCGGAGAGCTTTTCGCGCAGGCGCTGGCCCTGCCGGCTGACGGCGAGCAGATTGATGCCGTAGGAATGAAAGAGCGCGATGGAGCGGGCGGAAATGTCGATAAGGCGGGATTCGTTGCCGACGACCACTTCGATGGCGCTGATTTCATCGGCTTCGCCGCGCCCGGATTGGATCGGCTTGCCTGAAAGCGTCAGACCGGCGGCGGAGACGACCTTGTCGAGCGCGCTCGCCGTGCCCTCCATCAGGATCGTGTCACCGGCGGTGAGCCGCACGTCGGGCAAGGGCGTGAGGTGGACGTGGCCACGAATGATGGCGGTGGCGATCACGTCGCCGTCGCCGTTGCGCAGGATCTCGTTCAATGATTTTCCGACGGAGGGCGAGCCTTCCTCCACCGTCGCATCGGAGGAATAGGCGGAGGCCTCCAGCGATTCCTCGATGCTTGCATTGCCGTTTTCCCGCTCGGGTACGATGCGGTTGAAAAACAGCATGAAGAGGATGCCGCAGACCGTCAGCACCGCGCCGACGGGCGTGAAATCGAACATGGTGAAGCTCTCGCCGGTGATCTCCTGGCGCAGCCGCGAGACGACGATGTTCGGCGAGGTGCCGATCTGGGTCATCAGGCCGCCGAGCAGGGCGGCGAAGGCCATGGGCATCAGGAATTTCGAGGCGGGTGTGTTAGATTTCTTGGCGAACTGGAAGGCGAGC
This sequence comes from Shinella sp. 20P9.1.1, assembly GCF_057798995.1. Lineage (NCBI taxonomy): Bacteria > Pseudomonadati > Pseudomonadota > Alphaproteobacteria > Hyphomicrobiales > Rhizobiaceae > Shinella > Shinella sp. 20P9.1.1. The sequence goes on from NZ_JBYOLC010000003.1 coordinate 151,845, forward strand.
GGCATCATGATGGCGAGCGCGCCGATATTCTTGATGAAGGCCGAGAGCACCGCGACCGAGACGAGCAGCAGCGCGAGCTGGCTCTGTTTCGAGATGAGGTTGGGGAAGAAGCGCTTCACCGCCAGATTGACGATGCCGGAGCGCGCGACGGCCGCGCTCACCATCAGGGCGCTGGCGACGATGATGACGATATCGTCGGAAAAGCCGGAAAAGGCCTTGTCGAAGGGGACGATGCCGAGCGCCAGCGCCAACAGAAGCGAACAGCAGGCGACGAGATCGTAGCGGAACCTTCCCCATATGAACGCCGCCATCATGAGCGCGATGACGACGAAGGCGAAGGTCTGCTCAAGGGTCATGTCAGGGTCCGTGCGGCGGGACGATGTTCGGATGGAATTCCGCTGACGCCTTCGGGTTCCGTCGACGGGCAACGGAAACGCACGCGCTCTTTTCGGAACAATCCCTCCGCCGCAAGGTTTGCCAAGGGAAGACGGGCCGTGTCAACCGGACAGGACGGAGATGGAGAACGCAGGGATTTTTCCGGTTTCTCCCTGCGGCCAACGAAACGGCAGGCGAGCTCCCCACCCGCCCGGCCCGTCTTCGACCCCTGATTTTACTGATTTTTCCCCGTCGCGACGGCAGTTCATGCGATGAACAGATCTTTTGATCGTCGCCAACATATTGTCTTATAATAATTATGTGCGATAGTTTTGAATGAATGTTCAGTTAATGGTTTGGGGGCTTACCATGGCGGCAACAGCAGGCAGGACGCACGGGCTTATGACAACGAGGGGGGAAATCCTGCTGCTTCTTGGAACGGTGGCGGCCTGTGCTATATCCGGCTCCGCACTTGCGGCCGATGCCATCGTCGCGGCGGAGCCCGAGCCGATGGACTATGTCCGCGTCTGCGACGCTTTCGGTACCGGCTTTTTCTATATCCCCGGCACGGAGACCTGCCTGAAGATCGGCGGCTATGTGCGGTTCGATATCGGCGTGGGCAATATGCCGGACTATGGATTTGGCGCCGATGCGCCTGACGATATCGACACGGATGGCGACGGCATTGCCGACACCGGCGATGGACGCGGGGACGCGCGTTACGAGCAGGCACGCTTTGCGCTTGATGTCGATGCACGGACGGACAGCGAGTACGGGACGCTGCGCGGCACTGCGAAGTTGCATTTCAACTACGATCAGGACGCGACCAGCAGTTCTCATTATGTCGAGGTGGAATACGCCTATATCGAGCTTGGCGGTTTTCGCGTCGGCATGAACGACTCGCTGTTTTCCACCTTCCCGGCCTATGCCGGCTATGTGATCAGCGATGACCTCGGCGTTCCCTATGGTCCGTTCGAAACCAGCCAGATCGTCTATACCCATACCGGTGAAAACGGCTTCTCGGCCGCGGGCGGTCTCGAGCTTCCCGGCGACGGCGCCACCAATTCGGACTATGTCCCCAACATCGTCGCCGGAGCTTCGCTGACCAAGGACTGGGGGGCGATCGCCTTCATCGCGGCTTACGACGCGGTGGCGGAGGAGGGGGCGGCGAAGCTGCGGCTCGACCTGACCCTGAGCGACAAGGTGTCCGTCTTCGCCATGGCGGGCTACAGCACCAACGATCCGGCCGGCACCGGCGTCGGCAATACGGATAGCAACAATTATTACGCCCAGTGGAACGGTGATTGGGCGCTCTGGGCGGGGGCGAATTTCCAGGTCACGGACAAGCTCGCCTTCTATACGCAGGCCGCCTATGACGAGGATGAGAATTTCGCTTTCGTTGCCGACCTTCCTGTCACTGTCGTCGACGGTTTCACAGTGACGCCCGAGCTTGCCTATCGCGACAATTTTGACATTCCGGATGCCGATGCCTGGGGCGGCTATCTGCGCTTCGAGCGCACGTTCTGACAGGACATTGAAAAAAGGGCCGGCGATGAGCCGGCCCTTTCGTTTGCGTCAGTGTCTCGTGCCCTTGTTTCTTTGCCGCGCATTGCGCGAGACCATGTTCAACACCTCGACGAGCGCCGAGAAGGCCATGGCGGCGTAGACGTAGCCCTTGGGGACGTGGAAACCCATGCCTTCGGCAATCAGCGTCGTACCGATCATCAGCAGGAAGGCGAGCGCCAGCATGACGATCGTCGGGTTGCGTTCGATGAAGTTGGCAAGCGGCGTTGCTGCAACCAGCATGACCGTGACGGCGACGACGACGGCGACCACCATGATCGGCAGGTGCGGCGTCATGCCGACGGCGGTGATGATGCTGTCGACCGAGAAGACGAGGTCGAGCAGCAGGATCTGGCCGATGGCGGCGGCAAAGCCCGTCGTCGCCGGGCCGCCGACCATGTCTTCCTTGTGATCGACCGGGTCCACGTTGTGGTGGATCTCCTTGGTCGCCTTCCAGACGAGGAAGAGGCCGCCGGCGATCAGGATCATGTCCTTCCAGGAATAGCCGTGACCGAAGGCCTCGAAGACCGGGGTGGTGAGCTGGACGATCCATGCGATGGTGCCGAGAAGGGCAAGGCGCATGACGAGCGCAAGGCCGATGCCGATGCGGCGAGCGCGCTCGCGATGTTCGGGGGGCAGCTTGTTCGTCAGGATCGAAATGAAGATAAGGTTGTCGATACCGAGAACCACTTCCATCACGACGAGCGTGACGAGTGCAATCCAGGCGGCCGGGTCTTGCATGAGCGCAAGAATGCTGTCCATCCGGTCTTCCTCTCCTTAAATACGGTTTGAGAATGGACTTCCGTATGTATGCAGATTTTGACCGCTGGCAAGCGGACCGGCCGCCGTTGGCGCTGATATCACGATTTCGTCATCTGATCGGCGAGCGGCAGCCAGATTTCGACGCGACCGTGCCCGGTTTCCGGGTCGAAATCCTCGCCGTAAAATTCGAGCATGTCCGGAAACCCGCCGACCGTGCGTCCTGACGTCGGCAGCCAGGTACGGAAAGCGGCATCGACCGTTGCCGGGATGCCGTTGACATGGCCGTGGTGCTGGAACATGGCCCAGCTCTGCGCCGGCACGGCGATGATCTCGAATTCGGCTGGAAGGTCGTCGCGACGCGACACGCGTGCGCCGGCGACATAACGAAAGCCGGGTTTCCCCAGCTGCATGGTGCAGAGGCCGTAGGCGGTCTTGTCGACCTGGCCGGGGATATGGCCGAAATAGGCGTTGAACCTCTGCCAGAGCGCGGGAATGCCCGCTGCCTTGCCGGGTTCGAAATCACCGCCGAGGCCGGCGATGGTGAAGGCATCGAGCGTTTCGATGCGGGGTGCGGGAAGACTGCTTTTCTCTACGGTCGACATGCGGATGGGCTCCTGGAGCGTGAGGCCGGAAAGGTCGCGCCGGGCGCGGAGCGTTTCGGGTGTCAGGCCGAATTGCTCGCGGAAGGCGCGAGTGAATGCCTCATGGGAGCCGTAGCCGGCATCGAGCGCGACGGTCAGGATGTTGTCGGCTCCGCCCGCAAGCTGGCGGGCGGCTTCCGATAGGCGGCGGGCGCGCAGATAGCGGTTGAGGTTCTGCCCGGTCATCTGGCTGAAGCGCCGCGACAGGTGATGCCGCGACATGCCGGCCATCTCGGCGATTTCGGACAGGGCTATGGCCCGCCCGAAATGGCTTTCGATGAACCAGATGGCTTTTGCAACTGGGTGCATGGATGGCGTCGCTCCTCATGGACAGCCATCTTATGGCGTCCCAGGCGACCAGTCACTTGATCGTGGTTGCGCGTTCGCGGCTGAGTGCGGCAAAAGCGTCAGGCTTTCGCGCCATAGGCCGCGAGGAACATGCGGATCGCCGACGTGACGTTCTTCTCGATCGCCGTCTTTGCGGGCACCTCTTCCATGGCGCCGAAAATGCGGGGCTTGAAGAGGCCGACGGTGGTGAGCTCGATGAACTGCTTGGCCGCGTGCGTGGTGTCGTCACAGGTGAGGATGCCGGCTGCGACCTGGCGGTCGAGATAATCCTGCAGCACCGAGACGGGGTTGATCGACGATGCGGAGAAAAAGCGGCTACAGAGGCTCGGCAGCCGGTGGTTCGCGGCAATCACCATGCGCATGGCGCGGATCGTCTGATCTGCGGTCATGTGCGCGGCAAACAGCATGCCGAACGCCATGAGCGCATCGGCAAGCGGCTGGCCGCTGTCCAGCGCGTGCCGGATCGTTTCGGTGATCCGGCGCCGCTCGCGCTCGATCATGTCGGCGAACAGGTCTTCCTTGTTCTCGAAATAGACGTAGATCGTGCCCTTGGAGACACCGGCGGCGCGCGTAATGTCGTTCATGCTGGCGGCTTCGAAGCCTTGCTCCATGAACACCCGCTTGGCCCCGTCAAGGATCTGCTCGCGTTTGGCGGGGTCTTCACCCGCCACGCGGCGACCCGTCTGCGGGACGGCCAGTCTGTCTTCCGTGGTATCCATCTGCCTTTCCAAGCTTGAAACTTTCTGTGAACTATTTCGAACCGCGTGGTTCGATTTCACTTGATATGCGGGATAAACAGGTCTATGTCAAATCGAACCGAACGGTTCAGTTCATTTTTCCATCCCAGAGAATGGTGGCATGCGCATGTCGACTTCCCATGGCGCCGGCACGGCGAAGGTTCGCCCGGTCAACGATGATTTCCAGGCCGAAACCGCCGAGGCAAAGCCGGTGACGACCGCCGAGGCGCCCGCGCCCGCCGCTGCCGTCGCCGAGCCGGAAAAGAAGAAGAGCGGCCGCCGCTTCATGCTGCCGATCGTCGGCCTGGCGCTGTTGTCCGCCGCCGGCTGGTACGGCTACCAGTGGTGGACGCATGGCCGCTTCATGATCTCGACGGACGACGCCTATATCGAAGGCGATATCGCGTCCATCTCGCCGAAGGTCTCCGGCTATGTCGCGGCGGTGAATGTCGTTGCCAACCAGGCGGTTAAGGCCGGCGATCCGCTGGTCACGCTCGATGACGGCGACTACCTGCTCGCCCGCGAACAGGCCGAGGCGCAGATCGCCACGCAGAAGCTGGCGCTCCACCGCATCGACGCACAGATCGACGGCGCCAAGGCTGCGCTCGCCCAGGCTGAGGCCCAGAAGACCGCCTATCAGGCTGCTCTCAGCGGTGCCCAGGTTGCGGAAAAGCGCGCCAAGGAATTGGCGAACAAGGAAGTCGGCACGACGGCCTCACTCGACAGCGCCACGGTGGCGCTCGACCAGGCCAGAGCCAATCTCGTCGGTGCCGATGCCAATATCGTTTCCGCTAGGGCGAGCATTGCGGTGCTTCAGGCGCAGCGCGCCGAATCAGACAGCGGCATCCGCTCGCTGGAGCTTGCACGCGACAAGGCGGTGCGCGACCTCGGCTTCACCTTACTGAAGGCGCCCTATGACGGTGTCGTCGGGAACATTTCGGTACAGGTCGGCGACCTCGTTTCGGCCGGCGGCCGCCTTGCGGCGCTGGTTCCCGTGAAGGACCTCTATATCGAGGCGAACTTCAAGGAAACGCAGATCGCCCATCTCGTGCCGGGCTCCAAGGTGCATCTGCATGTCGATGCCTATGAGGAAGACGACATTCTCGGCACCGTCGAGTCCATCGCGCCAGCGTCCGGCTCGGTGTTCTCGCTTTTGCCGGCGGAAAACGCCACGGGCAACTTCACCAAGGTCACCCAGCGCGTGCCGGTCAGGATCGCGATCCCTAGGGATGTGCTGGATACCGGCAAGCTGCGTGCCGGCCTCAGCGTCGTCGTCGATGTCGACAGCCGCACGGCGCCGGGTGCCAAGGCTGAGTAAACACGAAAACATTGTTTTGACCGCATTGCGCAGCCGGGTGACACCACCTGGCTGCCGTGCTTCCAGAAGGAACGCGGGCCATGGCCGCGACCGCTCAACCGACCGCAGGCGCCATGATGGCTGCTCCCGCGCAGGCCGATAAAGTTCCTGTCCGCCGCGTCATCGCCTTCTTCGCGATGGTCTTCGGCATGTTCATGTCGATCCTCGACATCCAGATCGTCTCCGCCTCGCTCTCGGAAATCCAGGCTGGCCTTGGGGCCGGCGCGGATGAAATCGCCTGGGTGCAGACCTCCTACCTCATCGCCGAAGTGATCATGATCCCGCTGTCGGGTACGCTGGCGCGTATCGTCTCGACGCGTATCCTGTTCAGCTTCTCCGCCGCCGGCTTCACCATCGCCAGCGCCCTTGCCGCGACTGCGACGAATATCGACCAGATGATCGTCTACCGCGTGCTCCAGGGCTTCATCGGCGGCGGCATGATCCCGTCGGTCTTCGCAGCCGCCTTCACCATCTTCCCGCCCTCCAAGCGCTCCGTCGTCTCGCCGATGATCGGCCTCGTCGCGACGCTGGCGCCCACCATCGGCCCGACGGTCGGCGGCTATCTCAGCCACGCCTTCTCCTGGCATTGGCTGTTCCTCGTCAACATCATCCCCGGCATCATCGTCACGGTTCTCACCTTCAACCTGATCGATTTCGACAAGCCGGAATTCAATCTGATCAAGCGTTTCGACTGGTGGGGCCTCATCTCGATGGCGGTCTTTCTCGGTTCGCTGGAATACGTGCTGGAAGAGGGTAACAACAAGGACTGGTTCAACGACGAGCATATTGTGATCGGCTCGCTGGCGATCGTGATCGCCGGCGTCGTGTTCTTCTGGCGGGCCTTTAAGGTTCCGTTCCCCGTGGTGGACCTGCGCGCCTTCGCCAACCGGAATTTCGCCTTCGGCTCGATCTTCTCCTTCGTGATGGGCATCGGCCTCTATGGCCTGACCTATCTCTACCCGCTCTATCTGGCGCGCATCCGCGGCTACGATTCGCTGATGATCGGCGAGACCATGTTCGTCTCCGGTCTAGCCATGTTCTTCACCGCGCCGATCGCCGGCATGATGTCATCGAGGCTCGATCCCCGCGTCATGATGATGATGGGCTTCGGCGGCTTCGCGCTCGGCACCTGGGCGATGACGGGGATGACGGCTGACTGGGATTTCTACGAATTGCTGGTTCCGCAGATCCTGCGCGGCTGCTCGCTGATGATCTGCATGGTGCCGATCAACAACGTCGCGCTCGGCACCTTGCCGCCGGACCGTATCCGCAATGCGTCAGGCCTGTTCAACCTGACGCGCAACCTCGGCGGCGCCGTGGGGCTCGCGGTCATCAACACGATCCTCACCCAGCGCTCGCAGGAACACTATCTGCGGCTGTCCGAACATGTGCAGTGGGGCAATCCCGAAGCCGTTGACCAGCTGCGCAACATGGCGGCGAATTTCACGGCCCATGGGCTCGACGGTCAGACGATCGCAATCAAGAAAATGGCCGGCATGGTGCAGCAGCAGGCCTATATTTTGTCCTTCATCGATATCTTCCTGCTGCTGACGGGCCTTTTCGCCACGCTCATCGTCTGCGTGCTGGCGATCCGCAAGCCGCAGGCCGTTGGCGGTGGTGGCGGCGGCCATTGATCAGACGCTGATCGTGCCGTTCATCACCGGCACGCAGGCGCCGCCGATGTGAACCCTGCCATCGGCGTCGACCGCGACGGAGAGCAGGCTCGGTCGTCCCATATCGATGCCCTGCGCCACCGCGAAGCGGCGTGCGGCACCGCCTGCCAGTTTAGCCAGAAGCGCGCAGGTCGCCGCCGTGGCGCTTCCGGTCGCCGGGTCTTCCGGCAGGCCGTCGAAGGGAGCGAACATGCGGGCGGTGAAATCCACCACGCCATCCTCGTCCGACAGGTCCCGGCAATAGAGATAGATCGCGTCGGCATGATCCGTCGGCAGGATGGCGGAGAAGGCGGTCATATCCGCCTTGGCACGCCGCAGGGCATCGCGTGTCGCGATCTCCACGACGATGAAGCCGAGGCCGACGGAGGCGATGCATGGCTGGTGCACGGCAAGTGCGATATCCGCCGCATCGAGCGACAGGCAGGCCGCGACGCTGGCCGGCGTGAAGGTTTTTCCGACGCTCAGCGGCTGCGGCGCGGTCAGCTGCACCGCATCGACCTCGCCATCGATCCGCAGGATTTTAGCGTGCACGAGGCCGGCGGCTTCCTCGAAGACGAATTCTTCTGCCGCATCGTCGGCGAGTGCCAGTGCATAGGCAGTGCCGACATTGGGGTGGCCGGCAAAGGGCACTTCGAGGGTCGGCGTGAAGATGCGCACATGGGCCGTGTGGGCTTCGTCCTTCGGGCGCAGCACGAAGGTCGTTTCGGAATAGTTGAATTCGCGGGCGATGGTCTGCATCTCCGCGTCCGTCAAGCGGTCCGCATCGAGCACCACGGCCAGCGGATTGCCGCCGAAGCGGGTCCGGGTGAAGACGTCAAGCGTGTGATAGGCGAGTTTCATCGGGGGCCTCCGTCACCGTTTTTGGTAGCAAGTCCGACCTCCCCCCTCAAGCGGCGCTGTACCTCGGCGTCATCCTGATTCAGAATGCGTTCCTCTGTTCTTTTCATCGGAGCGTCCGCATGCCCTTCCGTCCCACGCGCCGCCATCTTCTTCTCGGAGCGGGTGGTCTCGGCCTGTCGCTCGCTTTGCCGCGTCTTTCGGCGGTCGCGCAAGGCGGGCGGCCCGCGACGGATGCGACCTTCCTGTTTTCCTGCGACGTGCATGCCTGCCTCGTTTCGACCGATAGCCTGAGCCCGAATTGCGCGGCGGAGGGCAAGACGGATTCAGCACTGCTGCGCCATGTGGCGGCGCTGAATTCGGTCGGCGACCTCATCTGGCCGGTCGAGATCGGCGGCAAGCCCTCGGGTCTCGCCAGTGCCGGCACGCGGATCGCGACGCCGCTCGGCCTCGTGCTCGGCGGCGACATGACGGATGACGGCGGCGGGCAGGTGAAAGTGCCGGGGGAGGGGCGCCAGCTGCAACAGTTCGCCAGCCGCTACCAGCAGGGCACCGGGCCGGACCGGGTGCACTATCCCGTCTATAACGGCCTGGGCAATCACGATCTCGACCAAGACGGTGTTGCGCCGCATATCGACTGGTACCGGCGCGAACTGCGCGACTATGTCGAGCTGAACCATCGCTCCACGGTGTTCTACAAGGCGCCCGTGCCGGCGGGAAACTACGACATCGATTCCGACAACTATTCCTGGGATTGGGGCGGCCTGCATCTCGTGCAGCTCCAGCGCTTCGGCGGCGACGACACGAAGCATGCCGTCAGTGGCCTTGCCTGGCTGAAGCAGGATCTTGCTGACGCCGCGGCTGACGGCCGCCCGGTGGTTCTGTTCCAGCATTACGGCTGGGACCAGTTCTCCACCGAGCACTGGGATCCGACGGCGAAGACGTTCGATCCGCACGGGGACGGTCCTGCCCATTGGTGGACGGATGCGGAGCGCGCCGCCTTGCTCGATGTGCTCAAGGACTACAATGTCGTCGGCATCTTCCACGGTCACGAGCACCCGACCCCGATGATCTACAACAGCGCGGGCCACGACATCTTCAAGCCCGTCGCCGCCTTCCTCGGCGGTTTCGCGCTGGTGCGCGTGACGGATGGCTTTCTGGACGTTGCGCTCGCGCAAGCTGATGAAACTTCCGGCGAAATCGCCTTCACCAACGCCTTCAGCAAAAGCCTCGCCGGCTGAGAAAATCCATGCCGAAAACGGCGTCGGCAAATTTTTGATTTACGTACATCAAAAATTCCTCTAAGGGTCTCGGCACGGAGGAGCGATGAGACCTACAGTCCATGACATTGCCGCGGAAGCGGGCGTGAGCCTTGCCACCGTCGATCGGGTTTTGAACGATCGGCCGGGTGTGCGCGGCGTCACCAAGGCCAAGGTCGAGGCGGCCATCGCATCGCTTGGCTATGTGCGCGATGTCGCGGCGGCCAACCTCGCCAAGAGCCGCGTCTATCCGCTCGTCTTCATCCTGCCCGAGGGCGACAATCCCTTCATGCGTGGCCTGGAAGCGGAAGTACGACGCACCGGCCTGCACTCCGCCATCGAGCGTACCCGGCTCTCCGTCGTGACGGTTCCAGCCTTCGATGCGGCAGCGCTGGCGGCAGCGATGGACGCAGCCATCGCCGAGGGCGTTTCCGGCATCGCCGCCGTTGCGGTCGATGCCCCCGAGGTCTTTGCCGCGATCGACCGTGCGCGCGAGGCGGGCGTTCCGGTCGTCACCCTCGTCTCCGACCTCTCGGGCTCGGGCCGCGATCATTTCATCGGCGTCGACAACATCGCCGCCGGCCGCACTGCCGGTAGCCTGATGGGCCGTTTCCTCGGCAACCGGCCAGGCCCCGTGGCGGTGCTTGCCGGCTCGATGCGGGTGCGTGACCATGGCGAGCGCCTCGAAGGGTTTCTTGCCGCCATGTCGGCCATGCCGGACGCCCGCGCGATCCTGCCGGTCTTGGAAGGCCAGGACGATCCGGATCTGTCTTTCAAGCTGATCGCCAATTGCCTGGCGGCCGTGCCCGATCTCGCCGGCATCTATAATCTCGGCGCCGGCAACCGCGGCCTGCTGAAGGCCCTTGCGGTACGCGGCAGGGATCTGTGCGTGATCGTGCACGAACTCACCGGCGAAACCCGTGGCGCGCTCGAAAGCGGGGTCATCGACGCCGTGCTGAACCAGGATGCCGGCCATGAGGTGCGCAGCGCCATTCGCGTGCTGCGGGCCAAGGCGGATGGTCTGTCGGTCAACGCCGCGCAGGAGCGCATCCGCCTCGACATCTTCATCAAGGACAACCTTCCGCCGGCCGGCCCGGACGAGCAATAGGAGAACCACATGTATCTCGGGATCGACTTGGGCACGTCGGGCGTCAAGGCCATGCTCATCGATGGCGACCAGCGCGTCATCGGCTCGGCGACCGGCAAGGAGGTCGCTACCGCGCGTCCGCATGCCGGCTGGTCCGAGCAGGACCCGGCTGACTGGATCCGCGCGACGGAAGAGGCGATTGCCGGCCTTCGCGCTGCCCATCCCACCGAGCTTTCGGCCGTGCGCGGTATCGGTCTTTCCGGCCATATGCACGGCGCGACCTTGCTCGATGCCGAGGACAAGGTGCTGCGCCCCTGCATTATGTGGAACGACACGCGCAGCCATCGCGAGGCGGCAAGCCTCGATGCCGATCCGCGCTTCCGCAAGATCACCGGCAACATCGTCTTCCCCGGCTTCACCGCGCCGAAACTCGCCTGGGTGAAGAACAACGAGCCGGATATCTTTGCGAAAGTCCGCTGGGTCCTGCTGCCGAAGGACTTTTTGCGCGTCTGGCTGACCGGCGAGCATCTGTCGGAAATGTCGGATTCCGCCGGCACGTCCTGGCTCGATACCGGTGCCCGCAAGTGGTCGGCGGAGCTTCTCGCCGCGACGGAGCTCGAAGAGCGCCAGATGCCGGGGCTGGTGGAGGGCACGGATGCCGCCGGCATCCTTCGCCCGGAGCTTGCCGCCCGATGGGGCCTCGGTGAGGGCGTCGTCGTGGCGGGCGGAGCTGGCGACAATGCCGCCTCGGCCTGCGGCATGGGCACGGTGCGCGAGGGCGCGGCCTTCGTGTCGCTTGGCACGTCGGGTGTGCTCTTTGCGGCCAATGCCAGCTATCTGCCGAACCCGGAAAGTGCGGTCCATGCCTTCTGCCACGCACTGCCGAATACCTGGCACCAGATGGGCGTCATCCTTTCGGCGACCGATGCGCTGAACTGGCATTCGCGCGTCACCGGCGCCTCCGCCGCCGACCTGACGAAGGAACTCGGCGATGCGCTGCAAGCGCCCTCCGGCGTCACCTTCCTGCCCTATCTCTCCGGCGAGCGCACGCCGCACAATGATGCCGCCATCCGCGGGGCCTTCCTCGGGCTCGGCCATGAAAGCAGCCGTGTTGTGCTGACGCAGGCGGTGCTGGAGGGCGTGTCCTTCGCGATCCGTGACAGCCTCGAAGCGCTGAAATCCGCCGGCACCAAGCTGTCGCGCGTCACGGCCATCGGCGGCGGCTCGCGCTCGCGCTACTGGCTGAAATCCATCGCCACGGCGCTCGACCTTCCCGTCGATCTCCCGGCGGATGGCGACTTCGGTGCCGCTTTCGGTGCCGCCCGCCTCGGCCTCATCGCGGCGACTGGTGCAGACCCCGTCGCGGTCTGCACGGCACCTAGGACTGCCGAGACCATCGAGCCCGAGGCGGCGCTCGGCGCTGCCTATGAGGATGCCTATCAGCGCTACCGCCGGCTCTATCCGGCCGTCCGCGCCGCTTACTGACCCCAAACCATTTCAAGAGGAGACATCATGGCTACCGGCTTTTTCGGCGATATCGCCAAGATCAAATATGAAGGCCCCGACAGCACCAACCCGCTGGCCTTCCGCCACTACAATCCCGACGAGATCGTCGCGGGCAAGCGCATGGAAGATCACCTGCGCTTTGCCGTCGCCTACTGGCACACCTTCGTCTGGCCGGGCGGCGACCCCTTCGGCGGCCAGACCTTCGAGCGCCCGTGGTTCGAAGACAGCATGCAGGCGGCGAAGCTGAAGGCCGACGTCGCCTTCGAATTCTTCCAGCTGCTCGGCGTTCCCTTCTACTGCTTTCACGACGCGGACGTGCGCCCCGAGGGCAGGAACTTCGTCGAGAACACTAGGAATCTCAACGAGATCGTCGATTATTTCGCGAGGAAGCAGGCCGAGACCGGCGTGAAACTGCTCTGGGGCACGGCAAACCTCTTCTCCAACCGCCGCTATATGGGTGGTGCGGCGACCAATCCCGATCCCGACGTTTTCGCGTTCGCCGCCGCGACGGTGAAGACCTGCATGGACGCCACGCACCGCCTCGGCGGTGACAACTACGTTCTGTGGGGCGGCCGCGAGGGCTACGAGACGCTGCTCAACACCAATCTCGGCCAGGAACTCGATCAGCTCGGCCGCTTCGTCAACATGGTCGTCGAATACAAGCACAAGATCGGCTTCAAGGGCGCGATCCTGATCGAGCCCAAGCCGCAGGAGCCGACCAAGCACCAGTACGACTACGACGTCGCGACGGTCTTCGGCTTCCTCAAGAAATACGGCCTTGAGAACGAGGTGAAGGTCAATATCGAGCAGGGCCATGCGATTCTGGCCGGCCATTCCTTCGAGCACGAGCTGGCGCTGGCCAATGCGCTCGGCATCTTCGGTTCCATCGACATGAACCGCAACGATTACCAGTCCGGCTGGGATACCGACCAGTTCCCCAACAACGTGCCGGAAATGGCACTGGCCTTCTATCAGGTTCTCGCCGGCGGCGGCTTCGCCACCGGCGGCACGAATTTCGATGCGAAGCTGCGCCGCCAGTCGATCGATCCGGAAGACCTGCTGATCGGCCACATCGGCGGCATGGATTGCTGCGCGCGCGGCCTGAAGGCTGCGGCCAAGATGATCGAGGACAAGGCGCTGTCCGGCCCGCTCGCCGATCGTTATGCCGGCTGGCAGTCTGCGGAAGCGCAGAACGTGCTTTCGGGCGGTTCTTCGCTGGAGGCTTTGGAGGCCTACGTGCTGAACCACGGCGTCAATCCGAAGCCGCGTTCCGGCAAGCAGGAACTTCTGGAAAACGTGGTCAATCGCTACGTCTGATCCCTGCTGTCATCGGCTGAAGATCGAAGGGCGCCGTCGTGGCGCCCTTTTCTTTTCTACGTTACGGAACGCTTTGCCTCACGTAAGGTTAGATGTATCTTTTTGTTGTATTCAATAACAATGGAATCAAGTTGTATTTACTGGTGTCAATCATAACAGTAAGGAGCGCTTATCGGATATTTTTGATTCTGGATTGTTGTTCGTCAATTTTCAAGCAAGTATTTCCTTTCGATCTATATTGTTTATTTACTATCAACTGCAAAAAATCACCACAAACCGGAAGCCGGCCTCTTGATTCGGGACTTGGCGCCAGTTGCCCTCCGCAGCAAAGGAATTTTCGGATGTCGGTGCACGATACCAAGACCCAGCAGCTCAACGAACGTCTCCAGTTCGTCAATTTCGATACGGCTCAGCGCGACGCGCTGAAGAATGCCTTGCCGACGATCTCGGCATCGCTCGGCGGCGCGCTCGACATCTTCTACACCAAGGCCCGCGCGACGCCCGAGACGGCCCGGTTCTTTTCCAACGAGGCGCATATCCAGAGCGCCAAGGGGCGTCAGGTCAAGCATTGGGAAGTGATCGGTTCGGCGAAATTCGACACGCACTATGTCGATGCCGTCACGACGATCGGCAAGACCCATGCCCGCCTCGGCCTCGAGCCGCGCTGGTACATCGGCGGCTATGCGCTGATCCTGGAGGCGATCGTCGAGGGCGTCATCGCCAAGCATCTCGAGGGGTTTCTCTACCGCAAGAAGGCTGCGGCGATCAGCGGTGAGATCAACGCCATCGTGAAAGCGGCGCTTGTCGATATGGACTATGCGATCTCCGTCTATCTGGAAGCCCTTCAGGAGGAGCGCGAGAAATCGGAAGCCGAGCGGCAGGCCCGCAATGCGGAGCAGGAGGAGGCGCTGGGTGCGCTCGACACCTCGCTCAATCGGCTTGCCGGCGGCGATCTCACGGCCTCCATCGCCAAGCCGCTCGCCCCGCAGTTCGAGCGCCTGCGCACCAATTTCAATGCCGCCATCGAGAAGCTGGATGATACGCTCGGTGCCATCGTGACGGTGGCCGAGGACGCGGCCGGCAATTCCGGTGAACTGGTCAATGCCACGGACGACATGGCCAAGCGCACCGAACAGCAGGCGGCTTCACTTGAGGAAACCGCTGCGGCCGTCGAGGAGATCACCACCATTTCCCGCGAGGCGGCGATTCGTGCCGAGGAAGCCCGCCGCGTCGTCGGCAGCGCGACGGAGGAGGCCAAGCGCTCCGGCCAGATCGTCGAGCAGACCGTCACCGCCATGGGTGCGATCCAGGAGTCCTCGGGCAAGATCACCCAGATTATCGGCGTGATCGACCAGATCTCCTTCCAGACCAACCTTCTGGCGCTCAATGCCGGCGTCGAGGCGGCGCGAGCAGGCGAGGCCGGCAAGGGCTTTGCCGTCGTGGCGCAGGAGGTTCGCGAACTCGCCCAGAAATCCGCGGAGGCGGCCAAGGAGATCAAGTCGCTGATCGACAAGTCCTTCGAGGACGTGCAGCTCGGCGTGTCCCTGGTCCACAAGACCGGCGAGGCGCTGCATCACATCGGCGAGCAGGTGGTGCATATCAATGCGCATATCGACGCCATGAGCAACTCCGCCCGCGAGCAGTCGGCCGGTATTTCCGAGATCAACACGGCGGTCGGCAGCATGGATCAGATGACCCAGCAAAATGCCGCGATGGTCGAGGAAACCAATGCGGCCACGCACAATCTGATGCAGATCAGTACGACATTGAAGGGGCTGGTCGACCGGTTCACCGTCTCGGCGGCCCGCGTGCAGCGCACGGCGAAGCCGGCGCATCGCCGCTACGGCTAGAAATACGCTCTAGCGGCGCACGAAGCGCCGCGCGGGCGTAGAAACCGAATTGCGGACGATCAGGTCCGGCCGAAGCAGGATTTCCGTTTCGGCCGGTTCGTTGTTGGACAGCAACTCGAAGAGCAGCGCCATGGCGCTCCTGCCGATGGCTGTGCGCGGCTGGCGGATCGTTGTCAGCGACGGCGTCATGAAGCTCGCCTGCGGCACGTCGTCGAAACCGGTTACGGAAAAATCGCTCGGGATATCGTAGCCGCGCGCGCCAAGCCCGATCATCACGCCGATGGCGGTCTGGTCGTTGACGCACATGAAGGCGCTCGGCAGCGTGTCGCGCATGAAAAGCTGCTCGAGGGCGAGGCGGCCGCTCTCGATCGTCCCGTCGCCCTCCAGGATGAGGCGCTCACCGAGCGGTACGCCTGCGGCATCCATTCCTGCATCATAGCCCTGCCGGCGGCGGCTATAGGCGAGGCGCGTGCGCGAATCACCGATGAAGGCGATCTTGCGGTGTCCCTCGGCGATCAGGAGGTCGACAGCCTTGCGGGCACCCTCGATGTCGTCGACTCCGACATAGGGGATGCCGCCATTATAGACCGGCTCGAAGACGCCGACGCTGGGCGGCAGGCGGGCGGTCATGCTCTGGTGGCCGAAGGGCAGGATGCCGGTGAACAGGATCAGCCCGGCCGCCTGGTTGGAATTCAGGAACTTCAGATATTCCAGCCCGCGCTGCGGATCGTTCTGGGTGTGGCCGATCAGGATGCCGTAGCCATGCGCGCGCGCCTCGTTTTCCAGGCCGACAAGGATGTTGGAGAAGTTCGGGTCGCCGATATCGGGCGCGACGACGAGGATCATGTTCGAGCGGCCAAGCCTCAGGCTACGCGCCATGGCATTGGTCGTATAGCCGGTGATGGCGATCGCCTGGTTGACCTTCAGCCGCGTCGAATTCGCCACTTTTTCCGGGGTGTGGATCGCCCGCGATACGGTCGCGATCGAGACCTGCGCGATGCGCGCGACGTCCTCGATCGTGGCGGGGCTGGATGCAGACAACTGGCTCTCACTCGGCGGTGGCAATGCCAGTCTGGCGATCTGGAATTGCTGAAATCAAACGAAGTGCGGGGACACTACACAGACTGGACCGGTGGTCAAACGGCGCTTGCTGAAAATTCCTGATATCCAATGATGTAAACCTTTACATAGATCGTGTAAAGGTTTACATCATGCTCAAGCGGTCGAGGAGCCGCAGGGAGGAAATCGATGAATCCGGACGCTGTCGACGGGGCTCCCGTCGTTCTTTCCGCGCGCCGTATCAGCAAGTCGTTCAACGGCGTGCAGGTCCTGTTCAGCGTCAATTTCGAGCTTCGCGCCGGTGAAATCCACGCGCTGATGGGCGAGAATGGTGCTGGCAAATCCACCCTCGTGAAAATCCTCTCGGGTTTCGAGCAGCCGACCTCGGGCGAGATCCTGTTTGACGGGCAGCCCGTCAAACTGCCGCCGAACGGCCAGGCCGAGCATCTCGGCATCGTGATCATCCACCAGGAATTCAACCTCGCCGAACATTTGACCGTTACCGAAAGCCTGTTCCTCGGTCGCGAGGTCACCCGTTTCGGCGTGCTCGACCGCAAGCTCATGCGCGCCGAAACGCGCCGCGTGCTCGACCAGCTCGGCTCACATGTCGACGAGAATGCGATGATCAGCTCGCTCTCCATCGCCGACAAGCAGATGGTGGAGATTGCCAAGGCGATCAGCCGCGATGCGCGCATCATCTTCATGGACGAGCCGACCGCCGTGCTCTCCCGCGAGGAGACGAATTATCTCTTCCGGCAGGTGCGCAAGCTGCGCGAAAAGGGCACGTCCTTCGTCTTCGTCTCGCACAAGCTGGACGAGGTGATGGAGCTGACCGACCGCGTGACCGTGCTGCGCGACGGGCAATGGGTGAAGACCGCGCCGACCAGCATTCTCGACGGCGAATCCATCGCGCAGCTGATGGTCGGCCGCGAGCTCTCCAGCCTCTATCCCGGCAAGCAGGAGCCGAGCATTGACGAAGAGGTGACGCTCGCCGTCTCCGGGCTGACGACGCATTATGTGCAGGATGCGAGCTTCGAGGTGCGCAAGGGCGAGATCCTCGGCTTTTCCGGCCTGATCGGCTCGGGCCGCACGGAATTGATGGAAGCGGTCGCGGGCCTGCGTTCGCGGGTTTCGGGCGAGGTTACGGTGCGCGGCGAAAGCGTGTCGGCCGGCGATGTGCATGCCGCCAACCGCGTCGGCATCGCCTATATGACCAAGGACCGCAAGCATAAGGGCCTGCTGCTCAATTCCCGCATGACGGCGAACCTGACGCTGCAATCGCTCGATCAGCACGGCAAATACGGTTATCTCAGCCCGAAGAGCGAGGCCGCGGCACTCGAGCGTGCCCGCCGTCGCTTCGATATCCGCGTGCGCGACGGGCGTGTCGTCGCCGGCCGCATGTCGGGCGGCAACCAGCAGAAACTGCTGCTCGCCAAGGTCATGGAAACCGAACCCGACGTCATCATCATCGACGAGCCGACGCGCGGCATCGATGTTGGCACCAAGCAGCAGATCTATCATTTCATTTCCGCACTCGCCCGCGACGGCAAGTCGATCATCGTCGTCTCCTCGGAGATGCCGGAGATCATCGGGCTGTGCACCCGCGTCGCCGTCATGCGTGAAGGGCGGATCGTCGGCATTCTCGAGGGCGAGGAAATCTCCGAGCAGGAGATCATGCGCTATTCGGCAGGGTTGAAGAAGAAGACCGCCGCCTGAGCGTCAGCGGGCTGCGAGAGCATTTCCAGCCGAAGCGGCTTCGCTTCGGCGTAGGACAATGCGTTAAAAAACAAGAAGCGAGAGCATTTCCGGTCTGCCGGAAATGCTCTGGGCAACAACGATTTTGGGTTGGGGACGAACATGACCGCAGGCGAAGATACGGTTGAAACGAAGGCGCGCGGCCGAAGCTGGCGGGATGTCGATCTGAGAGCCGTCGCGCCCTTTGCTGCGCTGGCGCTGCTGCTTATCGTCGGTGCGCTGGTCAATCCGAATTTCATCGGCATCAACAACCTCGCGAATGTCGCGACCCGCAGCGCCTTTATCGCCATCATCGCCGTTGGTGCGACCTTCGTCATCTCGTCGGGCGACCTCGACCTTTCGGTCGGCTCGATGGTCGCCTTCGTCGCCTCGATCATGATCATCTTCATGAATTCCGGCGCGATTGCCGATCCGGGCCTGATGCTTGCGGCAGCTGTCGTGCTGACCATGGTCATCGGCGCGGCCTGCGGTCTCGCCAACGGCCTCATCACCACCGTCGGCAAGATCGAGCCGTTCATCGCGACACTCGGCACGATGGGTATCTATCGCGGCCTCACCACGTGGCTGTCGCAGGGCGGCGCGATCACGCTGCGCGAGCCGGAATTGCAGGCGCTCTATCGCCCGGCCTATTTCGGCTACATCCTCGGCGTGCCGGTGCCGATCGTCGTCATCCTCGTCGTCACCGCGATTGCCGCCTTCATCCTCTATCGCACGCGCTACGGCCGCCATGTCGTCGCCGTCGGCTCGAATGCGGATGTCGCGCGCTATTCCGGCATCCCGGTCAACCGGGTGCGCACCATCGCCTTCGTCATCCAGGGCCTCTGCGTGGCGATTGCCGTGCTGCTCTATGTGCCGCGCCTCGGCTCCACCTCGGCCACGACCGGCATCCTGTGGGAACTCCAGGCGATCACGGCCGTCGTCGTCGGCGGCACGGCGCTGAAGGGCGGGGCCGGGCGCGTCTGGGGCACGATCTGCGGCGCCTTCATTCTCGAACTGGTCGGCAACATCATGCTGCTCTCCAACTTCATCAGCGAATATCTGATCGGGGCCATCCAGGGCGCGATCATCATCATTGCGATGCTCGTCCAGCGCTCGCTGGTACGGAAATCGTGAGACCAGGCAGGGCCGGCATGCGCAAAGCGGCCGGGCCTGCGGGGACGTAGCCGGGTTCACAGGTCCCCGGTGAGGAACGAAGACCTGCTTTTGGGAGGAAATTCATGCGCAAGAAACTTTTGGGCCTGACCGTCGCGGCGATGGCGCTGATCGCCGGTGCCGTTCATGCGGAAGACAAGAAGGTGACGATCGGCGTCTCCATTCCGGCGGCTGACCACGGCTGGACCTCCGGCGTCGTCTATCACGCCGAGCGTGTCGCCAAGCTCCTCATGGAGCGCAATCCGGGCCTCAACGTCATCGTGAAGACCTCGCCGGATCCGGCAAGCCAGGCGAATGCCGTGCAGGACCTGGAAACGCAGGGCATCGACGCGCTCGTCATCCTGCCGACCGACCCGGATCCGCTGGTCAACGCCATCAAGGAAGTCAAGGGCAAGGGCACCTTCGTCGCGCTCGTCGACCGTGCGCCGAGCACCAACGACAATTCCGTGCGTGACCTCTATGTCGCCGGCAACAACTTCGCACTTGGCCAGACGGCCGGCGAATATATCAAGACCCAGACGCCGGACGCCGAAGTCGTTGTTATCAGGGGCATGGCGATCCCGATCGACCAGCAGCGCCAGGATGGTTTCGACAAGGGCATCGAAGGCTCGAACGTCAAGGTTCTCGACCGCCAGTACGGCAACTGGAACCGCGACGATGCCTTCAAGGTCATGCAGGACTACCTGACCAAGTACCAGAAGATCGACGTCGTATGGTGCCAGGACGACGACATGGCCGTCGGCGTTCTCCAGGCCATCGAACAGGCCGGCCGCAAGGACATCCAGTATGTCATCGCCGGCGCCGGTTCGAAGGACATGATCAAGAAGGTCATGGATGGCGACAAGATGATCCCGGTCGACGTGCTCTATCCGCCGGCAATGGTTGGCACCGCGCTCGAAATGACCGCCGCCAATTTCTACGGCCAGGTCCCGGTTCGCGGCGTCTACACGATCGACGCGACGCTCGTCACGAAGGACAACGCGAAGGACTTCTACTTCCCGGATTCCCCGTTCTGATCTGATGATATGAAGGCCGCCCGGGACATGATGACCCGGGCGGCTTTTCTTTCGCCTTTTCGTGGGTCTCATCCGCACTTTCACATTGCCCGATCCGCCAAAGGCCGATAGCTTTCCACGCGCTGCGGTACGTACCGCAAAAATTTCTGAGATAGGCCGCGAGGATCGGCCGAGTTCCTGGGAGGACGCCGATTATGAAGACGATCAAGGGCCCGGCCCTGTTTCTTGCGCAGTTCGCGGGCGATGCCGCACCGTTCAATTCCTGGGACTCGATTACCAAATGGGCCGCCGATCTCGGCTACAAGGGCGTGCAGGTTCCAAGCTGGGACGGCCGCTTCATCGACCTGAAGAAGGCCGCATCCTCCAAGGCCTATTGCGATGAATTTTCCGGCAAGGCACGCGAGAACGGCGTCGAGGTTACGGAACTCTCGACGCACCTGCAGGGGCAGCTCGTTGCCGTGCATCCTGCCTATGACGAAGCCTTCGATGGCTTTGCGGCGCCGGAAGTGCGCGGAAATCCGAAAGCACGGCAGGAGTGGGCCGTCGACCAGGTGAAGATGGCGCTGACCGCTTCGAAGCATCTCGGCATCGACGCCATGGCGAGCTTCTCCGGCGCGCTCGCCTGGCCCTTCGTCTATCCCTGGCCGCAGCGTCCCGCCGGACTCGTCGAGACTGCCTTCGATGAGCTGGCGAAACGCTGGAAGCCGATCCTCGACCACGCGGAGGATTGCGGCGTCGATGTCTGCTATGAGATCCATCCCGGCGAGGACCTGCACGACGGCATCACCTACGAGATGTTCCTGGAGCGCACCGGCAACCACGCCCGCGCCTGCATGCTCTACGATCCCTCGCACTATGTGCTGCAGTGCCTCGACTATCTCGACAATATCGACATCTACAAAGACCGGATCCGCATGTTCCATGTGAAGGATGCCGAGTTCAATCCGACGGGCCGGCAGGGGGTCTATGGCGGCTATCAGGGCTGGGTGAACCGCGCCGGCCGCTTCCGCTCGCTGGGCGACGGCCAGGTCGATTTCGGCGCCGTCTTCTCCAAGATGGCCGCGAACGATTTCGCCGGCTGGGCCGTGGTTGAATGGGAATGCGCGCTGAAGCATCCGGAAGACGGTGCCCGTGAGGGTGCGGAATTCGTGAAGGCCCATATCATCCGCGTGACGGAAAAGGCTTTCGACGATTTCGCAGATGGCGGCACCGATCAGGCCGCGAACCGTCGTATGCTCGGGCTTTAAGGAGGAACACCGCATGGCAATCGAAGGAAGCGCAAGCGAAACACGGGAACGCCGCATCCGGCTTGGCATGGTCGGCGGCGGCTCCGGCGCCTTCATCGGCGCGGTGCACCGCATCGCGGCCCGGCTGGACGATCATTATGAGCTGGTCGCCGGTGCGCTGTCGTCCTCGCCGGAAAAGGCCGAGCAGTCGGCGCGCGAACTGGGGCTCGACCCGTCGCGCAGCTATGGCAGCTTCAAGGAAATGGCGATCCGCGAGGCCAAGCTGAAGAACGGCATCGAGGCCGTGGCGATCGTCACGCCGAACCACGTGCATTACGAGGCCGCGAAGGAATTCCTGAAGCGCGGCATCCATGTCATCTGCGACAAGCCGCTGACCTCGACGTTGCCGGATGCGCGCAAGCTGAAGAAGCTCGCCGAGGAGAGCGATGCGCTCTTCGTACTGACGCACAATTACACCGGCTATCCGATGGTCCGGCAGGCCCGCGAAATGGTCGCCAATGGCGAACTCGGCACGATCCGGCTGGTGCAGATGGAATATCCGCAGGACTGGCTGACGGAAGACATCGAGTCCAGCGGCCAGAAACAGGCGGCCTGGCGCACGGATCCCAGCAAGTCGGGCGCGGGCGGCTCCACCGGCGATATCGGCACGCATGCCTATAATCTTGGCTGCTTCGTCTCCGGTCTGGAGCTGGAAGAGCTCTCGGCCGATCTCGACAGCTTCGTGCCGGGCCGCAAGCTCGATGACAACGCCCATGTCATGATGCGTTTCAAGGAGAAGGACGGTGCCCGCGCCAAGGGCATGCTATGGTGCAGCCAGGTCGCGCCCGGCCATGAGAACGGCCTGAAGGTGCGCGTCTATGGTACCAAGGGCGGCCTCGAGTGGGTGCAGGCCGATCCGAACTATCTCTGGTACACGCCCTTCGGTGAGCCGAAGCGCCTGATCACCCGCAACGGTGCCGGCTCGGGTGCCGCCGCCGCTCGCATGAGCCGTGTGCCGTCGGGACATCCGGAAGGCTACCTCGAAGGCTTCGCCAATATCTATTCGGAAGCTGCGCGTGCGATCTATGCCAAGCGCGACGGCGCCAAAGCCGATCCCGCCATCACCTATCCGACGATCGATGACGGCCTCAAGGGCATGCTCTTCGTCGATGCCTGCGTGCAGTCGTCGAAGAAGAACGGCGCCTGGGTCAAGGTCTGAGGCACTTTGCCTGCCGGCCGTCGCGTGTAGCGGCGGCCGCTGGGACTATTCGAAAATGCTGCCGAGGCGGAGCACCAGCTTCTTGTCGAAGAGGTGGCCGCGGTCGAACATCCAGTTGAGCGCGTCGCGCGTCGTCCAGGCGCGTTTGTAGGGGCGGGCGCTGGTCAAGGCCTCGAAGACATCGCAGACGGTGGAAAGCCGGATTTCCTGGCTCAGTTGCTCGGCCTTGAGGCCGAGCGGATAGCCGCTGCCGTCGAGCACTTCATGGTGGAACCGGGTGATGTCGAGCGTCAACGGCGACAGGGTGCCGAGCTCCCTCAACAGCCGGTAGCCGATTTCGGGATGACCGCGCACCACGCTTTTCTCCGCCGCCTCCAGCTGGCCGGTTTTGTTGAGAATGGCGTTCGGCACCATCAGCTTGCCGACATCGTGTAGGAGGCCGGCGACGCCGAGCTCTCGAACCGTCGCGTCGTCATAGTCGAGCAGCCGTGCAAGGCGCATCATCAGCGCGCTGACGGCAAGCGAGTGCACATAGGTGCCTTCGTCCTTGGATTTCAGACGTGTGACCTTCAGGAAGACATCGGGGGCGGCGTCGATACGGTCGGAAATCTCGTCGGCGACAGGCCCAAGCATTTCGACCCGCAAATCGCCGGAGCGCACGGCGGCGAAGCTGTCGCGCAGCGCGCTTGCGCTCCGGGCTACGCTTTCCTGCGTCTGCTTGCGTTCCTCCGCTGCAAGGGTGGCATCCGCATCGATATCGATCGTGCTGCGTTGCGTGTTGATCAACGCATAGGTCGCAGATGTGGCGAGAATAGCCCGCACGGTCTCGTCGGACTGGATCAGAAAGCGCCGGCCGGAGAATTCGCTGGCGGTGCATTCCACGGACTCGACGAACATGCCCTTGCGTACGAGATGCTTCGGAATTCTCCGTACCACGTCTGTGTCCTCATCCCTGCTCACTGATATTTTGCAGGAACAAAACCTAATCTTTGTTTAAGCATGCTCTGTTTTATGGCGCATCCTGTGGCTTTTACGAAAACGCCGATTGCGGTTTTGCGCCATTGATTTTTGCTCGTTCTCGCCTTACTGCAACGTTGCAGTAGCGACTGCTCCAGGTTGCCCACATCGAGAGACGCCCCATGATCGACCCTAAGACCCTTGCCGACCGTTTTCCCGGCGATTTCGTGTTCGGCGTGGCAACCGCCGCTTTCCAGATCGAGGGGGCATCGAAGCTCGACGGCCGCAAGCCGTCGATCTGGGATGCGTTCTCCAACATGCCGGGGAGGGTCTATGGCCGCCATAACGGCGATGTCGCCTGCGATCACTATAACCGCCTCGAGCAGGACCTCGATCTGATCCAGTCGCTCGGCGTGGAGGCCTACCGTTTCTCCATCGCATGGCCGCGCATCATTCCCGAGGGCACGGGGGCGGTGAACGAGAAGGGCCTCGATTTCTACGATCGGCTGGTCGATGGCCTGAAGGCACGTGGCATCAAGGCCTTTGCGACGCTCTATCACTGGGACCTGCCGCTGATGCTGGCGGGTGATGGCGGCTGGACGGCGCGGCAGACGGCCTATGCCTTCCAGCGTTATGCCAAGACGGTTATCGCTCGGCTCGGCGACCGGCTGGATGCGGTGGCGACCTTCAACGAACCGTGGTGCTCCGTCTGGCTGAGCCACCTCTACGGCATCCATGCGCCGGGGGAGCGCAACATGGATGCGGCCCTTCATGCGCTGCATTTCACCAATCTGGCACATGGTCTTGGCGTTGCGGCGATCCGCGCCGAACAGCCGAACCTCCCCGTCGGCCTCGTGCTGAACGCCCATTCCGTCTATGCCGGCAGTGACAGTGCGGCCGACCAGGATGCCGCCGCGCGCGCCTATGATTTCCACAACGGCGTCTTCTTCGGCCCGGTCTTCAAGGGGGAATATCCCGAACGCTTCCTCTCGGCGCTCGGGCACCGTATGCCGGAGATCGAACCGGGCGACATGGAGACGATCGCCCAGCCGCTCGACTGGTGGGGCCTCAATTACTACACGCCGATGCGCGTGGCGCATGACCCCGCCGAAGGGGTGGATTTCCCGGCGACGCAGCCCGCACCGCCGGTGGCGGACATCAAGACGGATATCGGCTGGGAGGTCTTTGCGCCCGCGCTCGGCGATCTCATCCGCAAGCTCAATGCGGATTATACGCTGCCCGATTGCTACATCACGGAAAACGGCGCCTGCTACAATATGGGCGTGGAAAACGGCGTGGTCGACGATCAGCCGCGCCTCGACTATATCGCCGATCATCTCGGCATCACGGCGGACCTGATCGGTGAGGGTTATCCGATGCGCGGTTATTTCGCCTGGAGCCTGATGGACAATTTCGAATGGGCGGAAGGCTACAGAATGCGCTTCGGCATCGTGCATGTCGATTACGACACACAGGTGCGTACCGTGAAGAAGAGCGGCGAATGGTACGGCGCGCTCGCCGGTCAATTCCCGAAGGGCAACCACAAGCCGGCCAATTGATCACGATATCAGATATTGCTGATATTGGCATTGCGACCGTAAAGGATTCATAACGCTTCTGCCGCATCATTCTCCTCTGGTTGGAGAACCTGATGCGGCGGCTTGCGCACCACCTTTCCGGAATGCTCGGCGCCCGGCGGCTTACGGTCGTTCTCGGGGTGCTTGGCTCGTTTGCGATCGTCGTCAGCCTTGCCACCGTGCTCGTCATGATGGCATTGGGTTTCCTCGCCAACCGGGCAAACGAACTCGACGAGGAGCGCACGCGTCAGACGGTGTTCGGCGCGCTCTCCTCCATGCGCAGTTCCATCGTCACCACCGTGCGCGACTATTCTGTCTGGGACGATGCGGCCGAGCGCGTCTACGGCACACCCGACATGCCTTGGCTCGTCACCAATTTCGGTCTTGCCACCGAAGGCGGGCCGCTGTTCGATACCGTCTTCCTTGTCGACGAGAAGGGCGGCACGATGCTCGCCTATCGCAATGGCGTGCCCTTCGACATGGATGCCGGGACCTTCGGCGGCGCGGCTTTCGAGACGATGCGTCGGGAGGTGATCGAAGCGGGGCTCACGCCGGGCACGGAAATCGGTGCCTTCCTTCGCACATCGAAAGGCTCGGCCGTCGCCGCCATTTCCGCCATCCGGCCCGCCTCCGATGCCGTCAAGGCACCGCAAAGTGGTATGCGAACGCTTTTCATCCTGCGGCACCTGACGCCCGCCCGCATCTCGAAGATATCGGACAATTTCCTCGTTTCCGGCCTTCTGCTGACGGATACCGCGCCGGCAACCGGCGATGCCGTCGCGCTCAACGGCCCCGACGGCAAACCGCTCGGTTATCTCTCCTGGACACCGGAAGCGCCGGGCGACAAGAGCTATGATCAGGTGCGCCCACTCGTGCTTCTGGCGCTTGCCGGTGTGATCGTCTTCTTCGTGCTCCTGGTGCTGACGGGGGCGATCTTCGCCGTCCGCCTCAAGGCGGATGAGAACAGTGCGCGCTTGCAGGCGCTCACCGACCGGCTGAGCGGGCTTCGCAATCGCACCGGCCTCTATCTCGGGCTCGACGAATTGAACGCACGCGCCGTTGCCGAAGCGCGCGACGTGCTGATGCTCTATCTTGACCTCGACGGCTTCAAGGACGTCAATGATTTCTATGGCCATGCGGTCGGCGACAGGCTCATTCGCGGTGTTTCCGCCGGCCTGTCCCGCCTCGTGCCTGAAGACGCCATGCTCGCCCGCATTGGCGGCGATGAATTCGCCATCGTGTTCCTTGCCGGCGCTGATGGTGCGGAAACGGAACGGTTGACCCGCGCGCTCCTCGACTTCTTCACCGAGCCCTTCGCCATCGGCGAACGCGTCGCCATCGTCGGCGCCAGCATCGGCATTGCCGTGTCACATCGGGGCGCCGTTGCAGGCGAAGAGCTGTTGCGGCGCGCCGATGTCGCCATGTATCGCGCCAAACATGCCGGCCGCGGCCGTGCCATGCATTATGAAACGCTGATGGACGACGATCGCGACATGCGGCGCGAAATGGAGGAGGCCCTCAGGGCGGCGGTGGGACGCGGTGAGATCGATGTGGCCTACCAGCCGATTGTGCGCGCCCGCGGACGTGATATCTGCGGCGTCGAGGCGCTGGCACGCTGGACGCGCGACGGCCAACCCGTGCCGCCTGATGTCTTCATTCCGCTGGCGGAGGCGACAGGCATCATCGACGCGCTCGGTCCGCTGATCCTGAAACGGGCTTGCGAAGCGGCGCGGCAATGGCCCGATCTCGGCGTTTCGATCAACGTCTCGCCGGCGCAGTTCCGCAATCCCTATTTCCCGGATCAGGCACTCGCGATCATCGCGGCGGCGGGCATCGATCCCGCGCGCATCATGCTCGAAATCACCGAGGGCTATTTCATCCAGAATCCCGGCCGGGCGAAGCTTGTCATGGATCGGCTAAAGGCGGGCGGCGTGCGCATCGCGCTCGACGATTTCGGCGCCGGCTTCTCGTCGATCGGTTATCTCATCCGCTTCGGTTTCGACCGCATGAAGATCGACCGCTCGCTCACCATGGCCGGGCAGCAGTCGATCAAGGGCGGCGCGATGCTGCAGGCGACGGTGGCGCTTGCCGCGTCCTTCGATATGCCCGTCACCGCCGAGGGCGTGGAGACGGCCGAGCAGGCGGCCTTCCTGCATCTGTGCGGCTGCGATCAGCTCCAGGGCTATTTCTACGGACGGCCGATGAGCGAAAAGGCGATCTGCGACCTCATCGCCCCGCCCGCGGCTACCTCGCAAAGCATCGCCGGCTGATCATTTGCCGAGGTGGCGCTCGCCGCGTTGCTTTGCCAGATCCATCTGCTTCTGCCGCTGGCGAAAGCGCATGCGGTCCTCTTCGCTGCGGGTTCCATGGCAATGCGCGCAGGACACGCCGGCCTCGTAGAGCGGCGAAGCGATCTCTTCCGCCGTTAGCGGGTGGCGGCAGGCGCGGCAAAGCTTGAGATCGCCTTCCTCCAGCCCATGCAGCACGGAGACACGTTCGTCGAAGACGAAGCAGGCACCTTCCCAGAGGCTTTCCTCCGGCGGCACTTCTTCGAGATATTTCAGGATTCCGCCTTTGAGGTGATAGACCTCCTCGAAGCCTTCCTCCTTCATGAAGGCCGTGGCCTTCTCGCAGCGGATGCCGCCGGTGCAATACATGGCAATTTTCGGCTTGTTGTGAAGGCCGGTATTGTTGCGTACCCAGTCCGGAAACTCGCGGAACGTCTTGGTGTTCGGATCGACCGCACCCTTGAAGATGCCGATCGCCGTCTCGTAGTCGTTGCGGGTATCGATGACGATCGTATCGGGATCGGAAATCAGCGCGTTCCAGTCGCGCGGGTCGACATAGGTGCCGACGGAGCGCGTGGGGTCGATATCCTCGACGCCCATCGTGACGATTTCTTTCTTGAGCCGTACCTTCATGCGCAGGAAGGGCATGGCGCTGGCATGGCTTTCCTTGTGCTCGAGGCCGGAAAATTCCGGCTGGCTGCGCAGGAAGGACAAGACAGTGCGGATGCCGGCGGCCGGGCCGGCGATCGTGCCATTGATGCCTTCATGGGCGAGCAGCAACGTGCCGCGCACGCCGTTTTCCTCGCAAAGCGCCTGCAAGGGATCGCGCAGTTCCGCAAAGCGCGGAACCGAGACGAAATGGTAGAGCGCGGCAACCAGGAAGCCGTCATTCGCCGGCGGCGAAGGAATCTCGTGTGCGATGTCTGTCATGGGGCCGCCACATACAGCTTTCGCGCTTTTCAGGCAATGCGGCGCAAAAGCGCGCTGTTGTTATGCCAGTTGGTGCAGGTGGGCACCGTCGCTGGTGCCGAGCGCCATGGACTGGTTGGAATACTGGCTTTCGCCCGTGACTTCGCGGCCAACCCAGTTCGGCAGCTGCGGATCGTCGTGGATCGAGGAAAGCTCCACCTCGGCGATGACAAGGCCGCGATGGGCACCGCTGTAGACATCGACCTCCCAGACATAACCTTCATGCGGCACCTTGTAGCGCACCTTCTCGATGATGGTGCCGACGGCATGGCGCAGCATGTCCTCGGCCTCTTCGCGGCTGATCTCGACTTCATATTCGTCGCGCACAAGGGCGGTATGGCCGACTTTGATGGTGAGGCGGGCACGCCCGTCGCCATAGATGCGAACGCGCAGCGACCGATCGTCCTGGGCCACGATATAGGCTTGCCTTATGGCGACGCCTTCGTTTGCGAAGGTGCGCCATCGCTGGCCCGACACCAGGAACTTCCGCTCGATCTCTTTAGCCATAGGCTCGCTTTCGCTGTCTCTGAGATGGGCTTGGGCGAGCGAAGACTACACGATACGTGTGTCATGACAAGTCCATGAATCAGGCTTAAGGCTCGACACAAGGTCGCAGACGCGCTATGTCGAGCAAAATTCAATCGTTTTAAAGGTCCGTGCCATGAGCGAGAAGAACGCCAAGCTCCTTTCCGTCCTGAAGCTGCAGCCGGTGGTGCCGGTGCTGGTCATCGACGACCTCAAGACGGCCGTGCCGCTCGCACGTGCGCTGGTCGCGGGCGGCCTCAAGGCGATCGAAATCACGCTGCGCACGCCGGCCGCTCTCGAAGCGATCCGTGCGGTCGCCAACGAGGTCGAAGGCGCTGTCGCCGGCGCCGGCACGATCCTCAATGCCGCCCAGTTCGAAGCCGCCGTCGAAGCCGGCTCGCAGTTCATCGTCAGCCCCGGCACGACGCAGGAGCTGATCGATGCGGCAGCCGATTCCGAAATCCCGCTGCTGCCGGGTGCAGCGACGGCAAGCGAAGTCATGGGCCTGCGCGAAGAGGGCTATCAGGTGCTGAAATTCTTCCCGGCCGAGCAGGCCGGCGGCGCTGCCTACCTGAAGTCGCTGTCCTCGCCGCTCGCCGGCACGCTGTTCTGCCCGACCGGCGGCATCTCGCTCTCGAATGCCCCCGACTACCTTTCACTGCCGAACGTCGTTTGCGTCGGCGGCTCCTGGGTCGCGCCGAAGGACCTCGTCGCCAAGGGTGACTGGGCGGGCATCGAGAAGCTCGCCGCCGAAGCAGCCGCGCTCAAGGGCTGAACAAGGTTCAACGGATTTGCAGACGGGCGGCCTTCGGTCGCCCGTTATGCGTTTGTAATCGGGCGCGCGCATTCCTATCTTGCCCTAGCAGTCGGCCCCTGTGCTGTGACGAGAGAAACGGAGACGCTCCCTATGTTTGACGCCAAGAAGTTGCTTGACCAGTTCCTCGGTTCGCAGGTGCCCGGTGCCGGGGGATCCGTGCGCGACCGCGCCGGCCAGGTCACCCAGCTTGCCAAGGACAATCCGCTTGCCTCGATTGCCATTGCCGGCGTGCTGCTTGGCACGGGCACCGGCCGTCAGGTTGCCGGTTCGGCGCTGAAGCTCGGCAGCCT
Organism: Shinella sp. 20P9.1.1; assembly: GCF_057798995.1. NCBI lineage: Bacteria > Pseudomonadati > Pseudomonadota > Alphaproteobacteria > Hyphomicrobiales > Rhizobiaceae > Shinella > Shinella sp. 20P9.1.1. The sequence goes on from NZ_JBYOLC010000003.1 coordinate 182,007, forward strand.
CGCGGCGATCGCCGGCCTCGGCTACCAGGCCTACAAGAATTACAAGGCGGGTCAGGATCCGGTCGAGACGACGCAGGCCGGCACGCCCGAGCTTCTGCCGCCGCCGACCGATTCCGGCTTTCATCCCGAGGCCGTCAGCACCGACTTCGCGCTGATCCTCGTGCGCGCCATGATCGCCGCCTCGCGTGCCGATGGCCATATCGACGATGCCGAGCGCGCCCGAATCATGGACAAGCTGAAGGTTTCCGGCCTCGGCGAAGATGCCGCGAAGTTCCTCGAAGACGAGCTCGCCAACCCGATCGATCTCGATGCGATCGTCGCGGCCGCGACGACCGAGGAACACCGTGTCGAGCTCTACACGGCCTCGCGCCTCGCCATCGAGCCGAAGACGCGTGCCGAGCGCGGCTACCTCGACCTGCTCGCCGGCCGCCTCGGCCTTGCCGATGCGCTGGTTGATCATATCGAGGCGACGGTTTCCGCCGCCACCGTCTAAGCCGTTTCAGGGAGCGGCCGAACGCCGCTCCCTGCTTTCCACATTGCTTCGCGCCCTGCGCTGTTCTATCCCTTCGGCACGACCGAAGGAGAATTCTGATGCGCGATCTCAAGGACTGGAAGGGTTGCCCGCCGCCGGCACCCGTGACGCTCGAAGGCCGTTATGTGCGCCTTGAGCCCTATGATCGTGCCAAGCATCTTCAGGCACTCTGGGACACCTTCGGCGGCATGCAGATCAATCCGCTGCTGCGCTATTTCGCCCAGGCCGATTTCACCGGCATCGAGGGTTTCGATGCCTGGTCGGAAGCAGTCATCGTATCCGGCTGGGTGCGGGAAGTGATCGTCGACAAGGCGAGCGGCAAGCCTGTCGGCATGGCGCATTACATGCGGCCGGACCCGGCGAACGGCGTCGTCGAAATCGGCGGCATCGCCCATGGCGGCGGCATGTCGCGTTCGCCGCTTTCCACCGAGGCGCAGTATCTGCTCGCCAAGCACATGTTCGAGGACTTGGGTTACCGCCGCTACGAGTGGAAATGCCACAACGGCAATGAGCCGAGCAAGCGCACCGCCACCCGCCTCGGCTTCAGCTTCGAAGGCGTCTTCCGCCAGCATATGCTGTCGAAGGGCGAAAACCGCGATACGGCCTGGTTCTCGATCATCGACGGCGAATGGCCTGTCATCGCCAAGGCCTTCGATCTCTGGCTGTCGCCGGAGAATTTCGACGCGGACGGGCAGCAGAAACGCAAGCTCGAAGACATTCGCGCCGAGATCGCCAAGGCGGATGCGGCATGAGCGAGGACGGCAAGGGAAAGTCCGCGGCGCTTGCGGCGCTCATCATCCTCATCGGCACGGGCGTGGTGTTCTACTTCCTGCCGCGGGTGATGATCGCCATCGGCGGCTTTTCGCCGTTGCTTGCCGGCGTCTTCGGCACGCTGATCGTGCTCGGCTTCTTCCTGCTCTTCTGGCTGCGCGCCCGCTATCAGCGCAATCGCGGCAATTAAGCCTGTAACGAAGCGCCGAGCAGTAAGAGTCCCAGGATCATCACCATGAGAGCGCCGCCGATTTCGATGGCGGTGCCGATGCGGGCGGCGGCCGAGCCGTTGCCGGCAAAGCGCAGCGCTGCCCCCTTGGCGGTGACGGCCAGTGTGGCCAACGTCGAGACGGTGATCGCCGTCCCGATCGACATGGCGAGCACAGCAAGCACACCCCCGAAATAGAGGCCGTTGAGCAGCGCGAAGCTCAAAACGATCAGTGCCCCGGAGCACGGGCGAAGCCCCACGGCGACGATGGCTGACCAAGCCTCATGCAGGGCAAAGCGTTCGCCTTTCAGCAGCGACGGATCCGGTGCATGGGCATGGCCGCAGGTCGAGCAAATCTCTCCGGCGTGATGAAGATGGTGATGGTGACCATGGTCGTGGTGATGGTGGTGGTCGTGCGTGCCGTGCACCTCGACCACCTGCGCGCCAAGTGCCGAGGCACGGCGCTCGGCCGGCCGCAGCTTTTTGAACAGCAGCCAGGCGCCGAAAAGGGCGATGAGGGCATAGCTGCCGGTTTCGAGCGCGCGGGTGGCGTCCGTCATCGAGACCGTGGTGCCGCGCAGGAAGAGATAGGCCGCGCCGACCAGCAGGATGGCGACCACGCCTTGCAGGAGAGAGGACAGGAAGGATAGGAGCACACCGCGCTTCAGCTCCACCTCGTTTGCCAGCATGTAGGAGGAGATGACCGCCTTGCCATGGCCGGGTCCGGCGGCGTGGAAGACGCCATAGGCGAAGGAAAGGCCGACCAGTGTCGAGGCCGCCCACGGGTTTTCGCGCATGTCCTTCAGCGCGCCTGTCATCAGACGGTAAAAACCCTGCTGTTGTGCATTGATCCAGCCGAACAGGCTGCCGAACATGCCCGTCGTGTTGAAACCCGGTTCCGCCGAGCCGATGCCGAGCGGCGAGGCGGCGTGTGCAAGGCCGGCGGTCGATATGACGGCGGCAGCCAGCGTGAGGAGGGCGAGCGTGCGGCCGCGGCTCAGCATGTCACTTCCAGGCGGGTGGCGAAGAGTTTCGTCATGTCGGTGCCGGTCGGGTCGTTGAAGAATGCGTCGGTCAGCTTGTCCTGGTTCTGCGCCAGCACCTCGTCGGCATCAGGCCGCACGACGGCATGTTTACAGGCGGCAAACTTGTCGCCCACCGCGACGAGGTCGTCATCCGAGGAAAAATCCATCGAGGCATACATGGTCGGGTCGTAGACGCCGAAGGTCAGCTTGCCCTTGAGCGGCATGGCCTCACCGGGCTTCACGGTGAAGAACATCAGGAGCTGGCCGTCCTTGTAGTCGACATTGATCACGTCGGGCTTGGCGACCTTGATGGCCCTGCCGTCCTCGGTGATCGTCGTGTAGTAGCCGAACTCTTCCAGCGACTCGAGCACCGTCTTGCCGACCTCGGCGAGTTCGTCGGGGTCGAGCTCAGCATTGCTGTTCTTGTCGAAGTCCATCACGACACTTGCCGAAAACATCTCGTCGAAGCGCCAGACATTGCGCAATTCGCTGATCATGCCGTCATCGCCGGCCACCACCTCCAGCCGCGCCTCCGCAAAGATATGCGGATGGGCAAGTGCTGCGGCCGGGGCAAGGAGGGCTGCGCCCGCGGCGAGAAGAGGGAGGTATCGCATCAGTTTCAAGCCTCTTGCAGCGCGGAAGCGGGCGTCGGAATCGACCGTTTGAATGGAGCCGAAATGGGTCGGAATTGGGACTTTTTGCCGGGGCAATTCCAGAGGCAAAACCGCTCCACACTTTTGCTGGATTTGCGTCAGGCCTCAATTCCCGGATTGCGGCGGAACCAGGCGTGCAGGAAATCGACGAAGGTGCGCACCTTCGCGGGCAGGTAGCGCCGGTGCGGATAGATCGCGTAAATGCCGCGGTCGGTCGGCAGATAATCCTCGAGGATCGAGACGATGCGGCCCGAATCCAGACAGGAACGGGCGATGAAGGCGGGGACCTGCGCGACGCCGAGGCCGCTCGCCGCCGCGCGCACGGCGGCCGTCGGGCTGTTCACCTCGATATGGCCGCTGACGGGAACGGAAAAGCCGGCGCCCTTCTCGTCGATGAACCGCCAGTTGCTGTGCGATTTGCCGTTGGTATCGATGATGCAGGGCAGGCGGGCGAGATCGCTCGGGTGATTGATCGGGCCGACCCGGTCGAGGAACTCCTGGCTGACGCACATTTTCAGGTAAAAATCGCCGATCTTGCGGGCGATCAGCGCCGAATCCTCCAGCCGCGTGATGCGCACGGCGACGTCGAAGCCTTCCTCGACGAGATCGACGAAGCGGTCGTCGGAGACGATTTCCAGCGAGAGTTCCGGATGCTCCTTGCCGAAATCGATCAGCGACTGGCCGATATCGGCATCGACGAAGGTGCGCGGGGCGGAGACCTTCAGCTTGCCGCGCAGGTCCGTGTTCTTCTCGCGCACGAGATCGGCGAGATTGTCGATTTCCTTCAGGATGTCGGAGGCGGTGCGGTAGTAGGTGTGGCCGGGTTCGGTCATCGAGAACTGGCGGGTCGTGCGGTTGAGCAGCAACGCGCCGAGTTCGTCTTCGAGTTCGCGCACATATTTGGACAGGAGCGCCTTCGACCGGCCGGTCTTGCGCGAGGCTGCGGAAAAGCCTTCGGCATCGACGACGTCGATGAAGGCCCGGATTCGGGTCAATGTATCCATGTGTCCCCACTTGAATGATGCGTCGCGCGTGCCTGTTTTTCAGGGATTGCGGCGCATGCACGGCGGCCTGACGGCCGGGCGCATAAAGGAATGCAACGAAAACCAGTTCCGCGAATGTCGTGGTTCGGGGAATATTTTCAATAGGAGCCCGCAAAAAACCTCTTGATTACGACAGCGATTCTTCTTATCTCCCCCTTGCCCAAAGTCGCACGTGCCTGTGGGTGTCCGCCGACCCTCGATTTGGTGAGGAATTCGGTAAGGTACCTGGAATTAACCCCTCCAGTCGTTTCTCCGGCCAACCGGAAGAGCGAGGACATCTTGAAGCAACGACGGTGCGGGCCTTTCTGGTGTCTGCCGGCTTTCCAACAGCCGGGGTTACTGAAGAGGCACACCTTCATTGCCGGACGTGCGGTCGGGTTCTCCCACCAATCAATGGCAGACAAAGCGAATTGAAGCCTAGGCGGGCTTCGGTTCACCGATCGCGCATGATGCGCATGCTTGGTTCCGGGGTCTCCACCGGCTGGTTCCATCGCATGCCCGCATCTGCCCTTTGTCCTCTGGGATTGTTCCCGGAGAAACCTGGATATGGGGAATACCGAGATGGCTTCTGCACGTATTATCGACTTCCTGAACACCCGACGTCCCGACGGCCCGTGCCTCGTGGTCGACCTCGATGTCGTGCGCGACAATTTCAAGGCGTTCCGCCACGCGCTGCCCGACAGCTCGATCTACTATGCCGTCAAGGCCAACCCGGCGCCGGAAGTCCTGCGCCTGCTCGCCTCCATGGGCTCCAATTTCGATTGCGCGTCCGTCGCCGAAATCGAAATGGCGCTCGATGCCGGTGCCACCCCGAGCCGTATCTCCTTCGGCAACACGATCAAGAAGGAACGCGACGTCGCCAAGGCGCATGCGCTCGGCGTTTCGCTCTTCGCCGTCGACAGCCATGAGGAAGTCGAGAAGATTTCCCGTGCCGCTCCAGGTGCCCGCGTGTTCTGCCGCGTCCTGACGGACGGCGAAGGGGCCGAATGGCCGCTGTCGCGCAAGTTCGGCTGCGTACCGCAGATGGCCGTCGATGTGCTCGTCTATGCCCACCAGAACGGTCTCGTCTCCTATGGCGTGTCGTTCCATGTCGGCTCGCAGATGACGAAGGTCGATGCCTGGGATTCGGCGCTTGCCGATGCCAAGCGCGTGTTCGTACAGCTGAAGAAGCAGGGCATCGAGCTCAAGATGGTCAATATGGGCGGTGGCTTCCCGACGAAGTACCTGCGCGACGTGCCCTCGGCGGAAGCCTATGGCAAGGCGATCTTCGGCGCGCTGAAGAAGCACTTCGGCAACCAGATCCCGGAAACCATCATCGAGCCGGGCCGCGGCATGGTCGGCAATGCGGGTGTCATCAAGGCGGAAGTCGTTCTCGTCTCGAAGAAGTCCGACAACGACAACCATCGCTGGGTCTTCCTCGACATCGGCAAGTTTGGCGGTCTCGCCGAAACCATGGACGAGGCGATCCGTTACCCGATCCGCACCGCGCGCGATGCCGATGAGATGGAGCCCTGCGTGCTCGCCGGCCCGACCTGCGATTCGGCCGACGTGATGTACGAGAAGAACATGTATCCGCTGCCGGTCTCGCTTTCGATCGGCGACGAAGTTCTGATCGAGGGCACCGGCGCCTACACGACGACCTATTCGGCCGTCGCCTTCAACGGCTTCGAGCCGCTCAAGGCCTACGTCATCTAAGCCTGTCGGCGCTCCCGTTTCGCGCGGGAGCGCCAGCTTCACAATTCGTTCCAGACACCGTTTGAATCGGTTTTGAGCACGGGAGGCCCAGAGATGGCCACTGTTCTTGATTCTGTCCGCGCGTTCTTCGCGCATGCCACTTTCACCATCGACCAGGAAAATGCCGGCGATGTCGTCGCGCGCGAGCGCCTGCTTAATCGCGTCATGGGTGAGGCCCGTTTCCGCAAGTCGTCGGAAAAGATCCGTCGCGGCCGCCTGCCGGCCGAAGGCCTGGCGCTGGTCGCCCGCGACCCGGAGGGCCATGTCATCGGCACGGTGCGGCTGTGGAATGTCGAGGCCGGCGTCGATTCCGACGGCAATGCCGTCTCCGCGCTGCTGCTCGGCCCGCTGGCCGTCGATTGCGAGCACGAGGGCAAGGGTATCGGCGGCGCGCTGATGCGGGCGGCCCTCACCGAGGCGCGCGACCGTGGTCACGGTGCCGTGCTGCTGGTCGGCGATCCGGAATATTACGAGCGCTTCGGCTTCTTTGCCGACAAGGCGCAGCATCTCGTCATGCCCGGCCCCTTCGAGCGCCGCCGGTTCCTGGCGCTGGAGTTGCAGGACGGCTGGCTTTCCGGTGCGGCCGGCATGCTCGTCGCGAGCGGCCGGCGCCTTGCCGCGGATCTGCGCAAGGCGGCCTGACGGCGCCGGTTTGACTTCAAGGCGAAGGTGCGCTATCGGGACGGCAGGGTGAGAGCCCCCGCCGTCCGCGAGCGCAAGCTTTGGTGAAGTCTCTCGTTTCAGAAGATCGGTCTTCCAGCTTTCGAGCATGCGAACCGGTGGCAATGCGGGCTCCCTCCGAAATGACGCATGCACCGACTGGAGTCCCGACATGCGTTCGATATCGACGCCTCTTCCATCCCTCGATGCCCTGAAAGACCAGGCGAAGCGTCTGCGCGCGCGTTTTGCCGCCGATGGCGAAGCGGTCTCTCATTCCCGCGCGCTGGAACTGATTGCCGCGCAATACGGCTTTCGCGACTGGAACACGCTGCATGCAGCCGTCGGCAACCGGCCGCCGTTCAATCCGTGGGTGCTCGGCTCGCGCGTGCGCGGCCACTATCTCGGCCAGCCCTTCGACGCGACGGTGCTCGGCGTGCAGGCGCTGACGAGCCAGCCCGGCCTTTACCGCATGACCCTGCATTTCGACGAGCCGGTGGACGTGGTTACCTTCGACAGTTTCTCCGCCTTCCGCCAGCGCGTGAACTGCACCGTCGACGAGACGGGCCGCACGGCGGCGAAGACATCCGACGGGCGGCCGCATCTTGAACTGGAATGGTGAGCGGTCAGAACGAGCCCGTCATCCGCGCCGCAAGGCCGTCGACCGTGAAGTTGGCGGCCTTGTCGTTTTCGCGGCGCACGAGGCGGCTGTATTCCAGCGCCAGTGTCGCGCCCTTGCTCAGCGTGTAGGCAAGCGTCGCCGACGCGGTTTTCGTGCGCGTGCGATAGTCGAAATAGAGCCAGTCGCTATAGGTCTGTTCATAGGCCAGCGTCAGTTTCAGCTTTTCCGTCAGCGCTTTTTCCAGCGACAGGCCGATCGTGCGCACATCCTCGCCCAATGCGTCGTCGATATCGGCGAGCTGGATGTCGCGCCCGACTTTCGCCTTTAGAATGGCTTCGCGTGGCAACTGCCATGCGGCCTCGCCCTTCAGGAAGGGGCGCAGGCGCTGCACGCTCTTGCCGAGATCGGGGCTTGCGACCCCGATGACACCGGCCTCGGCCAGCAGCGTGAGATTTCCGAAGACACGGCCATAGGCGAGCGAGCCCCGCAGCGTCTCGGCGGGAAACCGCCCGAAGGTCTTTTGTTCGGCCCGATCGATATGGTTGGTGCGGTATTGCAGCGTCGCCCCCACCTCGCCACCCAGGAGGGGGCGGATATGGCCTGCGGTCAGATCATAGAGCCGATTACCGGCTTCGAGCTGCGTGGGCCGCAGGCCCGCCAGCGTGAAATGCGCACGGCCCCGGTCCAGGCTGGAGAGCGAGGCGGTGAGATGGCTCTTGCCGCCATTGTGCGCGACGGTGACGCCGACACTTCCCGCGGCCGCGATATCGGCTTTGCGGTAGCCGATCAGCAGACCCGGCAAGGCAAGAAAGATATCGCCGGAGCGCCGATGCTCGATGCCGCCCTTCAGGGTCAGCTTGATGGCCTCGCCGATGTCCCTGGTGAGGCCGAGCTCTACCCCGGCCGTGCTCTGGCTGGCGAAGGGATATCTGGCCACGCGTTGCACGCTTGCCGCAAGTCCATAGGCGAGTTGGGTTTCCTCCAGGGCGAGCGATCCCCGCAACGCCACCTTCGCCTCGCCGAAAGCGGCCGAAAGCGTCGTCGGATCCTTAAAAACATTTGAGGTCCAGCCACTCCCGATGCTGTAATCAAAAGTTGAATCGGCAATCGCGGAGTTGTGCTGAACCAGCAGGATTGCCGCGCAGACCAGGCCTTGAAGAGAACGCATCGAAAACTGTCCCTGTCCGTTAATGGAACAGAATCCTAAGGTTGCATGGTTAAAAATTCTCTCAATGGTTGATATTCGCGCTGGTATCGCAATTTAGTGCACTAAAAGTTGTATTCGGTCAGGATTCGTTAAACTTGTCCTTGTTATGGTTAACTCTTTGCTATGACTGGCAAATCCGGTTGTGTAAATCGCGACTTATATTACCTTTGATTGTGTACCAATGAGGTGCACAACCGAAGGAGAGAGATCATGAACAAGACCCGCATCATTGCAATCGCTACCGTCATTGCTCTCGCCGGCGCTGGCCAGGCATCGGCCGGCGGCCTGCTCGGCCTCGGCATTCTCGGCAACAAGACCGGCGGTATCGTCATTGTCCCCAGTGTCGGCGTCGGTGTCGGCAATGTCCTCAGCGACAACGACGGCAACAGCATCCTGAACGGCGTTCTCAACAACAACCTGAACGGCACCCTGTCGGGCGTGCTCAACGGCAATGTGCTGGGCATTCTCAGCGGCGGCGGCAGCGACTGCGGCTGCAAGAAGCGCAATCACTGACCGCACCATCCCCGCCCTTGCGGTCGGTGGGCCCGGAGGAGCTTGTCTCTTCCGGGCTTATTCTATTCCAGGTTCAGCTGCCAGGAGATGCCGAAGCGATCCTGTACCCAGGTGAAAAGGCGGCCGAAACCGTAGTTATCGACCGGCATCAGGTCCGTGCCGTCAGCACCGAGGGCCGCGTGCAGTTCCCTGAGACGGGTTTCAGACTCGCATTCGACGAAGAAGGAAAAGGACGGCGTGAAGGTGAAGCCGTGGGCGGCCGGGCTGTCGATGCACATCACAGACTGGCGGCCAAGGCTGAAGCGGGCACGGAAGACGGAGCCCTCCTTGCCGTCCTCGCCCGGTCCGTAGTGCTGAATGTCTTCAACGCGGCTGTCGGGGAAAAGGCCGATATAGAAGGTCATCGCCTCCTCGGCGCGACCTTCGAACATCAGGAACGGCGTGATCGACGGAACCATAGCATCCTCCTGTAGGAGGCGGCATTATCCGGCGATGTCGATCACACCGCAATCACCGGCGTCGCTGGCAAAGGCTATGAGCTTGCCGCTCCTGCTCCAGGCCATGGAGGTAATGGCGCCCTTGCCGGGGCGGCGCAGCAACACTTCGCGGCTGTCGGCAAAACGCGCGGCGAGCACCATGCCGTCGGAATAGCCGATGGCGACGACCTCTTCGGCCGGATGGCAGGCAACGGATGTAACCATCACGTCGGCACGGGTGCCGAGTTCCAGCGGCGGCTTGCCCATCGGGCCGTCCTTGGCCGAGAAGGGCCAGACGATGGCGGCCGGTGCGCCGGACGAGGCGAGCCACTTGCCCTTGGCGGACCAGGAGAGTGATTTCACCTTGGCGGGGTAGCCGGTCATGCGCATGTGGCGGGTGTCGGCGCCGGGCTTGCTGTCGAGCTTCCAGCCGTGCAGGGCGTTTTCCTGCATGCTGGTCACGACGAAGCGGCCGTCCGGCGAGAAGGTGACGCCGGTATGGGCGCCCTTCCATTCGAGATCGACCGGCTGGCCGGCCATCGCAACCCAGTGCAGCGAGACGCCGTTGTAGCGCGCGATGCCCAGGCGCAGCCCCTTCGGGGCAAAGGCGATGCCTTCCACAGAGCGTGTCTCGGTGAATTCCTTGATCGTGCCGTCGGCGAGGCGCACGCGCGCCGTGCGGCCCTCCGCAAAGCCGACCGCGCCCTGCGGGCCGGGGGCGACGACGGAGATCCACTTGCGCGGCACCTCGGCGATCTGCGTCACACTGCCATCGGCCGCGATCCGCTGCACCTTGCCGTCCTCGCCGCCTGTGATCAGCGTGTCGTTCGTCTCGTCGCGCACGCAGGCCAGCAGCCCGTCATGCGCCTCCGTGACCTTCTGGCCGTGGTCGAGGCGGTGGATGGTGCCGGAGGCGGAGGCGAAGAACGGCACGTCGCCGAGGAAAGCGGCCGCGATGACGTGGCCGTCGAGATCAAGAGGCGCGACTGTCGGCATCAGTTCTTCTGTGCCTCACAGGCCTTGAAGCTGCGTTCGATCTTCTCGCGATCAAGATCGCGACCGATGAAGACGAGGCGGCTTTCGCGCTTCTCGCCGTCCTTCCAGGCGCGCTGGTGGTCGCCTTCGACGATCATGTGCACGCCCTGCACGACATACCGCTCCTCATCGCCGGCAAAGGCGATGATGCCCTTCAGGCGCAGGATATTAGGGCCTTCCGTCTGGGTGATCTTCTGGATCCACTGGAAGAAGCGGTCCGGGTTCATCTCGCCGCCGCGCAACGAGATCGACTGCACCGTCACGTCATGGATCGGCGAGACGCCGTGGTCGTGGTGGTGGTCATGATCATGGTGGTGATCGTGGTCGTGATGATCGTGATCATGGTGGTGGTGATTATGATCGTGGCCATGGTGATGATGGTCATGGCCGCAGTCCGGGCCGCAGACATGGTCTTCTTGATCGTGGTCGAGGAAGTGCGGATCGTTTTCGAGCGCCCGTTCCAGGTTGAACGCGCCCTGGTCGAGAACCTTGGTCAGGTCGATTTCCGAGCGGGTCGTGCGGTGAATGCGGGCGGACGGGTTGATGGCGCGCACTGTCGCTTCGATCTTCGCCAGCTCGTCGGCGCCGACGAGGTCGGTCTTGTTGATCAGCACGACATCGGCAAACGCGATCTGGTCCTCAGCCTCGCGGCTGTCCTTCAGGCGCAACGGCAGGTGCTTGGCATCGACCAGCGCCACGACAGCGTCGAGCTCGGTCTTCTGGCGCACGTCGTCGTCCATGAAGAAGGTCTGGGCGACCGGCACCGGATCGGCAAGGCCTGTCGTCTCGACGATGATGGCGTCGAAGCGGCCGGGGCGGCGCATCAGGCCTTCCACGACGCGGATCAGGTCGCCGCGCACGGTGCAGCAGATGCAGCCGTTATTCATCTCGTAGATCTCTTCGTCCGACTCGACGATCAGGTCGTTGTCGATGCCGATCTCGCCGAACTCGTTGACGATGACGGCGTATTTCTTGCCGTGGTTGCCGGTGAGGATGCGGTTGAGGAGCGTCGTTTTGCCGGCACCGAGATAGCCGGTGAGCACGGTGACGGGAATGGGCTTTGCGGGGGCTGTTTCGGTCATGGGAACCTCGAACAAGAACGGGGACGCTGGGGAGCGTCCGGTTGGGTCTGATATAGGAGATCGGATGGGCCAGCGCAAATGCCGGATGCGGCTATAAAAGCGTCTTTGCGTCGAAAGCCGCGACATCCTCTAGGAGCCCGACGAGGCCGCGTAGCGCGTGCGCGATCAACTGCTCGCCCTTTTCGGCGGTGGCGGCACTGGCGTCACCCGCCACGCCCTTCGGGTTGAGGTCGGACATTTTCCAGCCGAAGGCGTGCGGGCCATAGGCGCGCAGATGCGCGAAGCGGGCGGCGAATTCCGCCTGGCGCGAGCCGAAGCGTTCGGCCTTCGCCATCTCCACCCGTTCGGGGTGAAGCGCGAGCATGACGGAGGTTTCGATGTCGCCGCCGTGGATGTCGATGGCCTTGTCCTCGGAGGTGATCCAGCCGTCAGGCTGGCCGAAGCGAGTCCAGGCCGTGGCGACGACAAGCATGCCGAAGCGCACGCGCGCTTCCGTCGCGACGATGGTCATCAGCGGAGAATTGCCGCCATGGGCATTGAGCAGCACCAGCTTGCGGATGCCGAAGCGGTTGAGGTCCTCGGCGATGCGCAGCCAGCGTTCGATCGCCTCGCCATAGGGGAGGGAGCGCGTGCCGGGCACGTCGAGATGTTCGGGCGAATAACCGGCGGGCTCGACGGGCAGGAATGTGACGGGCAGGTGCTCCGGCAGCACGGCGGCCAGCCGTTCCGCGATGCCTTCGGCGATCAGCGTGTCGGTTTCGAGCGGCAGGTGCGGCCCGTGGCCCTCATGCGCGCCGAGCGGTAGCACGGCGATCCAGTCCGCGCGGTCTTCTGGGGTCAGCATGGGGTCGTTTTCCACCCATCGCCTCTTGGGGCGTGCCTGGGTATGCGCCATACCGATCCTCCCTTGCCGCCGGCCTTCTTCCTCTGTCATACAGAGCCGGGCCAGCGATGCAAGGTATCGGCGGGCGGTGCAGGAGGCGATGGATGGGCAAGAAGCACAAGGACGGCAAGGACAGCAAGGACGCCAAGAAGGGCAAGAAGAAGAAATCGCACGGGGATGTGTCCGGTGCGGGACTTGCCTCTGCCGTCGTCAATGCTGCCCGGTCCATGCGCACCGTGCTCTCGCGCAATCTTCTCGCCACCGGCCTCTATGCCGGGCAGGACGGCGTGATCCTGGCGCTGTCGGAGGAGGGGGGGCTGACGGCAGGCGCGCTCGCCGCGCGCCTTGGCGTGAAGGCGCCGACCATGACGCGCACCATCGGGCGGCTGGAGGCGCAGGGCTTCGTCGAGCGCCGGCCGGACGAGACGGATGGGCGTCTGACCATGGTGCATCTGACCGAAGCGGGCCGGTCTTCCGTCGATCGCATTTCCGAAGCCGGCCGGCTCAGCGAGCGGCAGGCGGCGGAGGGTTTGAGCGAAAAGGACGTGCGCCATCTCCTCAAGCTGCTGCGCGCCATGGACGAGAATCTGCATGTCTCCGCGCCTGATACGGCGGAGAATGGCGCAAAGCCTGTTGCCGACGACATTTAAACTGTTTAAATAAACTGTTTTAAAGGATGCGTTGCTGCGGGAGGCTACGTGGCACAGAAAATCAAGCTTTCCACCATCGCGGAGACGCTGGGCGTTTCCACCGCGACGGTATCGCTTGCGCTGAGAGACAGTCCGCTCGTTGCTGCCGCGACGCGCGACCGGATCAAGGAACAGGCGCGGGCGCTCGGCTATATCTACAACCGCCGCGCCGCCAGCCTGCGCACCTCCCGATCGGGCATCATCGGCGTCGTCGTGCACGACATCATGAACCCGTTCTATGCGGAAATCCTGAAGTCGATCGAAAGCGAGCTCGATCGCGATCGACAGACTTTCATCCTGTCCAACCACTACGATTCCGTCGAAAAGCAGCGCAATTTCATCGAGACGCTTTTGCAGCTCGGCGGCGACGGCGTCATCATGTCGCCGGCCATCGGCACGCCGCCGGAGGATATCCAGCTTGCCGAGGACAACGGCATGCCGGCGATCCTGATCGCGCGCTCCATCGACGGGCTCGACGTGCCGATCTTCCGCGGTGACGACAGCTATGGCATTTCACTTGCCACCAATCACCTGATCGGGCTTGGCCACCGCACCATCGCTATGGTGGGCGGTACGGACCAGACATCGACGGGCCGTGACCGTTACCAGGGCTATGTCAATGCATTGCGCAAGGCCAATATCGAGGTCGATCCGAGCCTGCGCATTCCCGGCCCGCGCACCAAGCAGGGGGGCTTCGAGGCCGCGGTGCATTTCCTCTCCCTGCCGCAGAAGCCGACGGCCGCCGTCTGCTGGAACGACCTCGTCGCCATCGGTCTGATGAACGGCATCGCGCGTGCCGGCCTCGTGCCCGGCCGCGATGTTTCCGTCACCGGCTATGACGATCTGGAAGAGGCGGCGATCGCGACGCCCGCACTCACCACCGTCTGGAACGGCCAGTCGGAAGTCGGCCGAAACGCCGCCCGCGCGCTGCTCGACAAGCTCAAGGGCAGCCATGAGCCTGATGGCATTCATCTCATCAAGCCGGAAATGCGCATCCGGCAATCCACCGGACCGCTGAAGCCGCATCCCGAAGGCTGAGGTCGCAAGCGCAGACGAGGTTTCCCATGTCGGCCAAGACACGCATTCTCGTGCCCGGACCTATCCGCGAACGGGTACTGGAGCGGCTGAAGGAGCGCTTCGATGTCGTGCGGATCGAACGGGCCGACCCGGCGCTGCTCGCCCGCTCGGAAGCCGCGGCCATTTCAGGCGTTGCCGTCTCAGGCGGCGTCAACGGGGCGTTGATCGAGCATCTGCCGGCACTGGAGATCATCGCGAGTTTCGGCGTCGGTTATGACGGTGTCGATGTCTCCGCCGCTGCCGCACGCGGCATCGCCGTCACCAACACGCCCGATGTTTTGAATGACGAGGTGGCCGACACCGCCATTGGGCTGCTGCTCAATACGCTGCGCCGGTTCCCGCAGGCGGAAACCTGGCTGCGCGAGGGGCGCTGGAAGCGCGAGGGCGCCTTTCCGCTGACGCCGCTCACTCTGCGCGGCCGCACCGTGGGTATCTACGGGCTTGGCCGCATCGGCCTTGCCATTGCCGACCGGCTGAAGGGTTTTGGTGTCGCGATCGCCTATCATACGCGGCGTCCGCGGGCGGATGTGCCCTATGCCTATTATCCGTCGCTCATCGAGATGGCGCAGGCGGTGGACACGCTGATCGCCATCGTGCCGAAGACGGCCGAGACCCATCGCACCATCGACGCGACCGTGCTGAAGGCGCTTGGCGCCGACGGCGTGCTGATCAATGTCGGGCGCGGCTGGACCGTCGATGAGGAGGCGCTTGCCGAGGCACTTCGCGAAGGTGTCATCGCCGGGGCCGGGCTCGACGTGTTCTACGACGAGCCCCATGTGCCGGAGGCGTTGCTGGCGCTGCCGAATGTCTCGCTTCTGCCGCATGTCGCCTCGGCCTCCATTGCGACGCGCGACGCGATGGCCGATCTGGTCGCCGACAATCTACACGCTTGGTTCGACACCGGTTCGGCGCTGACACCCGTGCCGGAGACGCCCTTTACGCGAAAAACCGGGGCAGGGCTGGAAAGCCTTCGTTAACCCTTCGGCAAGTTTGGCGGCGCATGATCCTTCGGACGAGTCGTTGCGAAGGAGAATGCCATGAAGATGCTGATGATGGTCGCCGCAGTCGGTGTGGCCTCGTTCGGTCTCTGGAGCGTGGCCAATCACCAGACGCCCGGTGTTGATCCGGTCGTCTCGAATTCGATCCCGGCCAGCGCGACCGACCACGCCTACACGATCTCCAACGTCACGGCGAACACGGCCTGCCTTGCCGAACGCGGCACGCGTATTTCCAGCCGCAGCGAGCGCTTCACCGCGAATGCGGATTGTGATGCGGTCTGGCCAGGCCTTTCGGCGGCGCGGACCTGGATCAACAATGGCGATGGTACGGTGGTCGTTGCGGACGCGCGCGGCGAGCCGATCCTGACCGTCGTCGATGGCGATGGTGCCTATGAGACGGTCGAACCGGCTGACGCCTTGGTCACGATGATTTCCGCCGACTGACGACCTATTCGGCCGCCGTCCGGTGCATCAGGCCCTGCTTGGAAGCCGCATAGTCGCGCACGGCCTCACCGAAGGCGGCGAAAAGCTTGTTGGAGGGCTGGTCGGAGCCGATCCAATATTCCGGATGCCATTGCACGCCGACCGCAAAGGCCTTCGCACCGATGACGGAGACGGCCTCGATCGTGCCGTCTTCGGCGACGGCTTCCACGGCAAGGCGCGGTGCCCGTTCCGAGATGGCCTGACGATGCAGCGAGTTCACCTGCACGTCACCCGCGCCGACGATGCCGGCCAGGCAGCTGCCTTCCTTGACCGACACCGTCTGGCGAATGCCATAGGCGACGTCGAGAACCGGTGTGTCAGGCTTGCGGTGATCCCACATGCCCGGCTGATCCTGGATTTCGTTGGCGAGCGTGCCGCCGAGCACGACGTTCAGTTCCTGAATGCCACGGCAGATGGCGAGCAGCGGAATGCCGCGCTCCAGCGCCCGCTCGATCAGCGGCAGGCTTGTCGCGTCGCGCGCCCGGTCATAGGGACCTTCGGCATTGGTTGCTTCCTTGCCGTAGAGCGAGGGGTGCACATTGGTGCGCGAGCCGCTGACGAGAAGTCCGTCCACCCGATCGAGAATGCCGTCGAAGTCGTTGTCGTCCTCGAGGGCGGGCACGAGAAAGACGGTGACGTCGGCGCCCTTCACGGCGGCGCGGACATACTGGTTGGGTGTGGCCTGCCAGACGTTGCCTTCGATCTCCCTGATATCGGCGGGGATGGCGACGACGGGTTTCGACATGATGGGCTCCAGAAAAGAAATACCAAAACAGGATTTGATATCAAATCTCGTTTCAGTCAATTCCCCCTTTCAGGCGAAATGACGGCGAAAATGCCTAGGGGGCGGTGGGAAGTCTAGGACCGGCGGCCGGAACTGACAAGATTTTACGATTTGGTGTGTGCAGGCTGTTAACCACGCATTTGCAAACAGCGATTGCACGCGTGAGAATTTTTTGCCGTAGCCACGCGCAATACTGTGTCGCCTTGGAGTCAGGAAGTTGCGCCTAAAGCTTATGAAAAGTTGAGTCTCATGTCGGGAGAGCCCGGTTTCTGCAATATTGGGTTGAGTACCTCTTCCCTCGGTTGAACCGGCGTGCAATAATCCCTGCGGTTACCCTCGTTATTGGGTAATTTCCCGAAATCATTCATTAAATGTTGGCCGGTAACCCTCACTCGTCATAGGGAGTGCCGAGTCCATGAAGGATAAGGGTCAAAACACACTGCCAGCTGATGTGTACTTTTCGTTCGTCAGCTCGCTGTACGGGAATCGCCAGACCCTTTTCGTGGGCATGATTTCGCATGTCATCACGTTCTCCTTCGTTTACGCCAAGACCGCCGATCCGTTCTTTCTCGCCTGCAGCGCGCTGGTCGTGCTCGTCTGGTCGTTGCGCGCGCAGGGCATGCGCCGCTTCGACCGCGTGGAGAAATCGGCGCTCGACATGGACGGCATCCGCTTCTGGGAAAACTGGTACAACACCGGTGCCGTCGGCACGACGATCGTGCTCGGCTCGGCCTGCGGCTACAGTCTTCTCGTCAGCCGCGACAGCTTCGCCGAGCTCGCTTGCATTTCGGTGACGCTCGCCACCATGGTCTCGGTCGTCGGCCGCAACTATGGTTCGCGCCGCGCCGTGGACTATATCACGCTGTCGGCCTGTATCCCGATGGTGCTCGGCTTCCTTGGCCTGCAGGATTTCTACCATGCGGTGCTGGCCGTCCTCATCCTGCCCTTCATCCTGACGACGCGCATGATGGCGAACGGCGTACGCGCGTTCCTCTATGAGAACGTGCTGGCTGCACGCGAGATCTCGACGATCGCCGACCGTTTCGATACGGCGCTGAACAACATGCCGCACGGCCTGTTCATGCTGGACGCCGATCACCGCATCCTCGTCGCCAACCGCCGGGCCTGCGAACTTCTGCATCTCGGCAGCCAGGAGCGGCTGAAGGATTGCCATCTCGACGTCGTCCTGCGGTTCGGCGTGCGCAACACCTTCTTCAACGCCGATCAGAGCAAGGCGATCCTGCGCCAGCTCGACGAACTCCTGAGAGGCGAGCGTTCGCGCGCGCTCGTGCAGGTGACGGACGGGCTCTATCTCGAATTCACCGCCTCGACGCGTGAAAACGGCGGCGCGGTCCTGATTTTCGAGGATGTCACGGCTCGCGTCAGGGCAGAAAACAAGATCCTGCACATGGTGCGCTACGACAGTCTCACCGGCCTGCCAAACCGTACCTATTTCGCCGATCTCGTCCAGGAATCGCTGGCCGAGCGCAGGAAGCCCGGCACGGTCGGTTTCATGGTTCTCGATGTCGATGACTTCAAGCACGTCAACGACATGAAGGGCCACGTCACCGGCGACCGGCTGCTCTGCGCCATCGCCGAGCGCGTGCGCCGTCTGGCCGGCGACAAGGTTCTGGCCGCCCATCTGATGGGCGACGAATTCATCCTGTTCTTCCCCAACGAGGGCAACCGCCGCGACCTCGAAACGCGCATGCGCCGCGTCCATGAGCAGCTGCGCGGCACCTATGCCGTCGATGGTATGACCCTTCAGGTCTCCTTCTCCGCCGGCAGCGTCACCGTGCCGAGCGAGGACTTCCGGCTGGAGGAAATGCAGATCCGCGCGGACCTCGCGCTCTTCGAGACCAAGTCGCGCGCCAAGGGCGGTTTCACCCTGTTCGAGCAGGAGATGGATGCGCGCTATGTCGACCGGCAGAAGCTGAAGGACGACCTGCGCAAGGCCATTACCGACAACGCGCTGTCGGTCGCCTATCAGCCGATGTTCGTGCCGGATGGTTCCCGCATCGAATGCTGCGAGGCGCTGTCGCGCTGGACGCATCCCGAGCGTGGTCCGGTCGCGCCGAACATCTTCATCCAGATCGCCGAGGAGATGGGCATCGTCTCCGACATCACGCGCTTCATGATCATGCGCGCCTGCGCCGACTGCGCGACCTGGCCTTCGCATATGAGCGTGTCGGTCAATCTCTCGGTGCAGGATTTGCGCGGCACCGGCATCGTCGATCTCGTCGGGGAGGCGCTTGAGGCGGCGGGGCTGGAGCCGCACCGACTGCATCTGGAAGTCACAGAAAGCTGCCTGATGGAAGAGCCTGTGAAGGTGCAGGCGATTCTTCAGGAATTGCGCGCCCGCGGCATCACGATTGCCATCGACGATTTCGGCACCGGCTATTCCAGCCTCAGCTATCTCGACCAGCTGCCGCTTGATCTCATCAAGATCGACCGTTCCTTCGTCCGCAACATCGGCGAGGACGCCCGCCGCTTCAAACTGCTGCGCGGCACCGTCAACCTGTCGCGCGAACTCGGCCTGCGCATCGTCATCGAAGGTGTGGAAACGCAGGAGCAACTGGCGCTCATCAACAAGTATGAGTGTGCCGATCTCGTGCAGGGTTACGTTTTTGCGGCCCCGATGTCGCTTAGCGCCCTGCGCGATCTCTACGAAACGCTCGGCGGCACGCCCGGCAATTCCCACCGCAGCGGTCGCCGCGTCGCCTGATTTTCTTCAGCTTTTTTGCGCAGCGTATGAAATCGATACGCTATATCAGCTTCTTCAAAATTAGCGTTAACCAACTATTAAGGTTAATGAATGGTATTTTACACAAATTGTCGTATATCGACGATTGTAGGTGACGGCAGCGCGGTGGCTGCCGGCTTTCAATCGGGGATGTGCGCGCAATGGCGAGCGTGGATACGGCGACCAATCGTTTTTCGGACAAGCTTCTGGAACTGCTCGACCGGGTGGAATACCGCCGGGTGGAAACGGGCGAGGACATGGAAGAGGTCGCGCGCATCCGCTTCAAGGCCTACAAGATGGCCGATATCCTGCCGCTCAAGGGCAACACGCTGATCGACGACATCGATTTCGACAGCCATGCCTATGTCTTCGGCATCTATTACGAAGAGCGCCTGATCTCGACGGTGCGACTTCACCATGTGACGCCGGAGCACCGCGTCAGTTCGTCGGGCTCGATCTTCCCGAAGGAGATCAACGCCTTCCTCGACGCCGGGATGTCGCTGATCGACCCGGTGCGCCTGGCCGCCGATCCGCTGGTCCTGCGCGAAATGCCGGCGATCCCGTATCTCACGCTGCGCATCGCCACCATGGCGACGGACTATTTCGCCGTCGACCGCTGCCTGCAACTCGTCAAGCCGCAGCACGCCGCCTTCTACAAGCGCGTCTTCGACGCCGACACGATCGTCGAGCCGCAGAAGGATTGCGGCGATTACAACATCGATCTCACGCTGATGGCGACCCGCACCAAGGAAACGCTGCCGCCGCTCTACAAGCGCTTCCCGTTCTTCAAGTCAGAACCCTATGAGCGCCGTATGATGTTCGCGCGCGGCGGCGATATGCCGTTCAGCCCGCTGACCGTGCGCCCGACCGCCCGCCGCGCCCATTTCGGCCATGGCCAGATCGAGATTTCCGGCAACGCCTACGCAGGCTGAGACACGCGTAATGATGTCGCAGACGGGCTGGTTTCGAAGGAAACCGGCCCGTTGCGTTTCGGAAACGATACAGGGCTGAAACCAGCCCCGTCCTTGCCGTTGCGCTTTGTCTATCCATTGTGTATGGCCTGAAAGACATTGCGCTTTCGCGCATGAGGGAAAGCGGACCGCGCTTGGGTCCGGGGAATATTAGGCGCTCGTCGGGTGGAGAGTGTTCCGGCTGGGAGCGCAGGTGCTTAGGAGAAGGTACTATGGCTGAACATCATTCCGGACCGGTGGAAATGGGCGCTCCGATGGATTACCCGGAGCATGAGAAGACCTACAACCTCTTCATCGCCGGCGCCAAGTACGGAACGCTGTTCTGCGTCGCCCTGTTGATCGCCATGGCTGCCGGTTTCTTCACCAGCGCCGGCTTCTTCAGCGCGCTGCTGCTGCTCATCATCCTCAACGTCGTCGGGTTCATCCTGCTCCGTTGATCTAAAAATCTGCATTTCATTTGCAGCTTATTGCGGCGCCGTCCGGCGCCGTGATCCAACACGGCCAGTCTCGGGGGGAGGACCACGGTTTGAGTCAGTGTGTTTTTATAGCACGGGAAAGCGATGCAGCGGAGGGCCGCGTCGCGGGCTCCGTTGAAACAGTCAAGAAAATGAAGAGCCTTGGTCTCGACGTGCTCGTCGAGACCGGTGCGGGGCTTCGGTCCCGAATCCTGGATGCCGATTATGAGGCTGCCGGGGCGCGCATCGTGGGGGCGGGCGAGGCGAATGCCGCTGACGTCGTCCTGAAGGTGCGCCGGCCGACCGCGGCCGAGATCGCGACCTACAAGTCTGGCGCCATCGTCATTGCCACGATGGATCCCTATGGCAATGAAACCGCCATCGCGGAGATGGCCAATGCCGGTCTCACCACCTTCGCCATGGAATTGATGCCGCGCATCACGCGGGCCCAGTCGATGGACATCCTGTCCTCGCAGGCCAACCTTGCCGGCTACCAGGCCGTCATCGATGCGGCTCATGAATTCGACCGCGCCATGCCGATGATGATGACCGCCGCCGGTACCGTTCCGGCAGCAAAAGTCTTCGTCATGGGGGCAGGCGTTGCCGGCCTTCAGGCCATCGCCACGGCTCGCCGCCTCGGCGCCGCCGTCTCCGCCACGGACGTTCGGCCGGCCGCCAAAGAACAGGTTGCCTCGCTCGGCGCCAAGTTCATCGCCGTCGAGGACGACGAGTTCAAGGCCGCCGAAACCGCCGGCGGTTACGCGAAGGAGATGTCCAAGGAATATCAGGCCAAGCAGGCCGCGCTCGTTGCCGACCATATCGCCAAGCAGGACATCGTCATCACCACGGCGCTGATCCCCGGCCGTCCGGCCCCACGTCTCGTGACGCGCCAGATGCTGGCCGCCATGAAGACAGGTTCCGTCGTCGTCGACCTCGCGGTCGAACGCGGCGGCAATATCGAGGGCTCCGAGCCCGGCAAGGTCGTGGAGGTCGAAGGTGTCAGAGTCATCGGCTATCTCAACGTTCCCGGCCGCATCGCGGCCTCCGCCTCCGCACTCTACGCCAAGAACCTCATCACCTTCCTCGAGACCATGGTCGACAAGGAAACGAAATCGGTTTCGGTCAATGTCGAGGATGAACTCGTCAAGGCGACGATGCTGACCAACGGCGGCGCCGTTGTGCATCCGAACTTCGGCGGCTCCGTTCGGCAAGGGGAGGGTAAGTGATGGCGAAAGAACTTCTCGACAAGGCAATCACCGATCTCGAACGTGCCGTGGAAGCGGTTCGCGCGGCGTCCGAATATGTGCCCGATGCGGCTGCCGCCGCAGCCCACGGTGTTTCCGGCGGCGCTATCGATCCCTTCGTCTTCCGTCTGGCGATCTTCGTGCTGTCGATCTTTGTCGGCTACTACGTCGTCTGGTCGGTGACGCCGGCGCTGCACACGCCGCTCATGGCCGTCACCAACGCGATCTCCTCGGTCATCGTCGTCGGTGCGCTTCTGGCCGTCGGTATCTCGCTCTCCGGTGTTGCGACCGGCTTCGGCTTCGTCGCGCTCATCCTCGCCTCCGTCAATATCTTTGGCGGCTTCCTCGTCACCCAGCGCATGCTGGCGATGTACAAGAAAAAAGAGAAGTGAGGGCGGCCCGATGAACGTTAACTTCGCAGCCTTCCTCTACCTCGTTTCCGGGGTGCTCTTCATCATGGCGCTCCGCGGCCTGTCGCATCCGACGACCAGCCGCCGCGGCAATATGCTCGGCATGATCGGCATGGGCATCGCCATCGGCACGACGCTGCTGCTCGCGACGCCGTCCTTCGGCGGCCTCGTGCTCATCGTGCTCGGTCTTGCCATCGGTGGCGGTGCCGGCGCTTACATCGCCCGCTCAATCCCGATGACCTCGATGCCGCAGCTCGTCGCCGGTTTCCACTCGCTCGTCGGCCTCGCCGCCGTGCTTGTGGCTGCCGCAGCGCTCTATTCGCCTGTTTCCTTCGGCATCGGCCAGATCGGCGAGATCCACGGCCAGGCGCTCGTCGAAATGGCGCTGGGCGCCGCCATCGGCGCGATCACCTTCACGGGCTCGATCATCGCCTTCTTGAAGCTCGACGGGCGCATGTCCGGCAAGCCGATCATGCTGCCCTACCGGCATGTCATCAACATCGTGCTGCTGGCGGCGATCGTCTTCTTCATCGTCGGCCTGACGCTGTCGGAAAGCCATTTCGACTTCTGGCTGATCGTCGTCCTGGCGCTGGCGCTCGGCGTTCTGCTCATCGTGCCGATCGGTGGCGCCGACATGCCCGTCGTCGTTTCCATGCTCAACTCCTATTCGGGTTGGGCGGCAGCCGGCATCGGTTTCACGCTCGGCAACCTCGCGCTCATCATCACCGGCGCGCTGGTCGGCTCTTCGGGCGCGATCCTGTCCTACATCATGTGCAAGGGCATGAATCGCTCGTTCATCTCCGTCATTCTCGGCGGCTTCGGCGGCGACAGCGGTGCGGCGGCGAGTGACGACGGCGTACAGCGCACGGTCAAGCAGGGTTCGGCCGACGATGCGGCCTTCCTGATGGCCAATGCCTCCAAGGTCATCATCGTGCCGGGCTATGGCATGGCGGTGGCGCAGGCGCAGCATGCGGTGCGGGAACTCGCCGATGCGCTGAAGAAGAACGGCGTCGAGGTGAAATACGCGATCCATCCGGTCGCCGGCCGCATGCCGGGCCATATGAACGTGCTGCTCGCCGAGGCGAACGTGCCCTATGACGAAGTGTTCGAGCTTGAGGACATCAACTCGGAGTTCGCCCAGGCCGACGTCGCCTATGTTATCGGCGCTAATGATGTGACGAACCCGGCGGCGCGTGACGACAAGTCCTCGCCGATCTACGGTATGCCGATCCTAGATGTCGACAAGGCCAAGACCTGCCTCTTCGTCAAGCGATCGCTCGGCTCCGGTTATGCCGGCATCGACAACACGCTGTTCTACAAGGACGGCACGATGATGTTGCTCGGCGATGCCAAGAAGATGACCGACGATATCGTCAAAGCCATGAACCACTAAAACATACCCCACGCCGAAGCATCGGTTCGGCGTGGGGTAAGGCAATCAAGCGAATACTCCGAAATGAAAAAAGCCCGCGAGAGGATCGCGGGCTTTTTTGTGTCGGTCATCGCGCCTGATATCAGCTCGGCTGTGCGCCGCCTTTTGCGCGCGCGAGGCCTGCCTTGGCCGGGGCATAATTCGGGTCGAGGCGCAGCGCCTGCGCATAGGACTTCGACGCCTTGTTCATCTCGCCGCGGCGTTCATAGATCAGCGCCTGGTTCGCCCAGGATTCCGCGAGCTTGCCGTCGAGGTTGATGGCGGTGTTGAAATCCTGGAACGCGTTGTCGTCGTCGCCCTTGGCTGCATAGGAAATGCCTCGGCCGTTATAGGGTTCGGCCGAGTTCGGCGAAAGCGAGATGGCCTTCGAGAAGTCCTCGATCGCCTTGTCGTGCTGGCGGCGCGCCTGGAAGATCAGGCCGCGATTGTGGTAGGCGCGCGGATCGGTCGTGTCGAGCTCGATTGCCTTGTTGAAGTCGCGGAAGGCTTCGTCGAGACGACCGGCCTGGCGATAGAGATTGCCGCGGCCGATATACGCGACGTCATAGCTCGGGTTGAGCTGCAGCGCGGTGTTGTAGTCCGCGGCCGCCTGCGCCTGGTCGCCCATGTTGCGCTCGACGAGCGCGCGGTTGGCATAGGCCTGGTAGAAACGCGGCTTGAGTTCAATGGCGCGGTTGAAATCATCCAGCGCCCGGCGATGTTCGCCGGCGCGGCCATAGGCCGAACCGCGCACGTTGTAGGCTTCCGGATCCTGCGGGTTGGCGGAGATGACGGCCGAAAGCGAGGCGATGTTTTCCTGCGAGCCCTGGGCGCGCTCCACCTTCAGCACATCCGTCGAGGTCGTCGACTGGCAACCGGCCAGAAGGAGCGCAAGCGACGTGGCGGCCACGGCGGCCATCAGGGGGCGGCGCATGCGGGCAGCCGAGGAGGGGAGACGATCGATCGGGAACCCGGTAGATGCAGCCATATCCAAGTGCTAATCCTCAAAATGAGCGTCTTCCACGCCTCATGCGTGAAGACATACGCTACGGCCTCCACGGCGCGCATCTGTTATGATGCATAGGGACGCCGTGGTCTTTTAACTTGCCAATTTTGTCTGAAATCGACATCGATTTCAGACAAAATTGGCGGGCCAATTCCGGCAAGGTTCGTAGCGATATCGCCCGGAATAGCACGGAAAGGTCTTTCACTTCCGTGAAAATCTTCCGGTCGCATTAAAAAAGGCGGCGGCGAAATATTCGCCCCGCCCGGTCTTGCATCCGAAAGCGTCGAAAAGGCGACCGATTAACGGGCGCCCGGACGAGCGGTGACGCCGCCAGCTTCGCGCTGGGCGCGCTTGCGGGCCAGCTTGCGGACGCGACGAACGGCTTCGGCCTTTTCACGCGCACGCTTTTCAGACGGCTTTTCGAAATAGTCGCGCATCTTCATTTCACGGAAGATGCCTTCACGCTGCATCTTCTTCTTGAGAGCGCGGAGAGCCTGATCAACGTTGTTGTCGCGGACAAGTACCTGCACGAGAATCCCGTTCCTTTGGTTTTGTAAGCCCCGCGAGCACAGGTCGCCAGGCAAATAGATTGCGTTCGCACAGCTCGCAGGCTGGCAATTGGCGGGTCGGATACCAGAAGCCGACGGGGAAGTCCAGCCTGAAGCGCCCGCATGTTAAGGATATTTGCGCCGAAGCACCGCAAGCCCGATGCATAAGGGGTGCGAGGGTGCTTTGGAGAAGGCTTCTAAGTCTCCGACTTTTCAGGAGCGCGCGGTGGCCGGTCGAGTTCTCTTTCGAGATATCCGGTGCTTTCAAGGCAAACATCAAACACGCGACACCGGCCATGTCGCATGTGGTACAAGGTGCGCCTGAATGCGTCGCAAAGGATACGGCGTCGGGCCTCAGGATTTGCTTTCTATCGAGGCAGGAAACAGCCGGCTGCGGCCGGCGAGCGTTTGAGGATACGGGATGCGCAAATATTCGGTTTTCGCCGTGGCCCGCGAGGCGATGCGTGGCCACAAGGGATGGGAGGCGCAGTGGACCTCGCCCGAGCCGCGCAAGGAATACGACGTGATCATCGTCGGCGGCGGCGGCCATGGTCTTGGCGCGGCCTACTACCTCGCCAAAGAGCATGGCATCACCAATATCGCCGTGATCGAAAAGGGCTGGCTCGGCGGCGGCAATACCGGCCGCAACACGACCATCATCCGCTCGAACTATCTCTATGACGAGAGCATGGATATCTACGAGCACTCCCTGAAGCTCTGGGAAGGCTTGAGCCAGGATCTCAACTACAACGTCATGTATTCGCCGCGCGGCGTGATGATGCTGTCGCACAATGTGCATGACAAGCAGTCCTTCCAGCGCCACGTCCATGCCAACCGTCTCTACGGCATCGACAACGAATGGCTGACGCCGCAGCAGGCGAAGGAGTTCGTGCCGGTTCTCGATATCTCGGCCTCCGCCCGCTATCCGATCAACGGCGCCGCCCTGCAGCGCCGCGGCGGCACGGCCCGCCACGACGCCGTCGCCTGGGGTTATGCCCGCGCGGCCTCCGACCGCGGCGTTCATGTCATCCAGAACTGCGAAGTGAAGGGCATCCGCCGTGGTCCCGACGGCGCAGTGACGGGTGTCGAGACCTCCAAGGGCTTTATCGGCGCCAAAAAGGTCGCCGTGTCGGCCTCCGGCCACAACTCGGTCATCCTTTCCATGGCCGACGTGAAGCTGCCGCTGCATTCCGTTCCGCTTCAGGCGCTCGTTTCCGAGCCGATGAAACCGATCTTTCCCTGCGTGGTCATGTCCAACTCGGTGCATGCCTATATCTCGCAGTCGGACAAGGGCGAGCTCGTCATCGGCGCCGGTACGGACCAGTACAATTCCTACTCCCAGACCGGCGGTCTGCAGATCATCACGCACACGCTGGACGCCATCTGCGAACTCTTCCCGATGTTCCGCCGCGTCAAGATGATGCGTCAGTGGGGCGGCATCACCGATAACACGCCGGACCGTTCCGCGATCCAGGGCGTCACGCCGGTGAAGAACCTTTTCGTCAATTGCGGCTGGGGCACCGGCGGCTTCAAGGCGACGCCGGGTTCGGCCCATCTCTTCGCGCATCTCATCGCCAAGGGCGAGCCGCACCGGCTGGCCGCCGGCCTGACGCTCGATCGCTTCCGCACCGGCCGCCTCATCGACGAGGCCGCGGCCGCGGCCGTGGCGCACTGATATCCCATTTCACCCGCGCGTCCGGCGGCCGAAGGGCCGGCCGGCGCGGGACAGGAGAAACCCGATGCTTCTCATCTACTGCCCCTACTGCGAGGAAGAGCGCTCCGAGCTCGAATTCCGCCATGGCGGCGACGCCCATATCGCCCGGCCGACCAATATGGCCGATATTTCCGACGAGGAATTCCAGGAGTTCTTCTTCCTGCGCGACAACCCGAAGGGCCTAATCTTCGAACGCTGGCGCCACATCCATGGCTGCGGCCGCTTCTTCAATGCGGCGCGCGATACGGTGAGCGACAAGTTCTACCTGAGCTACAAGGCCGGCGAGCCGAAGCCGGACATTCCCGGCGTGACCACCGCTACCGAGAAAACCGTCGAAACCTATGAAGCCACGGAAGGAACCGCGAAATGAGCGGTGCTAATCGCATTGCCGGTCAGGGCCGCCTGACGCCCGCCAAGACGGCGCGTTTCACCTTCGACGGAAAGACCATCGACGCACTGGTGGGCGATACCGTCGCCTCCGCGCTGCTCGCCAATGGCGTGCATCTCGTCGGTCGTTCGTTCAAGTATCACCGCCCGCGCGGCATTCTCTCGGCCGGTCCGGAAGAGCCGAATGCGCTGATCGACGTCTCCCGCGATGCCGCACGCCGCCAGCCGAACGTGCGCGCGCCGGTGCAGGAAGTCTTCGACGGCATGAAGGTGGAATCGCAGAACCGCTTCCCCTCGCTTGCCTTCGATATCGGCGGCATCAACAACCTGCTGTCGCCGTTCTTCGCCGCCGGCTTCTACTACAAGACCTTCATGTGGCCGAAGGCCGCCTGGGAAAAGGTCTATGAGCCCTTCATCCGCAAGGCCGCCGGTCTCGGCGTTTCGCCGACGGAAGAGGATCCGGACCATTACGCCAACCGCTACGCCCATTGCGACGTGCTGGTCGCCGGTGCCGGTGTTGCCGGTCTTTCCGCAGCCCTTGCCGCCGCTGAAGCCGGCGCTCGCGTCATTCTCGTCGATGAACAGCCGGAAGTCGGCGGTGCGCTGCACTACGACACGTCGGTCAAGATCGACGGCCGGAACGGCTACGATTGGGCGCAGGCGACGGCTGCCAAGCTGAAGGCGATGGAGAACGTTACCGTTCTCACCCGCACGACGGCTTTCGGCTACTACAACCACAATTTCGTCGGCCTCGTCGAACGCGTCACCGACCACCTCACCAAGCCGGACAAGAAGCTGCCGCGCGAGCGTCTGTGGCAGGTCCGCGCCAAGCGCGTGATTATCGCGACGGGTTCGATCGAGCGTCACATGGTGTTCGCCAACAACGACCGTCCGGGCATCATGCTCGCCTCGGCCGCGCGCACCTATCTCAACCATTTCGGTGTTGCCGTCGGCCGCAAGGTCGGCGTCTATACGGCAAGCGATTCTGCCTATGAAGCAGCCTTCGACCTGAAGCGTGCCGGCGTGACCATCGCCGCCATCGTCGATAACCGCGAAAAGCCCGGCGATGCCGTGCTGACCGAAGCCCGTAAGCTCGGTATCGAGGTTCTGACCGGTCACTCGGTCATCGACACCAAGGGCAAGCTGCGCGTCTCCGCCATGTCGGTCGCCCGCAACGGTGGTGGTTCGGCCCGGTCGATCCCGGTCGATGCACTGCTGATGTCCGCCGGCTGGACGCCCTCCGTGCATCTGTTCTCGCAGTCGCGCGGCAAGGTGGCCTATGACGCCGCCTCCGGCCGCTTCCTGCCGGGCACCTATGCGCAGGATTGCCTTTCGGTCGGTTCGTGCAACGGCACGGACGGCTTGCAGGCGACCATCGAGGAATCGCTGGCGGCCGGCGAGTTGATGGCGCGCGCCACCGGTAATGAAGGCGGCGGCAAGGTCGAGCTTCGTGGCGAAAACGCCTTCGAATGGACTGGTGGCATGGCAGGCAGCGCGGAAGGCGCTGGCATCGACACGACGGTCAAGGCTTTCGTCGACTTCCAGAACGACGTCTGCGCCAAGGACATCCGCCTTGCCGTGCGCGAGGGCATGCACTCGATCGAGCATATCAAGCGCTTCACCACCAACGGCATGGCGACGGACCAGGGCAAGCTGTCCAACATCCACGGTCTCGCTATTGCCTCGGAAGTGCTGAACCGCGAGATTCCGAAGATCGGCCTGACCACCTTCCGTGCGCCCTATACGCCGGTTACCTTCGGCGCGCTGATCAGCCATTCGCGCGGCGACCTGTTCGATCCGGCCCGCAAGACGCCCATGCATGCCTGGGAAGAAGCGCATGGCGCCGTCTTCGAAGACGTCGGCAACTGGAAGCGCGCCTGGTATTATCCGCGTTCGGGCGAGACGATGCACGATGCGGTCAACCGCGAGTGCCGCACGGTGCGTAACGCCGCCGGCCTGTTCGATGCCTCGACGCTCGGCAAGATCGAAGTCGTCGGCCCCGATGCCGCCGAGTTCCTGAACCTGATGTACACCAATGCTTGGGACACGCTGAAGCCCGGCCGCTGCCGCTACGGCATCATGCTGCGCGAAGACGGCTTCGTCTATGACGACGGCGTGGTCGGGCGGCTTGCCGAAGACCGCTTCCATGTCACCACCACGACGGGCGGTGCGCCGCGCGTCATGCATCACATGGAAGACTATCTCCAGACGGAGTTCCCGCATCTCAAGGTCTGGCTGACCTCGACCACCGAACAGTGGGCGGTCATCGCCGTGCAAGGCCCCAAGGCGCGCGAAATCCTCGAGCCGCTGGTCGAAGGTATCGACATCTCGAACGAAGCCTTCCCGCATATGAGTGTTCGCGAAGGCAAGATCTGCGGCGTGCCGACCCGGCTCTTCCGCATGTCGTTCACCGGTGAAGCGGGCTACGAAGTCAACGTTCCCGCCGATTACGGCCAGGCCGTCTGGGAAGCGATCTGGGCACGGGCCGAACCGCTCGGCGCTTGCGCCTACGGCACGGAGACCATGCACGTGCTGCGTGCCGAAAAGGGCTATATCATCGTCGGCCAGGACACCGACGGCACGGTCACGCCGCACGATGCCAGCCTCAGCTGGGCCGTCTCCAAGAAGAAGACGGACTTCGTCGGCATCCGCGGCCTGAAGCGCCCCGATCTCGTCAAGGAAGGCCGCAAGCAGCTTGTTGGCCTTCTCACGAAGGATCCAAACGTGGTTCTGGAAGAGGGCGCGCAGATCGTCGCCGATCCGAACGAGCCGAAGCCCATGAAGATGCTCGGCCACGTGACGTCGTCCTACTGGTCGGAAAATTGCGGCCGGTCGATCGCCATGGCGCTCGTCGCCGGTGGGCAGGCCCGTCTCGGCCAGACGCTCTATGTGCCGATGCCCGACCGCGCGATCGCGGTCGAGGTCAGCGAAATGGTCTTTGTCGACAAGGAAGGAGGCCGCCTCAATGGCTGATCAAGCTCTTCGCAAGGCGCCGCTCGCCGGTCGCCATGGTGGTTCTGCCGGTGCGCGCGTCACGCCCGCCGGCCCAGCAACGCGCCTTGCGCTGCGCGCCGGCCCCGACGCCATCGGCACGCTGTCGCTGGCCTTCGGCCTGGAACTGCCGCAACGCCCGAAAACCTCGGCCTCCATCAGCGGCCGTCATGCGCTCTGGCTCGGTCCGGACGAATGGCTGCTGATCGACGAGAACGGTGCCGACCTGATGGGCATCGCCTCGGGTGTCTCGGCGCTGCACTCGGCGACCGACGTCTCCCACCGCAACACGGCGATCCTCGTCTCCGGCTCCAATGCGGCTGAAGCTATCGCGGCGGCCTGCCCGCTCGATTTGGGCATGTCGGCCTTCCCAGTCGGTGCGGCAGCCCGCACGGTTCTCGGCAAGGTCGAGATCGTGCTGCTGCGCACGGGTGAAGAGGATTACCGCGTCGAGTGCTGGCGCTCGTTCTCGTCCTATGCCTTCGGCATGCTGGTCGAAGGCGCGGAAGACGCCAGCCTCTGAGCTCAGAGAAAACGGTAGAAAAACAGGGCTGTCTCCCGCGTGCCGGGGGACAGCCCTTCGTATAGGTGCCGGTCGAAGCCGCCAAGCGTGAAGCCCTGGCGCAGATAGAAGCGGCAGGCGGCGACATTGTTCGTCTGTGTTTCCAGACGGATGCCGGGCAAGGCTTTTTCGTCTGCCCACTGGACCGCCTGCTGCATCAGTCGTTGCGCCGCCCCGGTGCCGCGCCATTCGGCATCCACGGCGATATCGTCGATGACGGCGAAACGGTTCCAGCCCACCGACAGCGCCAGATAGCCGACGGGTGTTTCATCGCCGAGAACGACGAACAGCGCCTTGTCCTCGCCGGACAGGATTTCCGCCAGCTCCGCCGGATCGAAGCCGTAGCTCTTTGGATAGGGCTCGACCGGCCGGGCATGCGCCAGCCAGTCGCCCTGGAAGGGCGGCGTTGCCTCGCGTGTGACGAGGAAGGAGAAGTCGCAGGCCTTGATGACCGTCAGGTCTTCGGCCAAAGCAGGGCGGACCTTCACACGTCGTCCGGCCGATCCTTCGGATCGAACTGGATGATGGTGATCCAGTCGGCCGTCAGCGCCGGCTTATGCTCATCCTCGATCTCGACGGTCACATCATAGCGGATCGTCACCATGCCGGCGCCGCGGAAGCGGGCTTCGGCGAGCAGAAAACGGCCGCGCACGCGTGCGCCGCTCTTCACCGGCGCCATGAAGCGCACTTTCTCGAAGCCGTAATTGATGCCCATCGTCTGCTCGATAATGCGCGGCACGCAATCGTAGTTCATCGCCGACAGCAGGGAGAGCGTCAGGAAACCATGGGCGATCGTGCCGCCGAAGGGGGTTTCGGCAGCGGCGCGCACCGGGTCGGTATGAATGAACTGATGATCTTCCGTCGCCACGGCGAAGCGGTCGATCATGGTCTGGTCGACGGTAAACCAGCGCGACAGGCCGATTTCCGTGCCGACAAGGGCGGTGATGTCCTTCAGATGAATGCTGTCTGGCATATGCTTTCCTGCCGCTCGATTCGGCGCCTCTTCTAAAGAGCCGGTTTGTCCGGGCAATGAAGTTCAGTGCTTTTCGACAAAAATTTCGACGCTGCGGGGATGAAGCAGGCCGACGGGCGGTTGGTTGACGGAGATGAGGCTTACCCAGCCGTGTCCTTCGGACGGCGGCAGAGCCAGTGCCTGCTCACCGTGCGTACGGTTGATGGCGATTGCGAGGCGAACACTTTGTTGCTGTTGAAGATCCGCCGTCCTGAAAAGTGCCAGCAAGGTGCCGTTGAACGGTGCTTCCCAGTCGGCGACGCTCATCGGATGGCCGGCAAGGGTCAGCCACTCCACGTCGCCGTCCCGCAGGAAGGCCGTCTCGGAGAGGGCGGGAAACCGCTTGCGGATCGCCGAGAGCATGGCCGTGTGTTCGATCAGGCCGTCGTCCAGGCGGTCCCAGTGCATCCAGGTGATCGCATTGTCCTGGCAATAGGCATTGTTGTTGCCATCCTGGCTGCGGCCGCCCTCGTCGCCGGCCGTCAGCATGAGGGTGCCGCGTGAGAGGAAGAGGCTGGAAAGCAGGGCCTTCACATCGGCGCGGCGGGCGGAAAGCACGGCGCCGTCGGTCGTGGCACCCTCCGCACCGTTGTTCCAGGAGTGGTTCTCGTTGTGGCCGTCCCGGTTGTCCTCGCCGTTCGCGCCATTGTGCTTCACGGTGTGGGAAACGAGATCCATCAGGGTGAAGCCATCATGGGCGGCAAGGAAATTGACGCTGCGCGTCTCCTCCCCGCCGTGGCGGGAGAAGATATCGGACGAGCCGGCAAGAGCGGTGACGAAGGCTCCGAGGCGGTGGCTGTCGCCGCGCCAGAAGGTTCTGGTGTCGTCGCGGTAGCGGTCGTTCCATTCGAGGAAGGGGGCCGGAAAATTGCCGAGCTGGTAGCCGCCGGGGCCGATATCCCAGGGTTCGGCGATCAGCACGCGGTCCTTCAGCAACGGATCGGCGCAGATTTCGGACAGCAGGGCCGAGCGGGCGGAGAAGCCATCCGCCTCGCGGCCGAGAATGGTGGCGAGGTCGAAGCGGAAACCATCGACGCCGGCATGGCGCACGAAATGGCGCAGGCTGTCGAGCACGAGCTGGCGCACGGCCGGGTGTTCGCCCGCAATCGTGTTGCCGCAGCCGGTGTCGTTGATCAGCTCGCCGGGGCGATCTGGCACGTGGCGATAGTAGGTGAGATTGTCCAGGCCGCGCATGGAGAGCGTGGCGCCATGGCGGTCGCTCTCGCCGGAATGGTTGAAGACGAGATCGAGGATGACGCCGATCTTCTCGGCGCGCAAGGCCGCGACCGTGTCGGCCAGCTCCTTCATGCCGCCGGGCACGAGGCGCGGATCGAGCGCCATGAGGGCGATCGGGTTATAGCCCCAGCTGTTGGAAAGGCCGAGCGGCGGCAGGTGGCGCTCGTCGATCCAGGCGGTGATCGGCATCAGTTCGACGGCATCGACGCCGATATGTTTCAGATGGGCAAGCACGGCGGGGTGCGCCAGAGCGCCGACGGTGCCGCGCATCGCCTCGGGCACTTCCGGATGCAGCATGGTGAAGCTGCGCACGGCGACCTCGTAGACGAAGCCGCCCGGGCGGAAGACCGGCGGCTCTATCGCGACGGGCCGGTCGCGCGTGACGACCGCCTTGGGCACGATATCCGCCGTCTCGATGCTGAAGACGGCGAGGCGGCCGTTATGCCGGAAGGCACGGTCCAATTGCTTGGCATAGGGATCGACCAGCAGTTTCGCGGGGTCGAACCACAGACCATGGTCCGGAGAGTAAATCCCGTCGGCGCGAAAACCGTAGCGCGTGCCCTCCGTGGCGCCTTCGACGAAGACGCGGTGGAAGCCGCTTTCGTCCCGCCCCATGGTGAGACGGGCGAGTTCCTTGTCGCCGTCATTGTCGAACAGGCAGAGATCGACGCGGGCAGCATCGCGGGAATAGACCGCGAATTCCACCCCGTCCCCGGAGAGCGTGGCGCCCGGTGCGAAGGAGGGGGCGGTAACGGTCATGTCAGGTGATCACCGTTGGCTGTGTGCGTCCGGTTCGCGTCTTGATGCCAGCGATCTCGTCTGCGACGGCGATGAGGTCGGCGAGCGCTTCCTGCGTGTCGATGTCGTGGCGTTTGGGATCGGGCTCGAAGCGCTCGATATAGACGCGCAGCGTCGCGCCCGACGTGCCGGTGCCGGAAAGGCGGAAGACGACGCGGGAGCCGCCTTTGAAGAGGATGCGGATGCCCTGGTTTTTGGAGACGGACTGGTCGACGGGGTCGTTGTAGGCGAAATCGTCCGCCGTCTCGACGGTGAGCGCGCCGAAGGATTTGCCGGGCAGGGTGGCGAGCTGGTCGCGCAGGTTGGCCATCAGGCCGTTGGCTGCGTCGGTATCGACTTCCTCGTAGTCGTGGCGGGAATAGTAGTTCCGCCCATAGGTCGCCCAGTGCTGTTCGACGATGGCGAGCACGCTTTCCTTGCGCACGGCGAGAATGTTGAGCCAGAGCAGCACGGCCCACAGACCGTCCTTCTCGCGCACGTGGTTGGAGCCGGTGCCGGCGCTTTCCTCGCCGCAGATCGTAGCGAGGCCAGCATCGAGCAAGTTGCCGAAGAATTTCCAGCCGGTCGGCGTTTCGTAGAGGCCGATGCCGAGTTTTTCGGCAACGCGGTCGGCCGCACCCGAGGTCGGCATGGAGCGGGCGATGCCGGCAAGGCCCTTGGCATAGCCGGGGGCGAGATGGGCGTTGGCGGCGAGCATTGCCAGGCTGTCGGAGGGTGTCACGAAGATGCCCTTGCCGATGATCAGGTTGCGGTCGCCGTCGCCGTCGGAGGCCGCACCGAAGTCGGGCGCATCCTCGGCCATCATGGTCTCGTAGAGGGCGCGGGCATGCACGAGGTTGGGGTCGGGATGATGGCCGCCGAAGTCGGGCAGCGGCATGAAGTTGAGCACCGAGCCCTTGGCGGCGCCGAGGCGGTTTTCCAGGATTTCCTTGGCATAGGGGCCGGTTACGGCGCTCATCGCGTCGAAGACGATGCGGAAGCCGCCGGCCAGCAGCGTGCGGATGGCGTCGAAGTCGAACAGGCTCTCCATCAGCGCGGCATAGTCGGCGACGGGATCGATGACGGTGACCGTCATGCCCTCGATCTCGTGGCTGCCTTCGATGTCGAGGTTGAGATCGTCGGCTTCGGCGATCCTGTAGCTGTCGATGACCTTGGTGCGGGCGAAGATGGCGTCGGTGATCTTTTCCGGTGCCGGGCCGCCATTTCCGATATTGTACTTGATGCCGAAGTCTTCCGTCGGGCCGCCGGGATTGTGGCTGGCCGAGAGCACGATGCCGCCGAAGGCCTGGTATTTGCGGATGACGTTGGAGGCGGCGGGCGTCGAGAGGATGCCGCCGCGGCCGACAAGCACGCGGCCGAAGCCGTTGGCGGCCGCCATCTTGATGGCGAGCTGGATGACCTCGCGGTTGTAGTAACGGCCGTCGCCGCCGATAACCAGCGTCTGGCCCGCAAACCCCTCTAGGCTGTCGAAGATCGACTGGATGAAGTTCTCCGCATAGTTCTTCTGCTGGAAGACGGGAACCTTCTTGCGCAGGCCCGACGTGCCGGGCTTCTGGTCGCTGTAGGGCGTGGTCGAGACGGTCTTGATGGTCATGGCTTACACTCGCGAAAGAAGGCTGGAATAGAGGTCGGCATAGCGCGCGGCGCTGTTTTCCCAGGAAACGTCGGACTTCATGCCCTGGTTCTGGATGCGGCCCCAGATTTTCGGCTCGTTATAGGCTTTGAACACTCGGCGTAGCGCCTGGCGAAGCCCGTCGGCGTTGACCGGCGTGAACTGGAAGCCGGTGGCGACGCGGGCGGAAAGGGCGGCTTCGTTGGCGTCGATGACCGTATCGGCAAGCCCGCCGGTACGCGCGACGACGGGAATGCAGCCGTAGCGCAGGCCGTAGAGCTGGGTCAGCCCGCAGGGCTCGAAGCGTGAGGGGATGAGGATGGCGTCGCTGCCGGCCTGCATGAGGTGCGACAGCGGTTCGTTATAGCCGATGACGATGCCGATGCGGCCGCGATGGCGGGAGGCTGCGGCCAGCAGCGCGCCCTCCAGCGCCTGGTCGCCGGAACCGAGCACGGCAAGCTTGCCGCCCTGCTCGACGATCCAGTCGGCGACCTCGGCGATCAGATCGATGCCCTTCTGCCATGTGAGACGGCTGATGATGCAGAAGATAGGGCCGGTGTCGTCCTCCAGGCTGAAACGCTCGGCGACGGCCTGCCGGTTGACGGAGCGCTGCTTCAGCGAGCCGGCGGCATAGGGGCGGGCGATATTGGCGTCGGTCTCCGGGTTCCACACGGCGGTGTCGATGCCGTTGACGATACCGATGAGATCGTTGGAGCGGGCGTTCATGAGGCCTTCGAGGCCCATGCCGTATTCCGCCGTCATGATCTCGTGCGCATAGGTCGGGCTGACCGTGGTGATCGACCAGGCGGTGCGGAGCCCGCCCTTGAGATAGCCGACATCGCCGTAATATTCGAGCCCGTCCATCGTGAAGGCCTCGGGCGGCAGGGCAAGCCCCGCGAAGATATCGGCGCCGAACTGGCCCTGGAAGGCGAGGTTGTGCACGGTGATGACGGTGGGAATGTGCTGCAACCCGGTATAGCGCATGTAGACGGCGGTCATCGCCGCCTGCCAGTCATGGGCGTGCACGATATCCGGCCGCCAGTCGGGCAGCAGGCCGCGAGCGATTTCGGCGCCCGCAAAGGAAAGTGCGGCGAAGCGCCGCCAGTTGTCGGTGAAATCCTTTCCCGTGGCATCCACATAGGGGCCGCCCGGCCGGTCGTAATAGGCCGGGGCGTCGAGCACGAGGATATCGAGGCCCTCATGCGTGGCGGCGAGGATGCGCGCCGGTTCGCCGAGCAGGTCGTCGAAACCGGCGACCACCTCGACCGCGCCCAGCCGCTGCATGACCGCGGGATAACCGGGCATGAGCGTGCGCATGTGCATGCCATGCCCGGCAAGCGCGATCGGCAGCGCGCCGGCGACGTCGGCGAGGCCTCCCGTCTTGATGAGCGGGAATACTTCGGATGCCACCGAAAGGATGTTCATGACCCGGCTAGAGCTCCAGCTTGTCGATCATCGGTTGGGTGATGAGGCAGATGCCGTTCTCCGAGCGGCGGAAGCGGCGGGCATCGAGTTCCGGGTCCTCGCCGACGACGAGGCCTTCGGGGATGACGACGCGGCTGTCGATGACGACGTTCTTGAGATTGGCATGCCGGCCGATCATGACGTTCGGCAGCACGACGGCCCCTTCCAGGCGCGAATAGGAATTCGCCCTGACGCCGGTGAACAGCATGCTGCGGTTCAGCGAGGCGCCGGAGATGATGCAGTCGCCCGAGACCAGCGAGGAGGTCGCAGATCCGCGGCGGTTCTCGTCGTCATGCACGAACTTGGCCGGCGGCTTGATCTCGGCGAAGGTCCAGATCGGCCAGGAGCTGTCGTAGATGTCGAGTTCCGGGGTGATGTGGGTCAGGTCGATATTGGCCTGCCAGTAGGCGTCGATCGTGCCGACGTCGCGCCAGTAGGCTTCGCGCTCGAAGTTCGAGCGCACGCAAGAGGAATTAAAGCGGTGGGCGACGGCTTTGCCGTTCTGCACGATATAGGGGATGATGTCCTTGCCGAAGTCGCGGCTCGACGTCGGGTCGGCGGCGTCGCGGCGCAAGAGGTCCATCAGGAACTTGGTGTGGAAGACGTAGATGCCCATGGAGGCGAGCGCGAAGTCAGGATTGCCGGGAATGCCCGGCGGGTCGGCCGGCTTTTCCACGAAGGCGATGATCTGGTCCTTTTCGTCTACATGCATGACGCCGAAGCCGGTCGCCTCCATGCGCGGCACTTCCAGGCAGCCGATGGTGACCTGCGCGCCGGAATCGACGTGCTGCTGGAGCATCAGCTCGTAGTCCATCTTGTAAATATGGTCGCCGGCCAGGATGACCATGTATTCGACGCCGTAATCCTCGATGATGTCGATGTTCTGGTAGACGGCGTCGGCCGTGCCCTCATACCACTGCGTCTCGGAGACGCGCTGCGAGGCCGGCAGGATATCGAAGCTTTCGTTTCGTTCGGGGCGGAAGAAGTTCCAGCCACGCTGCATGTGGCGGATCAGCGAATGGGCCTTGTACTGGGTGGCGACCCCGATGCGGCGGATACCGGAGTTCAGCGCATTGGAGAGCGCGAAATCGATGATGCGGGCCTTGCCGCCGAAATGCACGGCCGGCTTGGCGCGGCGGTCGGTCAGCTCCTTGAGGCGGCTTCCCCGTCCGCCGGCCAGGACATAGGCCATCGCGTCACGGGCGAGGGGTTGAATACGCTTTTGCTCCATAGTGTCGCCTCCCAGCTCTGTTATACGTCCAGCTCGAACATCACCGTCGCCAGCGGCGGCAGGGTGATGGTGGCTGCTATTCTTCCGTTGCCGTGCTTTGTCGCCTCGACGGCGCCGCCGTTGCCCTTGCCGGAACCGCCGTAGATCTCGGCATCGGTGTTGAGTATCTCGCGCCACCTCCCCTCCGACGGCAGCGGCACGGCGTAGCCCTCGCGATAGACGGGTGTGAAGTTGGTGATGACGGCGATCGGCTTTTCGCCGGGCGCCTTGCGCAGCCAGGCGAAGACCGAGTTCTCGCGGTCGTCGGCGATCAGCCATTCGAAGCCGTCGCCCTCGCAGTCGCGCGCATGGAGTGCGGCCTTGCGGCGATAGGTGCCGTTCAGGTCACGCACCAGCCGGCGCATACCCTCGTGCAGCGGATATTCCAAGAGGTTCCAGTCGAGCGACTTGGCTTCGTTCCATTCCTGCCACTGGGCGAATTCCTGGCCCATGAACAGGAGCTTCTTGCCGGGATAGCCCCACATGAAACCGTAATAGGCGCGCAGGTTGGCGAACTTCTGCCAGTCGTCGCCGGCCATCTTGGCGATCAGCGAGCCTTTGCCGTGCACCACTTCGTCGTGGCTGAGCGGCAGAACGAAGTTCTCCGAGAAGGCATAGATCAGGCCGAAGGTCATGTCGTTGTGGTGGAACTTGCGATGCACCGGCTCGCGCGACAGATATTGCAGCGTGTCGTGCATGAAGCCCATGTTCCACTTGAAGCCGAAGCCGAGGCCGCCGTCATGCACGGGGGCGGAGACCTTCGGCCAGGAGGTGGATTCTTCGGCGATCGTCAGGATGCCGGGATGGGCGGCATAGACGCGGGCATTCATCTCCTGCAGGAAGCGCACGGCGGCCAGGTTCTCGTTGCCGCCATATTCGTTCGGCACCCATTCGCCATGTTTGCGCGAATAGTCGAGATAGAGCATCGAGGCGACCGCATCGACGCGCAGCCCGTCGAGATGGAACTTCTCCGACCAGTAGAGCGCGTTGTTGATGAGGTAGGAGAGCACTTCCGCGCGCCCGAAATTGTAGATCGCGGTGTTCCAGTCCGGATGGAAGCCCTGGCGCGGGTCCTCGTGCTCGTAGAGCGCCGTGCCGTCGAACTTGCCCAGGCCATGCGCGTCCGTCGGGAAATGGGCGGGCACCCAGTCGAGGATGACGCCGATGCCGACCTTGTGGCAGCCGTTGACGAAGCGAGCAAAGCCCTCCGGCTCGCCGAAGCGCGCGGTCGGCGCATAGAGGCCGGTCGTCTGGTAGCCCCAGGACGGATCGAAGGGGAATTCCGAGATCGGCAGGAATTCGATATGGGTGAAGCCCATGTCGACGCAATAGGGGATCAGCCGGTCGGCAAGCTCGTCCCAGGTGAGGAACTCGCCGGCAGCGTTGCGCTGCCAGGAGCCGGCATGGACCTCGTAGATGGAGATCGGCTGGCGGCGGGCGTCCGTGCTCGCCCAATGCGCAAGATGCGCCTCGTCCTCCCAGTCCTGCTCGATCGGCCCCGTCGTCATCGAGGCGTTGTTGGGGCGCAGTTCCGAGCGGCGGGCGAAGGGATCCGCCTTGAGCGGCAGGACTTCGCCATCGATGCCGACGATCTCGTATTTGTAGGCATGGCCTTCGGTGATGCCGGGGAGAAAAATCTCCCAGATGCCGGTGTCGCGGCGAAGGCGCATGGCATTGCGCCGCCCGTCCCATTCGTTGAAATTGCCGACGACGGAGACGCGCTTGGCGTTCGGCGCCCAGACGGCGAAGTGGAAACCGTCGATGCCGTCGAGCGTCATCGGATGGGCGCCGAGCTTGTCGAAGAGCCTGAGATGCGAGCCTTCGCGGATATAGTAGTCGTCCATCGGCCCGAGAACCGGACCGAAACTGTAGGGATCTATGACAACCCATTCGCCGCCGTCATTGCGGGCGCGGTAGCGGATCGGCTGGAGTTTCTTCACCGCAATCTCGCCGGCAAAGATGCCCGCCGGATCGACCTGGGTGAGCGTGCCGATCACCTTGCCCGACAGCGTTTCTGCCGTCACCTCGGCAGCGCCCGGCAGGAAGCAGCGGGCGACGTAGGTGTCGCCGGCGGCAGATTTGCCGCCCACCGCATGGACGCCTAGCACTGCGAACGGGTCCCAGTGCCGGCTTTCCAATATCGCGTCGATGTCCGCTTTCGCCAGGTGCTCTGACGGTCGTTCCGTCGTGCCTTTGTTCGGCGGTGCGGTCATCAGGCTCTCCAGATTTCCTTGGCGTATTGGCGAATGGTGCGGTCGGAGGAGAACCAACCCATGCGGGCTGTGTTCCGTATCGTCTTCGAAAACCAGGCAGTTTTGTCCGCCCAGATGCCGTCGACCTGGCGCTGGGCCTTGGCATAGGCGTCGAAATCGGCCGCCACCATGAACCAGTCGTGATTGTAGATGCCGTCGACGAGACCGGTGAACCGGTTGCGGTCATCGGGCGAAAACACGCCGGAGGAGATCGCGGCGAGCGCCTGCGACAATTCCTTCGACTGCTCGATGATGGCGCGCGGATTGTGCCCTTCGGCCCGGACCTTCGCCACTTCCTCGGCGGTCATGCCGAAGATCACGATGTTTTCCTCGCCGACATGGTCGCGCATCTCGACATTGGCGCCGTCGAGCGTACCGATCGTCAACGCACCGTTCAGCGCGAACTTCATGTTGCCGGTGCCCGAGGCTTCCATGCCGGCGGTGGAAATCTGCTCGGAGAGGTCGGCGGCGGGAACCATGATCTCGGCCAGCGAGACATTGTAGTTCGGCACGAAGACCACCTTGAGCAGGCCGCGCACGGAGGGGTCGTTGTTGATCACCCGCGCCACGTCGTTGGCGAGTTTGATGATCAGCTTGGCATTGTGGTAGCTCGGCGCCGCCTTGCCCGCGAAGAGTTTCACACGCGGCGCCCAGTCCAGTTCGGGATGTGAGCGGATCTGGTCATAAAGTGCCACAGCCTCGATGATGTTGAGCAACTGGCGCTTATATTCGTGGATGCGCTTGATCTGGATGTCGAACATCGCCGCGGGGTCGATGCGCACGCCCATGCGGCTACCGACAAGATTGGCGAGGCGGTTCTTGTTCTCGCGCTTGATCGTGGCAAAACGTGCCTGGAAATCCGTGTTGTCGGCAAAGGCGTCGAGCGCCTTTAGCGCCTCGGCATCGTCCATGAAGCCTTCGCCGATCGCATCGCGGATCAGGTTGAACAGGCCCGGATTGCACTGCATCAGCCAGCGCCGCGGCGTGATGCCGTTCGTCTTGTTGTTGATGCGGTCGGGATAGAGCTTGTGCAGGTCGGCGAAGACCGTTTCCTTCATCAGCTCGGTGTGCAGCGCCGACACGCCATTGGTCGAATGGGAGCCGACGAAGGCGAGGTTGCCCATGCGCACCCGGCGCTCGCCCGATTCTTCGATCAGCGAGATATTGCGGATGCGCTGGTCCTCGAAACCCTTGTCCTTACGCGCCTCGACGAGGATTTTGGCGTTGATCGCGTAGACGATCTGCATATGGCGGGGCAGCAGCCGCTCGAACAGCGGCACTGGCCAGCTTTCCAGCGCCTCGGGAAGAAGCGTGTGGTTGGTATAGGAGAAGGTGCGGCGGCCGATATCCCAGGCCACGTCAAAATCGAGCCCGTGCACATCCGTCAGCAGGCGCACGAGTTCGGCGACCGAGACCGCGGGATGCGTGTCGTTGAGCTGGATAGCGACGGCATCCGGCAGGGATGTGAAATCTGGATATTGCTGGAGGTGGCGGCGCAGGATGTCCTGCAGCGAGGCGGAGCAGAAGAAGAATTCCTGGCGCAGGCGCAGCTCTTGGCCGGCCGGCGTCGCATCAGCCGGGTAGAGAACGCGCGTCAGGCTTTCCGCCCGGTTGCTCTCCTTCAGCGCGCCGATATGATCGCCGGCATTGAAGGCTTCGAGCAGGATCGGGTCGATCGGGTTTGCCGCCCACAGGCGCAACGTGTTGACGCGCTTGGCCCGCCAGCCGACGGCCGGCGTGTCATAGGCTGTCGCGATGACGCGCTCGGCCGGCTTCCAGACGAAGCGCTGCTTGTCCTCGCCGATATTGATGGTCTCGACGCCGCCGCCGAAACCGATCTCGTAGGAGCTTTCGCGGCGCTCGAATTCCCAGGGATTGCCGTGGGCGAGCCAGGTTTCCGGCAGCTCGACCTGCCAGCCGTCCGCCATCTGCTGGCGGAAGAGGCCGTGCACATAGCGGATGCCGTAGCCATAGGCCGGCACGTCGACGGTCGCCATCGATTCCATGAAACAGGCGGCAAGACGGCCGAGACCGCCGTTGCCCAGCGCCGCATCCGGCTCTAGCTCGGCGATGACGTCGATATCGACGCCATGCATGGCGAGCGCCTGGCGCATTTCTTCCATGATGCCGGTATTGGTCATGGCATCGCGCATCAGGCGGCCGATGAGGAACTCGAGCGATAGATAATACACGCGCTTGGCACCCGTCGCGTAGGTGCGCCGGGTCGAATCCATCCATTTGTCGGTGATGCGGTCGCGCGCAACCAGGATCGCGGCCGTCAGCCAGTCATGCGGCTTGGCGACTTTCGGGTCCTTGCCGATGCGGTATTTGAGGCGTTCGAGCAGCTCCGTCGCGAGCTGTTCGACATCTGAGGATCGTAGAGCGGGCGCGAGATCGTTGTTGGTAACCCGGTTCATCATCGGTGACCTTTGCTCCCTCGCATTCAATGCGTTCGTTCGTCCGAAATCGCGTTTAAATCAATTTATGCATCTATCCGAAGCGCTTGCAATATACCTTTTCAAGAAACGCCCCATGCATTTTCGACATGTCTGAAACACGGCGAAAATGCTAAAAAAACCCGCTGCGAGACTGCAGCGGGTTTCGATTTTCGGGGATGTAGACCGAATTATTTCGTCAGGCGGGAGACCACGGCGGAGGTGCGCTCGCCGATCACCTTGAAGGCGGCGACGAGGGCGGCCATGTTTGTGGCTTCAAAGTAGTGCGAGCTGTCGGTCGCGCAGGTCTTCAGAAGGTTCTGGCCGGCGGTCGGTGCCATGAAGGCTACGGTGTAAATCTCCATGCCGTCTTTCTTCGCGCTTGCGCAGGTCGCCAAGGTGCTGGTGTCGTCGCTCGAGTAGTTGTTCGCGCCATCCGTCATGAAAACGATGTATTTCGTCGGCACCTGCCCATTCTTGGTCTTGTGCGCGGTGTTTTCCGTGGTTGCCTTCAGCTTGTCATAGGCGGTTTTTATCGACGCGCCCGAAGCGGTACCCCCGTCGGCGACCAGCTTGTTGACATAGGCGAGCGAGGCTGTGGATCCCCACGCGAGTTCGCTCGGCGTGTAGCTTGCGAGATCATAGGAGATGGCCCCGGTCCGTACGAAGGTATTGGTTGGATCGGCGAGCGTGAACTGCGTGAACAGGCTCGCCACGGCGAGTTTCAAGGCCGCCATCTTCGAGACGTAGCAGGGGCTGGTCGGCTTGGTTTTGCTGTTGCCCCAGTTGGATTCCGTCCAGTTGATGCAGGAATTGACGAGCTTGTCCTTCTCGTTGGTGATCCAGGCCATCGAGCCGGACTTGTCGAGCACGAGGAACATCGAAAGGGCGTTCTTCGATTCCGTCGCGCTTTCGGCCGTGCTCTTGGCATTCATGACAGTCGATGTCTGGCCGAGCAGTCGGGTAAAGGCGTTGAACTTGACGGTATACTTCGTCGAGATGTCGACCTTGTAGGACTTGCCGTTGCCGAGCATCGCCGTTTCCGTGATGGTGATGTCGGTGCCGGTTGCGATTTGCTGGTCGCTATCGGACTTCGCGGCCTGTGAGGCTTCGTCGACAGCGACCCCGCCGTTCATCTGCGTCTTGAGGAACTGCATGGCAAGGAGCTTTGCTTCCGCCTTGCTCTTGCTGTCGTTTGCCAGTGCGGAGGCTGCGGCAAGGGCCGCGGAATCGGCTGCGTCCTGCAGGGTCGTCCGCGTCATCACCATCTTGGTGAGGTCGATCGCCACGCCGCCGGCCGCTATGATGAGCGGGCAGACGACGGCCGTCATCATTGCGAAATTGCCGCCGCGGTCACCGAGAAGGCGCGCGATCAGGGTTCGTTTTTCAGTCTTCTTCGTCATGAGACTTTACCCACCATTGTCATAATGTGGGCTGAAGCTAACAACGAAGTGTTATTTAACGGTTCGGGGCCGTGGTATAGTTTTCGTAAAATTTTAGACGCCTTGAATTTCCGGGTTTTCCCGCTGTTTCCAATCGGGATTACGTCGTTTGCCGTACCGGAATGACATCCACCGCCTGGCTCGTTTTGTGCTGCCCGTATCCTTTCAGGACACCGATGACGGGGGCGACATCCGCATAATCTCGGCCATAGGCGACGACGATATGATCGGTGCCGGCGGGTATGTCGTTGGTTGGGTCGAGTTCCATCCAGCCGTTCACCCGGCCGCACCAGTAGCGCACCCAGGCATGCATGGCGTCCGCCCCCTCCAGCCGCTCCTTGCCCGGCGGGGGGATGGTGCGCAGGAAGCCGCTGACATAGCCGGCGGGAATGCCGAGGCTGCGCAGCGCCACGATCATAACATGGGAAAAATCCTGGCAGACGCCACGCTTCAGCTTGAAGGC
Source organism: Shinella sp. 20P9.1.1 (assembly GCF_057798995.1). Lineage (NCBI taxonomy): Bacteria > Pseudomonadati > Pseudomonadota > Alphaproteobacteria > Hyphomicrobiales > Rhizobiaceae > Shinella > Shinella sp. 20P9.1.1. The sequence goes on from NZ_JBYOLC010000003.1 coordinate 226,905, forward strand.
CTCGCGCGGGGTCGTGTCGACATTCGTCGCCTTTGGATCGTAGGTGAAGTCCTTGTGGATGCGCGCGCAGATCGCCGTCGCTATGGCGCGGATCGTCATGCCGGGCGTGGCGATCGAGCGGGCGTATTCGGCGATCTCGGGGCAATCCCTCAGCCGCGGGCTCGGGCCGGTATAATGGTGCGGCGAGCCGGCATCGAGCGACCAGTAGCCGGCGATATCCTCCGGCAGCTCCGCGACGCCAGGCGAAAAGTCGGCGGCCGGTTCCGGCACATCGACATGCACGCGCGCCTGCATGCGGATATCCAGCCGCTCGTGGGCATTGCGGAAGAGGATGGCGCTCATCGGGTTTTCGAAGAAGTCGTTGTGATCGACCCGCTCGCCCGGACCCGGCGTCACACCGACCGTGCCGGCGACGAGCCGCTGGCGGCCGCCGATCGAGAGCGGCAGGACCCGCACGATATGGCGCCCGCCGGAAACCGGCGTGTCGTAGAGGTAGCTGATATGAAGGTTGACGTCGTAGAGCATGGTTTTCGGCGCCTCCCTTTCGCTCAGCTCAGATAGGTTTGCGCGAGGATGTCCGACAGCTTTTCGAGTTCCGCCTCGAAGCGCTGATAGACGGCATCCGTCATCGTTTCCGGCGTCATCACCGCGAGCCCCGCATGCAGGCGCATCGCCTCGCGGTAGAAGGGCGACATCTGGCCGTTGGAATAGGCGTTCGGCAGCTGCTCGACTTCGTTCTTGATCTCGTTCAACTGGTAGAGGATCGAGCGCGGATTGAGCGGATCGAGCGCCAGCAGATCGGTGACGGTGAGGCGTGCGGTCGCCACATTGTAGCGGCGGCGGTGGGTCATCACGCTGTCGCCGATCTCCAGCAGCATGTCGAGTGCGCCGTCGGGTGCATCCTCGCCGGACATATGGCCGAGCAGGCGCGTCATGTGCAGGCCGCGTTCGAGATAGCGGCCGATGGAGAGGAAGCGCCAGCCGGTGAAGCGGTACATGTTTTCATGCACGAGACCGGCAAAGCCCGCGAGCTTGCGCAGGAGCACGGTCATGGCGCGCGTCGCGTCGTCGCCGGGTTCTATGCTGACGTGGAAGCGCCGTGCGGTCTTCGCCAGGTCGTTCAGCGCCAGCCAGCCGTCCGGCGAGAAACGGTCGCGGATGTTGCTGGCGGAGAAGACCGCGCTGTCGATGCTGCGGATGAGGGTCGACGGCACGGCTTCCGACGTGTCGATGTCGAGTGCGTCGAGATAGTCGCTGACATCCTTCAATAGCGGCTGCTCCGGATTGGCATATTCGGCGTAGCGGCCGTGCCATGCACGCAGGATGCGCAGCGCGCCTTCCGCCCGCTCGATATAGCGGCCGAGCCAGAACAGATTGTCGGCCGCGCGGCTCGGCAGGCTGCCGGGCATATTGCGGGTGAAGACTTCTTCCGCCGGCAGGAGCGAGGTGCGCTCGACCGGTTTCTGGCTGACGATCCAGACGTCCGCTGCCGAGCCGCCTTCCTGCATGGCGATGGCCGAGACATTGTCGCCGGCGCCGATGCGGGCGAAGCCGCCGGGCATGATCTGCCAGCCATCGCGGGTGCGGGCGGCGAAGACGCGCAGCGACATCGGCCGCGGCACGAGCTTGCCGTCGACGAAGGCAGGCGTGGTGGAGAGCGTTACCGCCTCCTGGCCGACCAGCTTGGTGCCGTCGCTTTCCAGCCATTCGGCGATCGAGTGTTTTGCCGTGTCGCGCAGCGTCGAGCCCAGCACGGACTGTTCGTTGTCGTCGAAGAAGGGGCGCGTCGAATAGGCCGGGCCGATGACCATGCGCTCGATATTGGCCGCGACGTGCTCGCGCTCCTCCTTCTGGCCGCACCACCAGGTGGCGATGGAGGGGAGGCGCTGTTCCTCGCCAAGCAGCTGCCGACAGATATTCGGCAGGAAGGCGAGCATGGCGCGCGTCTCGACGATACCGGCGCCGAGCGCGTTGACGAAGGTGACGGAGCCGGCGCGCAGCGCCTCGACCATGCCGGGCGTGCCGATATGGGAGTTCTGGTTGAGCTCCAGCGGATCGGCGAAGGCGGCATCCAGGCGGCGCCAGAGCACTCCGACGGGTTTCAGGCCCGCCACCGTGCGCACCATGACCTTGCCGCCGACGACCGTCAGGTCTTCGCCCTCCAGCAGCATGAAGCCCAGATAGCGCGCGATATAGGCGTGTTCGAAATAGGTTTCGTTGGCAAGGCCAGGTGTGAGAACGGCGATGCGGTCTTCCGCCGACTTTTCCGCCTGCAACGTGTTGCGGAAGGCGCCGAAGAAACCGGCAAGGCGATGCGCATGGGTCTCGGCATAGACATCGGAGAAGGCGCGTGTCGTCGCGACGCGATTTTCCAGCGCAAAGCCGGCGCCCGACGGGGCCTGCGTGCGGTCGGAAAGCACCCACCAGTTGCCGTCGGGACCGCGGCCGATCTCGAAGGAGACGAAGTGCAGGAAATGCCGGCCATGCGGCTGCACGCCGACGAGGGGGCGCAGGAATTCGGTGTTGGACGCGACGAGAGCGGGGGGCAGCAGGCCATTCGCGACCAGTTCGTTCTTGCCGTATATATCGGCGACGACGGCTTCCAGCAGCTCGGCACGCTGAACGAGGCCGCGCGACAGATCTTCCCACTCGGTTTCGTCGATGAGCACGGGAATGTGGGAAAGCGGCCAGGCGCGATCGGTGGCGGCCTCCTTGCCATAGGCGCGGTAGAAGACGCCGGCATCGCGCAGATAGCGGTCGGCGCGGGCAAAGCGGCCGGCAAGGTCCGCCTCGTCCATGCGTTCGAGCGCGGCGAGGAAGTGCCGCCACACCGGGCGCACCTTGCCCTGCGTGTCGACCATCTCGTCGGCGACATCAGGAAGCGGTGCATAGGCGCGGGCAGGCGCTTCCACCGTCTCGGCCTCGATCTGCTCTGCCTCCACGCTCGTGGTCTTCAATCACTGTCTCCTAGAGGGCTAGATTCCGGGCGGCCTGCGCAGATCCAGCGTCAGCGGAAAATCCGCCGGCGGATTTTCCGGCTGCAACAGATAGCCGCCCGTCCTGTGCCCCCAGGGCTCGAACCGCGCCAGCCGGCGCGCTTCGGCCTCGTTTCCGTTTACCGGGAAGGTGTCATAGTTGCGTCCGCCCGGATGGGCAACGTGGTAAATGCAGCCCCCGATCGCTCGCTTCGACCATGTATCATATATGTCGAAAGTAAGCGGTGTGTTGACGGGCAGCCCCGGATGCAGGCCCGATGCGGGCTGCCACGCCTTGTAGCGCACGCCGGCGACCGAGACGCCACGGGTACCCGTGCTTTTCAGTGGAACCGGGCGACCGTTGCAGGCCACGGTGTAGCGCTCGGGATTGGCGGTCTCTAGTTTCACCTGAAGCCGTTCGACCGACGAATCGACATAGCGCACGGTGCCGCCGATCGCACCCTCTTCCCCCATGACATGCCATGGCTCCAGTGCCTGGCGCACTTCGAGATTAGCACCCTCGTATTCGACCTCGCCGCAGAAGGGGAAGCGGAATTCGAGCTGGGCGGCAAACCATTCGGGCCGGAGGTCGAAGCCGTTTGCCCGGAGGTCGGCCAGCACGTCGAGGAAATCCTGCCATACATAGTGCGGCAGCATGAAACGATCATGCAGGGTCGTGCCCCAGCGCACGAAGCCGCCCTGCGCCGGGTTGAGCCAGAAGCGGGCGATGAGGGCGCGGATCAGAAGCTGCTGGGCAAGGCTCATACGGGCGTTCGGCGGCATTTCGAAGCCGCGGAATTCCACGAGGCCGAGACGGCCGGTCGGTCCGTCCGGCGAGAAGAGCTTGTCGATGCAGATTTCCGAGCGGTGCGTGTTGCCGGTGACGTCGGTCAGGAGATTGCGGAACAGACGGTCGACCAGCCACGGGAGCGGTGGCGCGCCCTCATTGGGCGCCGGCACCTGCGACAGGGCGATCTCCAGCTCGTAGAGACTATCGTGCCGCGCCTCGTCGAAGCGTGGGGCCTGGCTCGTCGGGCCGATGAACATGCCGGAAAACAGGTAGGAGAGCGACGGATGGCGCTGCCAGTGCAGCACGAGGCTCTTCAGAAGATCCGGCCGGCGCAGGAACGGACTGTTGTTGGGGTTGTCGCCGCCGACGACCACATGGTTACCGCCGCCCGTGCCGGTGTGGCGGCCATCGATCATGAATTTGTCGGCGCCGAGCCGGGTGAGGCGGGCTTCCTCGTAGGTCGCCGTGGTGATCGCCACGCAGTCCTGCCAGTTGGCGGCGGGATGGATGTTGACCTCGACGACGCCGGGATCGGGTGCGACCCGCATCACGTTGATGCGCTCGTCCTGCGGCGGGGCATATCCTTCGATATGGACCGGCAGGCCGAGATCGGCGGCTGCCTTCTCCGCAGCGGCGATCAGGTCGAGATAGTCCTCGATGCGCTCGACCGGCGGCATGAAGACGCACAGGCGGCCGTCACGCGGTTCGACGCTGAGTGCGGTTCGCACAGCGCCGCGGATGTCGCCGGTCGATCCGGCGATATTCTGTTCGTTGCGGTCCTGCTGGGGTTCGGCTGCCCGAAGCGATGCCTGCGCCAAGGTCCTTGCCGGAGCGCTGTAGTCGGGCAGCGGCTCGCGCGGGATCGAGGGGTCGGCCTGATGGATATAGGGATATTGCGACGGCGGCACATAGGGCAGGGTGCCGAGCGGCATGCGGAAGCCGATCGGGGAATCGCCGGGAATGAGAAAGATCTTGCCGCGGCGGGTGCGCCATCTCTCGCTCACCCAGCGCCGCCCGCCGGCCTTGGCGTTCCAAGCCTGCACCGGCAGGATGTAGCCGGTGGCGGTCGTCAGGCCCCGCTCGAAGACCTTTGCGATACGCGCCCGCTCTTCCGGACTTTCGAGTTTGGAATTCGAGGGATCGACGTTTTCCGGCAGGCTGCCTTCCTTGATGATCCACTCCGCCGGGTCTTCGTATGCGGGGATGATCATGTCCGGCTCGATATCGAGTTCGGCGGCGATGCCGGCCAAGAGGGCTTCGGCCTGCTTTTCGGTGACCTCGGTGTCGGCGGCCTCCGTGGCGATCAGCTCGGGATTGTGCCAAATCGGCTTGCCGTCCTTGCGCCAGTAGAGCGAGAAGGTCCAGCGCGGCAGGCTTTCGCCGGGATACCACTTGCCCTGGCCATAGTGCAGGAAACCGCCGGGGGCGAAGCGCTCGCGCAGGCGCCGGATCAGCTGGTCGGCCTTCTCGCGCTTGGTCGGGCCGACGGCCTCGGTGTTCCATTCTCCCGATTCGAAATCGTCGATGGAGACGAAGGTCGGCTCGCCGCCCATGGTGAGGCGCACATCATTGGCCGCAAGCACGCCGTCAACCTCGCGGCCGAGCGCATTCAGCGCCTCCCAGCTTTCGTCGGAGAAGGGTTTCGTGATGCGCGGATGCTCGGCGACGCGGTCCACCGTCATCGCAAAGTCGAATTCGGTGTTCGCCTCGCCGAAATAGCCGCCGCTGATCGGCGCGGCATTGCGGTAATGCGGCGTGGCGGCAAGCGGGATGTGGCTTTCGCCCGTCAGCAGGCCGGAGGTCGGGTCGAGCCCGATCCAGCCGGCGCCGGGCAGATAGACCTCGCACCAGGCGTGCAGGTCGGTGAAATCGACCTCGGTGCCGGAGGGGCCGTCGAGCGCCTTCAGATCCGGGGCGAGCTGGATGAGATAGCCCGAGACGAAGCGGGCGGCAAAACCCAGATTGCGCAGGATCTGCACGAGCAGCCAGCTTGAATCGCGGCAGGAGCCGAGCGCGGTCGTCAGCGTCTGTTCCGGCGTCTGCACGCCCGGCTCCATGCGGATGACATAGCCGACCGTCTGCTGGAGCCGCGCATTGAGGCCGACGACCATGTCGATCGTGCGCTGTTTTGGCGTGCGGTCGATCGTCTTCATGAAGGCGTCGAGGGCCGGATCCATCGGCTCGGGCGTGCGATAGATCTTGAGGTCTTCGCGCAGCTCTTCCGGGTATTCGAAGGGCCAGTGTTCCGCCTCTTCCTCGACGAAAAAGTCAAAGGGGTTGTAGACGGTCATGTCCGCAACGAGATCGACCTCGATCTTCAGCTCGGTGACCGGGTCGGGAAAGACGTAGCGGGCGAGATAGTTGCCGTAGGGGTCCTGCTGGAGGTTCACGAAGTGGTTTTCGGGCGAAACCTTCAGCGAGTGGCTGATGACCTTGGTCTTGGAATGTGCCGCCGGCTTGAGCCGGATGATCTGGGGTCCGAGGCGGACCGGTTTGTCGTAGATATAATGGGTGAGGTGGTAGATACCGGCCTTTATCGACATACGCTCTCAGTTCCCCTCGGGCGGTCTTAAGCCGCCATCGAGGGGAGTTTGTGCAATGCGAAGAGAGATTGCAAGCGGGAATGCCTGCGGGGTGCCGGGGACCTTGGCACCCCGCCTGCTCGCCGACCGGCCATTCGTCAGCGGTGCATCGCGACCAGCGAGAAATGGGCGCCCTGCGGATCGGCGCAATTGAGGATCCAGGCGCCGCCGGGCACCTCCATCGGTCCCATCAGGATCTGGCCGCCGCCATCCGTGACGCGCTTTCCGGCCGCATCCAGCCCTTCGACGACGAAATAATAGCCCCAGACCGGCGGGGCGGGCGAACCGGGCGGGTTCGTCATCATGCCGCCGATGGAATTGCCGCCCCGGACCGCGAAGGTCTGGTACGTGCCCATGCCGGCTTCCGACATGTCGACGGCCATGTCCTTCGTCCAGCCGAAGGTCTTCGAATAGAAGGTCCAGGCCTCGTCGAGATCGCCGGCCATCAACTCGTGCCAGCCGACGCGCTGCGGTTCCATCATGCCCGGATCGGCGGGGCCTTCGTCCTCGGTGGAAAAGAGTGAGAAGATCGCCCCGTGCGGATCGGCGGCGACGGCAAAGCGGCCGACACCGGGAATGTCCTGCGGCTGGCGATGCACGGTGCCGCCATTCGCCGTGATGTCCTTCAGCGTGCTCTCGATATCGTCGCTGAAAATATAACCCATCCACATCGATGGCATCTTTCCGGCTTCGGCGGGTGGCGACATCAGGCCGGCAACCTGGTTTTCACCGGCATAGGCGAGGGTGTAGTTCATGCCCTCCATACCGGAATCGCGCATCGACCAGCCGACGACCGAGGCATAGAAACGTTCGGCGGCGGGCACATCCGGCGTCATCAACTCGTACCAGCAGAATTTGCCATAGTCCTTGTGCATGCGGGTTCTCCCGTTTGTGTCTTCGTTCAGTCGCAGCAGGAATGCGCCTTGGGCGCATCGGCATACTCGTCCTTGCGCTTGATGAAGCTCAGCGTGCCGGTCTCGTTGCGGCCCTTCGGTGCCCGGTCGAGGATCATCAGGGTGCCCAAGGCTTCCTCCCCGCCGCGGGCATAGTCGGAATAGGTGTGATAGACCGTGCCGTCCTCGTCCTTGGCAAAGGCGCTGAGGCCGGGCAATTCGTCATGCGCATCGGCGGACGGCGTTTCGCGGTAATTGTACATCACCTTGCCGCTCGCCAGCTCCTCCTTGGTGAAGGAGACATGGTAGTCGAAGTTGAAATCGCTGCCGAAGGAGGACACCCAGGGGAAGGCCCAGCCCATGCGTTTCTTGTAAGCGGTCAGTTTTTCCAGCGGCGCGCGCGAGACGGCGATCATCGTGACGTCGTGATTGTTGAGATGCGGCAGCATGCCGTCGATGTGATCGGCCATGAAGGAGCAGCCGGGGCAGCCGGCCTCCCATTCGGGACCATACATAAAGTGATAGACGATGAGCTGGCTGCGGCCGTCGAACAGCTCGGCGAGCGTCTTGCGGCCTTCCGGCGTCTCGAAAGTGTAGGTCTTGTCGACCTTGACCCAGGGCAGGGTGAGGCGTTCGGCGCGCACCTTGTCGCGCAGCTTCGTTTCCTCCTTCTCCATGGCCAACAGCGCCTTGCGGGCGTCGAGCCATTCCTCCCTGGATACGACCTCGTGGTTCGGTCTCATGCTCGGAACTCCTCCTTCTCGGGCTTTCGACAAATGCGTTGGTATCAACATTTTCGGTCCGTGTCAAAGTGCAAGCCGGCCTCACCCGTCCGGCACGGACTGTTTCTCGACGGCCTGCAATGCGGCGAGGACGGTTTGTGTTGCCTCCGCGATGTCTTTTTTTCCGAGTATCTCGCCCAGCGCATTGGCCCAGACGGCCTGCCGCGCCTTGATCGTTTCGAGCGCCTCCTTGCCATTTTCCGTCAATGCCATCAGCTTGGCGCGCTGGTGGGCGGGATTGTCGGTGTAAAGAATGAGCCCGTCCTTTTCGAGCAGGTCGGCGACGCGCTGTACGCCCTGCCGCGTCATGCCAAGCGCCCGCCCGGCATCGGCCACGGACATCGGCGCATGGTCCGCGGCGGCAAGCACCTGCCAGCGGGCACTCGTCTGGCCGGCGGGTTTGGCAAGCGCGTCACCCGCATTCTGCAAATGGCCGGCGAGGCGCAGGACGGAAATGGCGAAGGTGGCGAAGGCGTCGCCGGCGGGGGTACGATCGGGATTCATATTGACAGCATGTTGTCGTTTTGCGATGGTGCTTTTGACAACATATTGTCATTTAACGCCTGACGGCGCAAGCGAGGAGAAAGCGATGCTGAAGACCTACAAGGGAAGCTGCCACTGCGGAAAAATCCGCTACGAGGCCGATATCGATCTTGCAGCCGGCACGGGCCGCTGCAATTGCTCCATCTGCTCGAAGAAGCGCTATTGGGGCGCCCAGATCAAGCCGGATGCCTTTCGCCTGCAATGTGACGAGGCGGATCTTGGCGACTACCAGTTCGGCACGATGAGCGGCCATCACCGCTTCTGCAAGAACTGCGGCGTCTCGGCCTTCGGGCACGGCTATATCGAGGCGATCGGCGGGGATTATGTTTCGATCAACGTCGCCTGCCTCGACAACATCGAGCAGAGCGAACTGGCGGAGTTGCCGATCCAGTATTTCGACGGGCGAAACAACGCCTGGTGGAACACGCCCGAGGTGACGAAGCACCTCTGAAAAGCAGACCGGGCGCGGAAGAAGTTTCCGCGCCCGGCAAAAGCTTATTCCGGCAGGATGCGCACGGCGCCCTTGTCGGCGCTGGCGGCGAAGGCGGCATAGGCCTTCAGCGCCGTCGTGACGTTGCGCTTGCGCGGCGCTGCCGGCTTCCAGCCGAGCTTGTCCTGTTCGGCGCGGCGGGCGGCAAGTTCGGCTTCCGGAACCGCGAGGTTGATCGTGCGGTTGGGGATGTCGATCTCGATGATGTCGCCATCGCGCACGAGGCCGATCGTGCCGCCCTGCGCCGCTTCCGGCGAGGCATGGCCGATCGACAGGCCCGAAGTGCCGCCGGAGAAGCGGCCGTCGGTGACGAGCGCGCAGGCCTTTCCGAGGCCCTTCGACTTCAGGTAGCTCGTCGGATAGAGCATTTCCTGCATGCCGGGGCCGCCCTTCGGGCCTTCGTAGCGGATGACGACGACGTCGCCGGCCTTCACTTCGTTGCCGAGAATGCCCTTCACGGCCGCATCCTGGCTTTCGAAGACGACGGCGGGGCCGGTGAACTTCAGGATCGATTCATCGACGCCGGCCGTCTTCACGATGCAGCCGTCGAGCGCGATGTTGCCCGAGAGAACGGCAAGACCGCCGTCCTTCGAGAACGGATGCTCGACGGAGCGGATGACGCCCTTTTCACCGTCGGTGTCCAATTCGTCCCAGCGGGCTTCCTGGCTGAAGGCGACCTGGGTCGGGATGCCGCCTGGTGCTGCGCGGAAGAAGGTGCGCACCGTCTCGCTGGTTGTGCGGGTGATGTCCCAGCGGTCGATGGCGTGACCCAGCGTTTCGGCATGCACCGTCGGTGTGTCGCGGTGGATGAGGCCGCCGCGGTCGAGTTCACCGAGAATGCGCATGATGCCGCCGGCGCGGTGCACGTCTTCCATATGCACGTCCTGCTTGGCGGGCGCGACCTTGGAGAGGCAGGGGACGCGGCGCGACAGCTGGTCGATGTCATCAAGGTCGAAATCGATGCCGCCCTCATAGGCGGCTGCCAGGATGTGCAGCACCGTATTGGTCGAGCCGCCCATGGCAACGTCGAGCGACATGGCGTTTTCGAACGCCTTCTTGTTGGCGACGTTGCGCGGCAGGATGCTCTCGTCTTCCTGCTCGTAGTAGCGGCGGGCGAGATCGACGATCAGGTGGCCGGCCTCGACGAACAGACGCTTGCGGTCGGCATGGGTGGCGAGCGTCGAGCCGTTGCCCGGCAGCGACAGGCCGAGGGCTTCGGTCAGACAGTTCATCGAGTTGGCCGTGAACATGCCCGAGCACGAGCCGCAGGTCGGGCAGGCGGAGCGCTCGATGACCTGGACGTCTTCATCCGAAATCTTGTCGTCGGCAGCGGCGACCATGGCGTCCACGAGGTCGAGCGCATGGGTCTTGCCGTGCAGCACGACCTTGCCGGCTTCCATCGGGCCGCCGGAAACGAAGACGGAGGGGATGTTGAGGCGCATGGCGGCATTCAGCATGCCGGGCGTGATCTTGTCGCAGTTCGAGATGCAGACCATGGCGTCGGCGCAATGCGCATTGACCATGTACTCGACCGAGTCGGCGATGATTTCGCGCGACGGCAGCGAATAGAGCATGCCGTCATGGCCCATGGCGATGCCGTCGTCGACGGCGATCGTGTTGAATTCCTTGGCGACGCCGCCGGCCTTTTCGATCTCGCGGGCGACGAGCTGGCCGAGGTCCTTCAGGTGCACGTGGCCGGGCACGAACTGGGTAAAGGAATTCACCACCGCGATAATCGGCTTGCCGAAATCCGAATCCTTCATGCCGGTCGCGCGCCAGAGGCCGCGGGCACCGGCCATGTTGCGGCCGTGGGTGGTGGTTCGGGAGCGATATGCGGGCATGGTCAATTCCTCGAGGTGGATGTGGCTGGCATATGGACGTCTTCAAGCCGGATTGCGAGCCTTACGAGGGTTTCCCTAGCGCAAAACGCCCCGCACGTCACGAAAGGAATGACGATTTTTTGACGGTGCGACGCAATTTCCTTGCTGGCAACGGCTAGTGTCGCGACCGTTGTCGGCATGGTGCATTCATGCCATGGTCCGCGCCATGAACGGCACGGGGCAGGATTTGGCGGAAGCGGGCGCTGAGAGCGCGGAGGCGGGGCTCGACAAGAGCCCGCTCTATCTGCGCATTCGCGACGTGCTGGCGCAGGCGATTTCCGCCGGCCGACTGCCAAAGGGCGCGCTGTTGCTGGAAGGCCCGGTCGCGGCCCTCTTCGCTTCCACCCGCACGCCGGTGCGTCAGGCGCTTGTTCTCCTCGAAGAGGGTGGCATGGTCAGGCGCTTCGATGGACGGGGTTTTCTCGTCGGGCAGGGGCGCAGCGGGCCGAAACGCGTGGCGCTGACGCCTGATATGCTCGGGCTGAGCGAAGAAGCGCCGGGTCTGCGCAAGGCGTTGGGCTGGGAAGCGATCTATGAGAGCTTGGAGCGGGAGATGGTGCATCTCTCCGTCTTCGGTCGCCATCGCATCAACGAGGTGGAGCTGGCGCGCGCCCGCGGCGTCGGAAGGCAGGTGGCGCGCGATGCGTTGACGCGGCTCGAAGCGCTCGGCATCGTCGAGAAGGACGAGCGCATGCGCTGGACGCTGGTGCCGCTCGACGAGAGCCGCATGCGCGACCTGCACGATATCCGCGTCGCGCTGGAGCCGGTGGCGCTGATGCAGGCCGCGCCCTTCATTCCGCCGGCCGAGCGCCGCATGATGAGCGACCGGTTGGAGGAGGCGCTGGCCGCCTATCCCGACCTCTCGGTCCAGGCGATGGACGATCTCGAAACCGACCTGCACATCACCTGCCTCGGCTACTGCCCGAACCGGGAGCTGCTGATCGCGCTGCGGCGCGCGCGCTTCATGCTGAATGTCAGCAAGCACATCATCGGCGTCTCGCACCGCATGCCCGCCGCCGAACCCTTCATCGCCGAACATCTGGCGGTGTTCCGCGCGCTCGATGTCGAGGATATCGCCCGGGCGGCCGAGACGCTGCGCCATCACATCGTCGTCTCGCTGCCCAAGGTGATCGGCCGTGTCGCGGAACTGCGTGCAGCGCACCGCCCCGACGTTCCCGTCTATGCGACCCCGGTCGCCCGCTGAGGATTTTATCCATGAAGGTCAAACGCATCGTCGCCAATATCGAGACTGCCGATCCGGGCGCGGTCGCGCGGTTCTATGCGGATGTGCTCGGGCTGGACCGGCTGATGGACCACGGCTGGATCGCCACCTATGGCAATGACGATACCATGCCGCTGCAGGTGAGTTTTGCCTCGGAAGGCGGGTCCGGCACGCCGGTGCCGGGCCTTTCCGTCGAGGTCGACGATGTCGAAGCGGCCTATCGGGCCGTGCTTGCCGGCAACTACGCCGTGGAATACGGGCCGGCGGACGAACCCTGGGGTGTCCGGCGCTTTTTCGTGCGCGATCCCGCCGGCACACTGGTCAACATCGTCATGCACACGCGCTGATCAGGTGATCGCGCCGACCTGCCAGGGCACGAATTCGTTGTCGCCGTAGTCGAAGGCCTCGCTTGCCGTCTTGCGGCCGGAGGCGGTGTCGATGACGAAGTCGAAGATGCGGCGGCCGGCCTGTTCGATGGTCTCGGTGCCGTCGACGATCGTGCCGCAATTGATGTCCATGTCTTCCTTGATGTGTTCGTACATCGGCGTGTTGGTGGCGATCTTGATGCAGGGTGCCGGCTTGTAGCCCGAGACCGAGCCGCGGCCGGTGGTAAAGGCGACGAGATTGCAGCCGCCGGCGATCTGGCCCGTCACCGCCGCCGGATCATAGCCTGGCGTGTCCATGAAGACGAAGCCGGGCTCCATTACCTCCTCGGCATATTCATAGACGGCGTTGAGCGGCATGGAGCCGCCTTTGGCCACGGCGCCGAGCGATTTTTCCAGGATGGTCGTCAGGCCGCCGGCCTTGTTGCCGAAGGAGGGGTTGTTGTTGAGCTCGGCGTCGTTCTTTGCCGTGTACTCCCGCCACCATTCGATGCGGGCGAGCAGCTTTTCGGCGACCTCCGGCCGGGCGGCGCGGCGGGTGAGGAGATGTTCCGCGCCATAGATTTCCGGTGTTTCGGACAGCACGGTGGTGGCACCCTCCTGCACGAGCAGGTCGGACGCGATGCCGAGCGCCGGGTTGGCGGAAATGCCGGAATAGCCGTCCGAGCCGCCGCATTCCAGCGCCAGCTTGATGCCGGAGAGCGGCTGCGGCGTGCGGCGGATGCGGCCGACATCCGGCAGCATGTCGTTGATCATGGCGCAGGCGGCCTCGATCGTCTTGCGCGTGCCGCCCTGTTCCTGGATCATCATCTTGCGGAAGGTTTTTCCCTCTTCCAGTCCGGCCTCCTCGATCAGCGGGCCGTATTGGAAGGTCTCGCAGCCCAGCCCGATCATCAGGATGCCGCCGAAATTCGGGTTGCGGGCGTAGCCTTTGAAGGTGCGCGTCAGAATGCGCCCGCCCTCGGATTTGAGGTTCAGCGCGCAACCGCCGCCATAGGTCAGCGCCACCACGCCGTCGATATTGTCGTGACCGGTCTCGCGGAACCTGCGGGCATAGTGCTCCGCCACATAGCGCGAGACCGTGGCGGAACAGTTCACCGTCGAGAGGATGCCGATATAGTTGCGCGTGCCGATGCGGCCATTGCCGCGGTCGTAACCATCGAAGGTGTGCCGTTCGGCCTGCGGCACCATGACCGGCGGTGCATTGTCGACGCAGAATTCGTGTTTGAGCGCCACGTCGAGGATGGCGAGGTTCTGCAGGTGCACATGTTCGCCGGGGCGGATCGCCTTCGTCGCATAGCCGATGATCTGGCCGTATTTCAGCACCGGCGCGTTTTCGGCAATCGCAGCGATTGCGACCTTGTGGCCGCGCGGGATGCGTTCGATGGCCGTCACGCCGTTCACCAGCACCCGGCCGGCATCGACATTGGCCGGAACCACGCCGACATTGTCTTTCGGGTTGAGCACGAGCACGGCGGGAAGGTCGGCGAGCATGGCGGGTCCTCCTGAGGAATTAGCGCATTATGCACTTTGCCGGCAAAAGTCAAACGTAGGGATTTTCATTGTGGGGAAACAAAGGGCCTTGGTTTCCGCCATCAATTTGTCATATCATTATTTGGTAATTGTACGATGATTTGAGCTGCGGATCGGGAGGTTGCGTGCCGGAGAAAGCAAGGAGACAGGCCCAGCGGCCTTTGTCGCGCCGTCCGCGCGTGCGCCACAATGTGACGGCGGCCATCGGCACGGAAATCTGCGGCGGGCGTTTTCCGCCGGGAACGGTTCTGCCGCGCGAAAGCGACCTTTGCGAGACCTACGGCGTCAGCCGCACCGTCATCCGCGAATCCCTGAAGGTTCTGGAAACCAAGGGGCTGGTTCGCGGCCGTCCCCGTGTCGGGACGCTCGTCTGCGACCGGTCTGACTGGAACGTGCTCGACGCGCAGATCCTCGAATGGATGGGGCCGGATGTGCTCTCGGCCGAACTCCTCAGTTCCATTCTGGAAGCACGCCGCACGGTCGAGCCGGCCGCCGCCTTCTTCGCCGCCTCGCGCGCCACCGCCCAGGAAATCGCCGATCTCGAACGGGCCTGCGACGAAATGGGCGAGGCGGAAGGCGATCTCGAAACCTTCACCGCGGCGGACGCCCGTTTCCACGAGACCCTGCTCAGGGCGAGCCACAACAAGGTCTTTCACCAGCTCTCCTCCATCATCCACGCTGCCCTTTCCTATGCGCTGCACGCCTCAAACCGGGCATCGGCAAAGCGTGACGAGGCATTGGATGTGCACCGCGAACTGGTGGATGCGTTGCGGCTTCGCGATGGTGCCCGGGCAGAGACCTGTTCGCGCCACATTCTCGATCTCGCCGCGCGCGACCTGTCGGCGCTGATGGGTAAGGCGGACGAAACCTGACGAATTTTGCGGAAGACGAGGCCCGCGATGCAAGCAAACTGACGAAGGATACGCGGCTTCAAGGCGATCAAGCTCAACGGCTGCGAGGAGCCTCGGCATCCACTATGCCGACGGTTTCGTCTCGATCCCGCAGGGACCGGGCCTCGGCATCGAGGTGGACGAGCAATATGTCATTGAGCGCGCCAAGGAAGGCCATCGCTGGCGCAACCCCGTCTGGCGTCATGAAGACGGCAGCGTCGCCGAGTGGTGATCTGACCAGATCGCGAGTGCCAAGCCGGGACAACATCCCGGCTTCCGCTTTCCGCGTCAGCCGCTCGGCAGGCCCTGGACATGCTCCATCGTCTCGTCGAGCGTGACCCAGCCGTGTTTGGATTGCTCGAAGACCGAGAGCCTGGGCGGCGCAAAGGCCGGGTCGGCGAAGGCACCGACCGCCACGCCGATCCAGGCCGGCGCGGCTTCGGCTTTCCAGAACACGGTCGAGCCGCAGGTCGGGCAGAAATGCATGTGGACTGCGCGTCCGCTTTCGCCAGCGCGGATGAATTCCTTGCTCGGTCCTGAAACCTCCACGCAATCGATTGCGTAGAAGGCATTAGCGCTGAAAGGCGCACCGGTTCGTCGCTGGCATGCCAGACAATGGCAGAGTGCCGTCAATTGCGGCGGTTCGCTGAATGACAGTCTGAGCGCCCCACAGGCGCATTGGGCATCGGCCATGAAAAATCCTCCCGCTGACACGGTTTGCAGTCGTTGGATTGGGGGCTGAAAGCGCGGGGCCTTTGGCGCAGGCGGTGCGAAGGGCTAATGCCTGGACGATTTCAGGCGTGCCAAATCTCCAGATAGGGCGGGAGAGGCCGAAGTCCAGTCGTGGGGCGGTGCTTGAGATATGCCCCAACTTTTCATCTGCCAGTGCGGTGGACGGAATCACTTGCGGCCCCTATCTCTTACGGGCACTATCCAAGGAGAGATTCATGCGTCCCACTTCCGGTTTCATCATTGCCGCACTCGCCGTCCTGGCGCTTGCCGGCTGCAGCACGACGGCCGCCGACAACACGACCTATGCCCGCCCGGCCGTGTCGAGCGGTGCGGTTTCCATCCCGCTGAACTGATAGCGCGGCTCCGGAAGACCTGAACGCTCCTAGGCTTTGCGGAGCGGCAGGCTGATGGCGGCCCGGTAGCGGCTGCCATTCACCGGGCCTGACGAAAGCCGCCACCTTTTGCCAAAACGGGCTTGTAGCCGATCGGTGATATTCCTGAGGCCGATGCCCATGCCTGCCGGTTTGCGGCCTGCCTGTTCCGGTGGCAGATCGTTTTCGACGCTCAGCACCAGACGGTCTGTCACCTGCCGCGCGTCCAGCACGATGGTGACGCGTCTGCTTGAGGGGCCAACGCCGTGTTTGACCGCGTTTTCAATCAATGGCTGAAGAATGAGGTTCGGCACCAGCGCGGTTTCAAGCTCCAACGGAAGGCGGATCTCGAAAGCCATGCGTTCGCCGAAGCGTTCGCGTTCGATTTCGAGATAGTCGCGCTGTAGGGCTACCTCCTGCACGAGCGGCACGTCATGCAGCGGGTTGAGCGACAGGGTCGTTTGCAGAAAGCGCGACAGGGACAGCACCATGCGGTCCGCCCGTCCTGCCGATCCCTCCTCGATGAGGCCGGCGATGGAATTCAGTGTGTTGAAGAGAAAATGCGGATTGAGTTCGTAGCGCAGCGCCCGCATTTCCGCGTCCAGCTTGCGGCATTGCGCATTGAGCAATGAGAGCGCGGCCACGTAGAAGCCGAAAACGATGACGTTCCAGATCATGCTGAAACGAAACTGCAAGAGGGCTTTTTCCCACGTATTGGCGATCGCAAAGCCGGGAACGCTCAGGCCGCCCGGCAGGATGTGGGGACCGGCCAGCATGATGATGGCGATATCGAGCACGGCCTGGCTCATGCCGGCAAGAAAGACGGCGAGGATGCCGAAACCGATGGCCAACCCTTTGGGTTGGTTTTGAAGGTGCTGAAGTATCCTTGCCAGAACGATGGCGAGCAGAATGCTGCTCAACCAACCGGGGGCGATGAGCGGCAGGCCGCCCGGCAGCATAAGGATGTCGTTGATCGACAGCGCCGTCCACAGGGTAACGGCCAAAACAAGCGCCTCGCGCCCATTCAATATGCCTGCCATGAAAACTCCCGAAGCCACTGTTTTACGAACGGCCAAACGCCGTGTTTTGCTATGCCTTGGAAGCGAGGAGAGGGAAATGGCCGGGCAACCATTGTGCACGAAAAACCCGGCCTGCGGATCGCAAGCCGGGTTTCGATTGAGCGAGTGTCGCGGTTAGTGCGAGTCGGCCATGCGGGCCGCTTCGACTGCGGAGGACTGGTTGAACCCGACGCCGTTGAAGAAGGCATTGAGGATAACCGCGACGATCGAGGCGAGCACGATGCCCGATTCGATGATCGGATGGATCGCATGCGGCATCCACATCAGGTAGTTCGGCGCCAGCAGCGGAATGAGACCGAAGCCCACGGAGACCGCAACCACGAAGAGGTTGTTGCGCGAGGACTTGAAGTCGACATTGGCGAGGATGCGCACACCCGTTGCCGCGACCATGCCGAACATCACCAGGCCCGCACCGCCGAGCACGAAGGTCGGGACGGCCTCGACGAGGGCGCCCATCTTCGGGATGAGGCCGAGGATGATCATGATCACGCCGGCCGCCACGCAGACATAGCGGCTCTTCACGCCGGTGACGCCGACGAGACCGACATTCTGCGAGAAGCTCGTATAGGGGAAGGTGTTGAACAGGCCGCCGATCATCGTGCCGATGCCATCGACGCGCAGGCCCGAGGTCAGCTGCTGCTGGCCGATCGGCCTGTCGGTGATTTCGCCGAGCGCCAGGAACATGCCGGTCGATTCGATCATCACGACGATCATGACGAGCGCCATGGTGGCGATCAGCACGGGCTCGAAGATCGGCATGCCGAAGCGCAGCGGCGTGACGACGGCAAACCAGCCGGCATCGCCGACGCGGTCGAAATGCATCAGGCCAAAAATTGTGGCCGCGACGCAGCCGATAACGACGCCGGCAAGCACCGCGATATTGCTGATCAGGCCCTTGCCGAAACGGGCGATGAGCAGGATCGAGATCAGCACGAGGGCCGAAAGCGCGATATGGCTCGGCTCGGCATAAACAGGGTTGGAAATGCTCGGCGCGATGGCAAGACCATCGGGAATGGCTGGGCCGCCTGTCTTGGCGAGTTCCTTCATCTGCGTCAGCCAGGCGGCATGGGCCGGGTCGATCAGCTTCGGTGCCGTCGGGCCGAAGGGATTGCCGAAGGTCCAGTTGATGCCGACGCGCATCAGCGACACGCCGATGACGAGGATGATCGTGCCCGTCACGACAGGCGGGAAGAACCGCAGCAGGCGTCCCATGAGGGGCGCAAGCAGCAAGGCGATGAAGCCGGCCCCTATGATGGCGCCGAAGATCATGCGGGCACCATCCGGGCCGGGATTGAGCGTCGCCATGGAAACCATGGGGCCGACGGATGCGAAGGTGACGCCCATCATGACCGGCAGGCGGATGCCGACATGGCGGCCGACGCCGAGCGACTGGATGATGGTGACGAGACCGCAGACGAAAAGGTCGGCGGAAATCAGGAATGCCACGTCCTGCGGACTGAGCTGCAGGGCCCGGCCGACGATCAGCGGCACGGCGACCGCGCCGCCATACATGACGAGGACATGCTGGATGCCCAGCGTCGCGAGCCTGCCGACGGGCAGTTTCTCGTCCACCGGGTGTATACTGGATGCGTCGTTCATGGATACTCCTCCTATCACGTCGACCCTACCTGTCCCGTCCTCCAACGGGGTGTCCTATCCTTTTCGCGCTGCGGTCGTGCGCTGCAAGCATAGCCAGGCGATAAACACTTTACGTATTCCCGGGGTAATCGTGCGACGGGGAGTTTTCGCAGTCGGCCGGCGCCGACCGGAATTTCAATGCCTTTTCATGGAATTGGCATTTGATTTTCGAGGCGGCAAGCGGCTTGTCCCTGCCGGCATTTGAGCGCAAAACACTTGATGCCGTCAACTGTTTCCCACACGGCATATGTGTATTTCCGCCCGGCGTTCGGCTGCGCTGCAACGGAGCTGAGGAAGCGCCGGAAGGCAGGATAAGAACCGAAGAATGTGCGGGAAACCGAGGCGCTTGCTCTGGCGCAGAAGGCAATAGAGGCTGGTGCCGTCGGACGTCACGAGGACGCCGTCCTGCACTGGAGGGCAGCGTCAGCCGTTGCCGATGTGCATCTGCCCGGCGCCGATATCGACCACAGCACGTCGAGCCGACCGTTCACGCCGTCGACGTTGTAAGTCGCGATCTTTATCGGACCGCAAATCATATCAGAACGGTGTGAAGGAAAAGCCTGTTCGCGGGCGCACTCCAACCGGATCATGTGCCGGCTCCGGATCTGCCTGATAAGCAGCCGCCTGACGATCGGCAACGCGTTGGATCGCCTCGAAAACCGCCTCAGGCGGCCAGCCAGCGATGATCACGCGATCGGCAAGCTCCTGCACGGCCGCATCGACTGCGTGCTCACATTCTACTACGACATCTGGATCAGTCGTCGGTCGTTGGGGCGGTGAAATTCGGACGTTCATTGGTGGCCTCCTGTCGATCGGCGCCGACCCCTGCAATAAAGCAGAGGACTAGTGCTGTCGGACCAACTCTCAGAACGCGCGGTTCGTTCCGGCCTTCGCAAGAGTAGCATTCGAAAGACTGGGTGGATACTCTAGCGAACCACCTCGACATTGGCCTCTCGGGCAGCTGCGAGGAATGCCAGGCGAGCCCTGGACGGAGAGCATTTTCCTTCGATCGCCTTCGCGCAAAATGCGAGCGCCCGCTGAAAAGCGCGTCCATACGTCACCGGCCATTTCTCGGCCAGCACAAACATGGCGTTGCGCGGATCCCTGATCTCTATTGCGCGGGGCGTCCCCGGTAGGAGAATTGCGAGGGCATGGTCCCAAATCACAGAAAGCATTTCAAAATTCCCATCTAACTGGGGCGAGAAATGCCGATCAGGTGAAGGTGGTTCCGTGACAGATCAACGAAATTTGTGAGGCAAGTATGCGAGGGCGTCGCGGCGGGATTAATCACCCGTCTTCGGCGGCGCGTCCTCTCCGGAGACGGGTGTGATGTCAGGGGCTTCTTGGGGACGACATGGGTCCCGGCCTCGAATCTCGAAATATGTATCCCATAAAATCCAAGGGGTTTTTTGATGCGGCCACCGGAACATCGCGTCACCATTTCCGTTTCCAATAATATTCAAAAGTATGGGAGGTCGAGATGTTTCAAGCGTCTCTCGGTGGCGGCTTCGGCGCGCAGGAATACGGGCTGCGCGCTTCCATCAAAGCCGCGGTAGCTTACGATGAGCTTTGCTCACAGTTCACGATCGAAATCACATTTCAGCCCCAGGCTATCGTCATCAATGGGCGAGTACCTCCGTCGGTAGCTAGCCGAGTGAGGGCCATAATCGTAGAGGTGGCGGGCGCGGTTGCAGTCTGGGATCGGACCTTCTGGCTGGACTAGAGCCAAGCGCTTTTATAGGCAGTCCGCAGGGGCTGGGTCCACGGACGCCGCTCAGGCTGCGATAATATCGGGCTTCTTCAGAAAAATGTTGTCAAAACGAAACCAAGCGCAGTGAACGCACGGTGTGTTCAAACCTTTTAGCAAAGGGCTTGTCATCTGCTTCATGATTTCGAGCTAGACGCCCAAAACAGCTTAATGAGCGCAGGACAGCGCCGATGATAGCCCCCAGTAGGAAAAGCGCGGCACAACCCACGGCGCATGCCTCTCATGTGGTGCATATTTTGCAGGCTTGGGGCTTCCAGCCCCTAGTGTAGCCGCGGCCCATGGCGATCGCCGCGATACGCAAAAGATCTTCCACCGCGTCGCGTCCCGCAAGCACCGTTCGGATGGACTCGAGTGCATCGAGTCATGGAGCGCAAGCACTTCGAAGGCTTCGTCTTTCGGACTCTCTTGGTGTAGGGACTGCAGGATCATTGTAGGCACAGCTCCAACTGCTTTTTGCTCTTGAGGACGTAGAGGGGGCGGGTAGCCACCTGCATCTTCTGAAGTCGCTCGGCGAGCTGAGCTGCTACTTTTTCGCGCCATACGCGGGATTCTAGGTCCTGTTGACAAAGTGCCGTTAGTTGCGCGTAAGGGCTATTTTTCTGCGTCGCTCAATAGGGCATTGATGCTGACTTCGTGGAGCCTTTGACGCGCTGCCACGGAGGTCAGCCGGACATCAGGATTTTCCTCCACCGCTCTTCCATACCAATACTTTGCGGCATGTAGGTCGCCAATCTTCTCATAACACTCTCCGAGGCGCTCCCCGAGATATCCGGCATCCAACGACTGGTCGCCGTCTGCCATGAAAAGATAAATCTTGATCGCGTCCGCTGCGTTCCCACTTGCGATCAGGTCTTTTGCTCGGCGCTCTAAATGATTGAAGTTGTGCACGACTTTTCTCCTGTTTCGCAGCGTGTATGCGCTTCAATTAAGACGCACAACTCATGAACCGGAGCAAGTGTGGCAACCATACTTTCGCGGCGGCCAAGACAAGAAAGGCAGCGAAGGATTTGCGGGTTTTATCGTAGCGGGTGGCGATGCGCCGAAACTGCTTTAGCCGGTTGAACATCCGCTCGATGCGGTTTCGGTCTCTATAGGCTCTGAAGTTACAGGCGGGCGGGGCTTTACGGTTGACCTTCGGAGGGATGACGGGCCTGATCCCGTGGATCAGCAACTCTTCACGGAGAGCGTCGCTATCATAGCCCTTGTCCGCGAGAAACAGTCTCGGCTTCCTAACCGGCATCGCCAGCAGACCGGTAACGGCATTATAGTCCGAAGCCTCACCACCTGTCAGTATCAAGCCAAGAGGGCGACCCTGACCGTCTGCACGGGCGTGGATTTTTGTCGTAAAGCCGCCGCGTGACCGACCAAAAGCCTCCTTATGAGTCCCCCTTTTGCGCCCGCAGCCTGCGAATGTCCCCGAACCGTGGTGCTGTCGATCATATGCTGCCAGTCGTCGGTCAGCCCCAGTTCGACAAGCGTCTCCAGGAGTGCATCCCATACCCCTTGTTCCGCCCAACGGCGGAAGCGAACATAGACGGAGTTCCACTTGCCATATCGCTCATGCATGTCGCGCCAAGGACACCCGACCCGCAGAACATGCAGCATTCCGTTGAGATACTGCCGATTGTCATGAGCGGGGCGAGACTTCCTCCCGCGCTCGGTAGGCAACAGTCCCTCTATAATCCGCCATTCCAAATCCGTCAGGTCGCCACGAGCCAAAACTGCCTCCTAAAAGGCAGTCTTGAACCACGCTTCAGCCAATTTGGGAATCCACTTTGTCAACAGAACCTAACACTGTCGCAAGGGCTCTTGCTAAAGTATCAGTCTGCATAGCTATCTCCATCTTTGTTCTTCTTATGCTCACGTTTTTATTGTGAGATATGCCGTGGTTCGTTTCGTGGAAGTGCAGCGAGCATAGGTCTTTTTAAGGGTTATTTTGGGATCTGTTATTTTGGATGTAGGGTAATTTCTAATGACACAAAAATATTTTAGAAAAATTTTTGATATTTTTGTGTATAAGATTATTTCTTCAGAAAAACGTAAATATTGAATTGGGAAGAGTTCTTGATAATAATAGTTACATCAAAATGATCTCGCTGTTAAAGCGCTGAAAAAATAGCAGTGGGTTGTTATGTCAAGGTACGCTTTGACGTGGCGTCACTCGCCGGGGAAGCCGCCCTGTAACATACAGGTTGACCGGCTCTATTTGTTACGAGGTAGCCTTGGGCCTAAACCTAAAGGTGACGAAATGGCCCGCATCGGTTACGCACGTGTAAGTTCCGCTGATCAAGACCTAGAAACCCCGCGGTGGCGTGGCGCGGATTGATCGGCAGGTCATTTTCGATGCGCAGGCAGCGGTGCTATGCCCTGCCGACATAGCCCGCCGGGTCGGTTGCTCCCGAATGCAGGTCTATCGGATACTGAACATGACAAAGCCTGTTAGCGGCCTCGCTTGAGAACGGCGCCCTAGGACCGCCGATACTATTGTAATGATTTAGGTCAATCAGGCTTCGCCAATGGATATGAAATCGGTATCCTTGCCGCCGTGATAAATGCGGAGGATCGTTACGGTCTCGTCTTTGACGTGAAAGGCGATGGTGGCTCTGCGGCGATAGCCTACGATCCGTAGGCCAAGCGCCACATCGTCACGTCTCAAGCCCCGCTCGGGAAATGTCGCGAATTCCGTGCAATAGTCGATCAGCTTATCCACATAGGCCCGAGCCACGCGCTCGCCGGCTTGCGGCACAAGGTAGGTCAGCAGTTGCGCCAGATCGCCTTCTGCCGCATCGCTGAACAAAACGACGTAAGATATCATGCGCGGGAGGACGTCCTGCCCGCCAAAGCATCAATACGGGCATGAAGCCGTCGCCGGGTTTCCTCCGGTGACGAGGTGCGCATATCGCCGGCGTCAATGGCCTCGACGGTTGGGGCGACCTCATCCAGCAGCCATTTCTCGATTGCGGCATCACGAGCGGCCAAGGTGCGCAGGCCATCACGGATCACTTCGCTCTCCGTCGCATATTCGCCGGAAGCGACTTTGGCTTTTACCATCTGCGCCATTTCCACGGGCAGGGTGATGCTGAGGGATTGGGTTGTGCGCATGATCGGTATCCTTTGCTACCACGTTTAATACCATAGAGCACGATTTAATCCTACAGATTTGCCGGATACCGATGTCGACTCATGCGCGGACTACAGGATGAAGTCGCTACCCCTCATGGCAAGGTTGAGATCGAGCACGATGGTGAAGTCCGCCACGCCGTCTCCATTGACGTCACCCGAGATGTAGGTGTCGCCTGACTTGATCTCGTAGTGCAGTTCGCCTGCAACTTTGTGGAACGCCTGTGTTCCGATGAATGTGAACGCCTGATCCCCGCTTGCCTTGGTACTGGCGTCAATCAGCTTCAAGTCGACCTTCTCAGCATCGGCACGCGCGAAGTCCTTGATGATATCGCGTCCGGTTAAGGCAACCGTCGAATCCTGCACCGATTTGAAGACGAATGTGTCCTTGGCGGCTCCGCCCGTCAGCGTGTCCTTGCCTAGCCCGCCATAGAGGGTGTCGATCCCATCTCCACCGTTCAGGATGTCGTTGCCGTCGTCGCCTTGAAGGATATCGTTCCCGTCATCACCGTTGAGCGTGTCGGCGCCCTTGCCGCCGTAGAGCTTGTCGTTGTCGGAGCCGCCGTTGAAGAAATCATTGTCGACCCCGCCACGAAGCGTATCGTTGCCTGCGCCTGCGAAAATGTTTCCCGTCAGCCGACCACCCGCGCCGTTATAGACGTCGTTCCCAGCCTTGAACATGATGTTGCCGGCAATCTTGCCGCCGACATTGTTGACTACGTCGTTTTGGTTGCCCAGCTCGACAACACCACGAAACGTGCCGCTGTTGGTAATCCGATATGCGACGCCGCTGGCGCCTGCTATGGCAAAGGAACCGCCCCAGATCAGGCCGCTATTGGTCACGGTGAGGGTGCCGGTTTCGTCACCGAAGTTGCACATGAGGGCATTGTTGCCGCCGATGATCTGCCCGGAATTCTCGATCGTTCCGCCATGGCTGGGGTCGGACAAGGCATAGATCATGCCGTTCACGCCACCGGTCACTTGGCCGGCATTCTTGAACTCGAACCTGTCACCGGACAAGGAGGCGCCATAGCTGTCGCCTGAGACCCGCGCCCCCTTCTCTATCTCGATCCACTTGTCGGCTTTGGTGGTGTTCGTCAGGCGAATAACCCCAACCTCGCCGCTCAGACGGGCTCCGGCAGAGACGAACACGCCAACGTTTTGGGACCAGCTGTCGATCAACGTCCAGCCCCGTCCGGTGAGATTTACGCCCGTCGCAATGAACAGATCGGTTCCCGCTGAAAGGCTTAAGGTATCAACGTCGGCGTTGTCGCGTGTGATGATTTGAAGTGCCATATGAAGCTCCAAAGACTGGTACTCGCCAGAGTCCCGAATGAATTACCCGCTTTGCTTTAGGCCGCGCTTGGATCAGTCGACGGGTGTAGGCTCACCCATGCCCCGGTCTCTTCACCCGGCCCTCAATCTGCCAATACCTGTACGAAGCGCTTGGCCACCCAGCCGGATCGGCACGGGCCGGTATAGGGGCCATCGAAGTATGGTGGAGCTTCGGTTATCTGGCAGGTTTCCATCAAAGGGACATCGTCTCTCACGGCAGGCGCGTAGATAACGCCGACAAATGTTGCGGCATCCCAATCGTCAGGCGTGGCAAGGATGACGCGTGCCCCCTGATCCAAACGATCGATCTCCGCGGCCTTGATGGACGGTGCGGCGCGGACGGACAAGAAACCGTCGCCATCTCTCCGAAGGCCGATGATTTCGGCAACCGCTCCACCCGGTGCGATCTTTTGGCCATCGAGGACGATAGATTTCACCACGACAGGCTTGGGCGCTATTTCGCCGGAAAAGCAGGGTTTTCCAGTCAGCAGGGCGACGGTCAGAATGAGTGCGGCAATGCTGCTGTATTGCATGGTCATCACTACCTAGCGTTTGACGAATTCGACGCGACGGTTCTTGGCGCGACCGGTCTCTTCGTCATTGGATGCGACCGGCGAGGACATGCCGGCACCGAACGGCGTCAACCGCTTCGGGGAAATTCCGTAGTGCTTTGCGAGATCGGCCACCACGGCGTCGGCACGCTGCCGGGAGAGATCGATGTTATAGTCGAAGCCGCCTTTCGAATCGGTATGTCCGGTGACGACCACCGAGATATCTCCGTTCGCCTTCAGGAACTTGGCGATCTCATCCAAAGTCGGGCGAGACTCGGCTTTGATGTCGGCTTTGTCGAAATCGAACTGGATGCCGTAGAGAGCAACGTGGCCGCTTGCTGCAATCGACTGCTCCATCGCGCTGGCATCGACAAAGGCGATCTGGTCGCCCTGCATCGATTTGACGTCCGCTGCTATGACATGCACGAGCGGTCCGGTCTTGCTCTCCCCAAGAATGACGGCGGCATACACATCCCCGGCCGGCTTGGTTGCCTTGGCCAGAAGGTAGCGCACGCCATCGCCGTAGCGGTAATCTATTGCGCCATCACCCCCGACGAAATTGAAGCGATAGACGCTCGTGTTGCCCTTGAAGCAAGTTTCGTCCGCGCAGGAATAGAGGGTCTCGAAACCGTTTGATTTCAAAGATTCCTCGTAGTTCTTCATGATTTCGAGGAGGGACCGATCCTTGGGCGCGTTATAGCGGATGTCGGTAATGCTGCCTTCCACCTTGACGCTGTTGGTGCCTGTCAGCTTTTCACCATCCGCCTTCAGGTCGATTGGCGCATTGAGGAAGCGTTGCTCGTCAAATTCCGAGAGCTTGTAGCTGAAGATTTCCGAACCGGCATATCGGCCAATGAGAGGATGATCCTTTGAGCCTTTGATGTCCTCCTTCGCGGCGAGAGGACTGGAAAGAACCCCCACGATCGTCAATGCGACGACAAAACAGCTCGGAAATGAAAACTGCTTCAAAATATTGCTCCGTATCAGGCGATCGCGCGTCACCATGCTTGGCGAAGGTCCGCCAGATGGCCCGCCGATCCCAAAGCAGCATTAGCAGTGACTAAACTCTTGCAATATTCCCCGACCGGGGAGCATTTGGTGACTTCAGAGTATTTTGGAGTGAGGCGCCTCTTGCGTGAATCGCGTTCCAAGCGGCAGTGGAGTGAACTCGACGTGGTCTGCGGCGCGAGCGTCGGGCTGGAGGTCATCGCACCCGATATCTGCCGCATCCTGCGCGGCATTGTCGGCGCTGACGCGGGCGCACTCTTCTGGATGGGGCAAGGCGACTTGCCGGTGGGGTTCTTCCATGAAGATTCTTCAGGGGCGGTCCGCGATCTATTCGCCAACGCCTACGAGGAATTGTTCGTCGGGCCTGCGGAGATCAATGTCGCCTCGCTGATCCGTCGTAAGGACCGCGCTTCCGGCCACGTGATCGCGCCGCCCGAAAGCTATTGGAGATCCAATACCTATAATCTGCTCGTCCGAGCGAGCGGACACCAGCATTCCCTAGACCTTCGCATCGACGAGGATGGTGTCGCTCGTGCGGTCCTTCTGCTATTCCGGGAACGCGGCAGGCCACCCTTCACCGAAGATCACATGGCGTTGCTGCAAATGGCACTGCCGGCTCTGCGCCGCGCGGTCCATCTGTCGCCGGCGCCACAACGATGGTCGGCTAAGGGGGCTCCAGCCTATCTGTTGGTCGATGGCCTTGCCCGGCAGTTGCTGTTCTGCTCGCCAACGGCAACCGATCTATTGCAACGAAGCAATCTCGTTGCGCAGGGCGTGCCGATGTTTGGGGCGCTCACGGCACCACCCGCCTTCGCCGCGGAACTCTCCCGGCGATTAAAGAGCGAGCACCGTCCGCGCATATATTTGCCAATCCCGGAAGGCCGACTCCACATCACAGCAGAGCGCCTTGCTGCAAACGGGGGCGAGGACGCAACCTTGATCACTCTGCAACATGAAGAACCAGATCGTATTGCAATCATGCGGCGTGTGCTGGGGTTCGATCTTTCACCGCGGCAGAAATCTATTATGCTGGCCGCCGCAGCTGGAGCGTCCCGCGCAGAGGCGGCCGAGCAGACCAGCACAAGTCCCGAAGCAATGAAAAAGCATCTTGCAGCGATATTCGATGTTGTAGGCGCACGCTCTTGGACCGACCTCACGCAGGTTTTTGCCACGCGCAGCACAGGCGAGAGCGAGTAGCTACACTATTCAATTTCCTCGCACTCGACGACGGCCATTCTGTCAGCCTTGTCGGTGTGGGGCGTTGTCATCTACCGCGAGGGCGTCGAGATCGCTCAGCAGTGCGGCGGCCATGCCGGCACGACGAACAACCAGATGGAGCTCGCGGCGCTCCTGGTGGCGATCGAGCGGGCAGGGCAGTTATCCGGAAATCCCGGAGAACTCGTCACGATATGGTCCGACAGCCAGTATTGCTTGAACGGTGTCAACGAATGGCTGGCCGGTTGGAAGCGGAAGAAGTCGAACAGCCCTAACCGCGCGGCCGGCGAGATCAAGAACCTTGAGCTTTGGCAAGGGATCGACGCGGTGCTGGGCGATGCGCTGACTACGAGCACGCTCGCTATCAGCTGGGTGAAAGGCCATGCCGGCATCGCTGGCAATGAGCGCGCCGACGAGCTGGCGGAGATGGGCCTGCAGGAGGCCATCGAGATGCGAGCGGGTTTGCTCACATCGTCCGACGAACTCGACGAGCGTTACCGCCAGATCATGGGGGCGGCATGATTGGTGCCCTGACCATGGCCACGGAGCCCGCCCGAGGCGTAAAGTCTCATGATAATCATACGTTCGACACTAGCGGTCGCACGGTGGGCCGAGACAGCCACCGCAACTGCGGCCTTCAAGATGACGCTGGCGATTTTGTCACGAACTATCATTTAGATGTCTCCGCAAACCATATCAACGACAATCCACGGCCGCAAAATTGGTTCCCATCGCAGGGTTTTCTCGCAGCCTCTAGGACCCCATCCAACTGTTCACGATATCATCTTCGAAGGAATTTCCTCCTGGTACGGGCGTGACATCCGGTGCCTCTTCAGGGACAACATCGGGTCCCGGTTCTTCAATCGGGCGGTCCGGAATGTCCGGCAGATCGTCTGGAGTCTCTTCCGGAGGAACTTCCAGGGGCTTTTTCGGATCGTTTGGGTCATTGGCCATATCGCTCTCCTCTACGACCATGCAACCGGCGCAGGCCGGCGAATGTTCCGCGAGGTGGCGGCATGATGTGGCCCTTAAGAAAGAGAGGCCGCGGTTGCAGCCTCTCCAGATCGCTACGGGCGCTATGCGGACAAGCGGCCGCCCCCGGAGCGCGAGCGGATCATCCACGGCTGAACACCGGGAGACTTCACGAGGATGCCCTTCTTCTCTCCAAAGGAGCGGATGGCATCGCGTCCGATTTTTACGGGCTTGTGACCGTCGAAGGCCATGTAGCAGGTCTTCAAAGTCGCATCGTGAATTATGTCACGATCGCGTTCAGGCCATTCTTCGAGGAAGTCGATGGCGTCTTCCAAGCACGTTATCTCCCGGACCAGTTCCCTGCGTTCCTTCAGATAGACGGGCTTATCAAATACCTTCGAGTTCATTTCTACCTCACTGAAAACGTTGGTGATCAACAAGGATGGCGTCGCGTCGCGACGCCGGCTGACAATTTGTGGACGCCGCCGGGCGAGTTCAAGAGGCTTTTGTCTTGGTTTTTATGGCGGCCAGGTCTGAATTGCTTCAGGAACGCGTCAATATCTTCAACGTGGCCAGAGATTGCGGCGTTCGGCTCTTGGCAGCACGCGAGCACAGTCCTGCGAGCCGTCGGCCAGGCGAGTGTTTTTGCAAGCCCACAGTCCGCGAGATCGGTCAGCGATGGGGAGAGGGCCATCTGCGGCTAACACTTCGCCTGATGGCGGGTACGCGCTCGAATGCACGCGAACTCTACGCCGACATGCTGAAGGCGGTGGCCCGGCTCCTCGCTCGCAATCCTGATTTGATCCGCAGGCAATCATTCGTCGTTGAGTTCAACAACACTGACCTTGGCGAACTCCGCCGCCAAGCAAAGATGATGCGGTACGGGGTACCGACTAGCGATGTGTTGCTGGTTCTGCTGTTGAAAGGCCCAAAGTGCTAGGGCAACGCCATGCCTGAGACCGTCAGGCAACGTTCCGAGGCTTACGGCCATTCAGAAGGCCAGTTACCGTGAAACTGCGTCAGCGGCTTCCCCCGGACGAATGGAGCAATGCTTTACGTGGATAAATGCGCTGCAGGATCAAAACGACAGGGAGTTGCCGTACGACTGGTCTTTCATCAAAGTGCGCACCGAGCGCTCTCTGTCTGATTTCGCTGAAGAAAATGATATGGGCGAGCGAAAACTCCTTCGGGTTATAACGGCTATATGCCAGTGCATTGCCGATAGCTTGAACCAAGCGAGGCAAATTCGGCTTGACCGCCCGGATTGCGCTATGTCTGAAAGTGCGTTTGAACTCACGTCAACAACGGTAACGTCCGAGAAATGCGCCACACACTGGCGCGATACGGACGGGAGGCCGCATATCGACTCTGTCCTTGGTAAAACGAGGGTACTCGACCCCCGGTTCATCCGGTCGCGGCATTCCGATAAGAACCGCAGTCTTCGAGTAAGGGGATAACGCAGCGGATGCTACCCCGGTGGTGCGGCGCGTTTAGTAATCCAACGCGCCGCCCTCAATTCACACCGCTACACGGCGCGCAGCCTTGTCAGCGGCTTTGCGATCCGAACCGTGCTCGGCAAGGATCTTTCCGGCATCCTCAACGGAAATCCGGTGCTTCTTTGCCAATGTCTTGGCATCATAATTCTGGGCAGACGCCGAGGCGTCTTTCGATTGTGCCATGATGTTTCTCCTAGGGATTGCGGCAAGGCATGAGCGCCACTAGGCGCGCCAAAGCCGATGAGCCTTATGTAGGTGGTCCACCGCCATATAGCAACCAGCTGAAATCCAAGGGGGAGCCGCTGCACCCCGCATCATTCGGGGCCTTGGCCACCTGCGGGTCACGCCGCCACGGTTCAGCGGCCAAGCCGGGCGGGTAGCTCGGCATTTCACATAATAGGCGAGGGGTTTGCGCCGCGTCCGCGCGCTGCGAAAACAAAATCAACCGTACGGCCAACTGTTGAAAGGTCGGTCACCGGCGTTTTCGGAAACGTGATCCAGAATTCGTCTTCAATCAGCATCATGATCTGGGTGACCTCTAGGGAATCGGCCCCGAGATCCCCTGTGTACGACGCATCGTTTTCGAGTTCTTCTTTTGAGACGTGAAGCTGCGTCGCGACAATTTTCTTTACCCGATAGGCAACATCAGATCTGCTTACATCGGTAAACATTGGGATTTTCCTCGATTGGTAACGGGGTCTGGGTTGCACGCGTCGAGCGCGCGACGCATTCCCGGTGGGATTAGCGAGTAGGACGGGTCGGCCCCTTAGGAGCCCCGCCTTCATCGTCCCAGACGTCGATGCCGGCATTTCGATCGCGGTGCGACGCGGCCTTGGAAAGCGGATAGTCTTCCGCTCCGATTGTCGCGCTCTTTATGAGGCGAATGATCTTTCTGGCTTCTTCGTTCTCTGGGCCAACGCCGCCCATAAGTTTTTCAGTCTCGTAATTCGCGTCGCTAAGAACCTGGCGAAGCACGGTCTTGGTGACTTTTGCCTTTGTCCGTGGCGCCCTGAAAGTCAGGATTACCATATCCAGCCCTCGGTTAGGACATAAATGACTATGATCAAGCTGGCTCCAAGCCCAAAGTGGGAGGCCATCTCGGTAACCATCTGACGGTTCTGGAAACGGTAGTTTGTGGAAGACATGCAGTCCTCCTTCATTTGGGGCCAGGGTATCAAGCCCTCAAACAGCAGCGCCCGTAATGATGGCTGCTGGAATAGCAACCATGCGCGCTCACCGAGGCATTAGCAAGAAATCAAATGAGGCCATTTAAAGCCTTCAGATCAGGCGGCCCCATACGGCATAGCCGCAACAGAAGAGATGCGTGAGGTTTGGTGCGCCAATGGCCCTCCTGAAAACTGACACCTTTTTTTACGCAGACTCAGCGTATATAGGGGTAATGAGATTTAGTGTTGACAAAGAGAAAACAATTGAAGCGCTTCTTTATATCGTGACGCGATATGGAGAGGTGGGTCGATTCCATGCTCTGAAAACGCTCTATTACGCTGATCGGGCACATCTCCAGCGCTACGGCCGACCTATCACTGGCGACCGCTATATCGCCATGGAGAATGGCCCGGTTCCATCTTATGCCTACAACGCCGTGAAGCAGCAACTGCCCGAGGCAGAGCGTGTCGTCGTCGCGGGAGCGCTGTCCCCGGGTAACGGAGCCCGCCATCCGACGTATAAGCCGCACCGGGAGCCCGACCTGTCCTTTTTCAGCCGGACAGACTTGGAGTGCCTGGAGGAGGCGTTCGACTATTGCCGTCGTCGGTCCTTCGGAACCATTTCTGATGAAACGCACGATCATCTTGCGTGGAAGAAAACCGACCTCAACGGTGAGATGCGCGTGGAAGACATGCTCGATGGTGCATCCGACGAGATAAAGCAGGAAGCGGAGCTGTTTGCTTCCTATGGCGTCTTGTAAGCTTGGCCACATCTACATCGTTGATACTGTCCTGACCAAACCGGCCAAGGAAAAGTTTGTGCTTTGCGTCTGCATCTCCGACCGCTATTTCGTTTGGATCGATACCAACCCCGCGCCGCACGGCAAAGATCAGTTGTTCCTGCCCGCCGGCTGTCATCACCTCGTCAAGCACGACAGCTATCTCGACCTGTCCCGCATCGTATGCCACCCGAATGGGAGCTAGATGATGCTAAGGAATTCCCTCAGATATCGAAATCCGTTGCTTCCGACATCGTGGCGCTGATCGACGCCGGCCTCAACGTGATGCCGCCGCGCCATGCTGCAATAGTGCGGGCCGGTGTCGTAAATATCACTAACCAAGCTGGCGCGTAACCCCAGCATGCTTGAAGCGAGAGCCTGGCTTGGGCCCGGCTTCTCAGAGAGTTTAATCGCCACTCTTGCCGAGCCCTGATGGTCCATCAAGGCGGCCGGCCGTTGCGGCCAGCATTCGGATTGCATCCATCGCCGTGGCTAGGCCTTGCATCAAGCATAGCAGTATCGCGCGTTCCGCTGAACTTGTCGATTTCGAGTGCCCGGCTACGAAGCCCGGCACTCTCGGATTCCAAACGGGCGAGAAGGTCATCGTTCATGGCGCTCTCCTTCAGGAACCATACGCAGCTTTATTAGGATGCTTCGGCGCTTCTGAATTCACCGCCATCTGACCTTCTTTCAAGGCAGGCTTATCAGCCATCCCAGAAACATGGTCGGCGGGGCCGGTCCCTTTCGTGGCTTTCGGCTGTTTGTGTTCGCGCGCCGAGGGGTGTGTCCCGTCAGAAATACTACCGGGATGCGGGTCTTCGACGACCGGTGTCGGTGTAGCGGATTTGCTTTCGTCGGGCTTCGCCATAGTTGCTCTCCTGTTGTGGGA
This sequence comes from Shinella sp. 20P9.1.1, assembly GCF_057798995.1. Lineage (NCBI taxonomy): Bacteria > Pseudomonadati > Pseudomonadota > Alphaproteobacteria > Hyphomicrobiales > Rhizobiaceae > Shinella > Shinella sp. 20P9.1.1. The sequence continues at coordinate 259,987 of NZ_JBYOLC010000003.1, forward strand.
GAACGCTACCGCTCGCTATCGGGTTCCTCTGCCGATCAAAACCATTGCCACGCCATCCAAAAGCAGGCGTAGGCGAAGACCCCGATAACGAATAGCAAAGCAATTTGCCGGGCCATGACACAATATCCCTCTCGTTCAATCAGGATGCGCCATCAGCGGGCCGGAGTCGACGCTTCCCTGGAGGGTAGCGGCAAAAGCCGCCGGTGTCCGCGAGCTCGTAGAGGCCGCTAGCCGGCCGTCAGAAATTGCCCACGCTCACATCGAGCATGCATGCCGTACCTGCGATCTGCGCGCCGCCTAGGTCACGACGATCTGGCCGTTTTGCACGAACTCGGTGACATCGAGATCGAACCGCTGCACAACGGCTTGATCATCACCCTCTGTGGCCGGTGCGAAGTGCAGGAAATAAGACGCATTCCGGCTTCTGGAGCGTTCAATCTCCGTGGCGGACAGTTTCTGCCCAACGTAGATGCCGTCACCGATTTCGTGGCCATCAACCATGACAGCCTTCTTCACGGTGAACTTCACAGGGGTGATGGTCATGGGCTTCCTCCGTTCGACTGGACTTTGCCACGGCCATGGCGAAAGCGAAACTCGCGAATGAGTTAAACCAAAGATGAAAGTAGTATGCCGCCCTTCTGCTCGCGAACGGGGCTATGACAGCAGATGGGATAAGGCGCGCAAAGCCTTCCTCGCCAAGCCGGAGAACCAGTTCTCTGAGCGCTGCAAGGCCTCTGGTTTTCTGAACGTCGGCAACCTACGCATGGATGGGACAGCCCAGACGAACCCCAGGCGCATGCATCTCGTCGTCAACCACCACACCCCCCACAAAGGCGACCAGCGTCTATTCTGGGACCGCTCCAATTGGGAAGTTGTCTGTCCCGACCACCATGACATCCGCATCCAGCAAGAGGAGCGTGGCAAGGTGAGGAGCGGGACAGGCGTTGACGGTCGACCGCTCGACCCAACCACCCATGGAAACCGAAACGGCGGGTGACCATGCCCGACCCTCGGCGTAGGCGAAAGAAAGTTGCGCAACTGCGTACGAAAGCGCCGATGGGGAGGGGGCATCGAAAGTCAGGGGGCCTTGGGGTCCGGACCGGCCAGGGGCAGCGTTCGCACTGAGATCAAATCTGAAACAAAAAGTTGGGGCCACCCCGTAGGGGTGATGTGTCATGAACGTTATCGGAATTGACGGAACTGGCGAGATCGTCGCCTAGCCTGACTGGGAAAGCATCTTCAACGATGTGCTCGAAATCGTCCAGGCGCAAGAACACTGGCGGCGTGTCACAACCGAGTTGAAGGACCGGGCGTGATGTCGCAGGGAATGCCCATGCGCTACAGCGCCTGGTCGTCGCCTATGTCCTGTACGACCGGTCCCTTCGTGAGGTGGCAGAAAACGGCGCGGTGACCCGGCCGAAGCGTGGAAACCCGAAAGCGATAACCCGGACCAGTCCCCACTTCATCGCCATGCGCGAAATGGCATCTGATGCGTGCCAATCTCGAGCTGACCGAGCTCGCCGCCGACAAGCTGGCGAAGGCGCTCCAGAAGACGTTCGACCCGACAGCGGGTGGTGTCGTGGACACGTATCATTCAATCTCATCTCGGCCATGCGCCCGGATCGCGGGTTACGGATCAGGTCTATGTGCATACGACACCCGACGATTACAGGGCTGTCATCTTTGATTTGTCGAAGATGAGGCCGGCTGGTAAGCGCGCCGCGTGAAGATCGCTCCATGCCGTTGTGCCAAACGCTTGGCACCGGCAACCTCTCTTTCTCAAGATGCGCTTTGCACCATCCGAACTTGGCACCATCTGGCACCAGAAATGACAAAGGCCTTGGCGATTTCTCGCTAAGGCCTTTAAAAGGATGGTGGGCGTGACAGGGATTGAACCTGTGACCCCTACGATGTCAACGTAGTGCTCTCCCGCTGAGCTACACGCCCATCCGATGAGGGGCATAGACCACAAAACATCTGGCGGCGTCAATAGCTTTTTGAAGCTTTTTTTACACGCCGTTTTTGTGGTCTTTTCCGGGGCTTAGGCGGCCAGCATCTTGTTGACTTCGTCGACGAGGTCACGCAGATGGAAGGGTTTCGACAGCACCTTGGCGTCCTTCGGAGCCTTGGAATCCGGGTTCAGCGCGACGGCGGCAAATCCGGTGATGAACATCACCTTGAGGTCCGGATCGAGCTCGGTGGCGCGGCGCGCCAGCTCGATGCCGTCCATCTCCGGCATCACGATGTCGGTGAGCAGAAGCGAGAAGGGTTCTTCGCGCAGCCGGTCATAGGCGCTGGCGCCGTTGTCGTAGGACAGCACCTGGTAGCCTGCCTTTTCGAGCGCCTTCACCAGGAAGCGGCGCATGTCGTTGTCGTCTTCGGCGAGGAGAATCTTGGGTGTCATGGATTTCGGGAACCATTGCTGAAGGTTGTCGGCCCGCGGACGGGCGGTTCTGATACACAAACGTATTCCGGTAAATATCCGGTGAATGTGGCAGGGCAAGGCCTATGCCCAATGTTCTCAGTATGGACAGGCGGGCATGCCGCTGGCAACATGGGCGACGCAATGATTTCAAGGCATGTTAAAGGACTGCAATGGCGGGGGCCCCAATCGAAAACAGCCATTTCGAAGTGCTGGAGCCGGTTTCGCAGAGCGTGCCCCTCGTCTTCAACTCGCCCCACAGCGGCCGCCGTTATCCACAGGGCTTTCTTGCGCAGTCGCGGCTGGATGCGCTCGGCATCCGTCGTTCGGAAGATCATTATGTCGACGAACTCTTCTCGGTAGCGCCGGCACTTGGTGCGCCGATGCTGATCGCGCATTTCCCGCGTGCCTGGCTCGACGTCAATCGCGAGCCCTACGAACTCGATCCGCGCATGTTCGAGGGCGCGCTGCCCTCCTATGCCAATATCAATTCCATCCGTGTCGCCGGCGGCCTTGGCACCGTGCCGCGGGTCGTGGCGGAGAATATGGAGATCTACCGCCAGCGCTTTCCCGTCGAGGAGGCGCTGGAACGGGTGGAGACGGTCTATAAACCCTATCACGATTGCCTGCGTCGCCTGGTCGTGCGCACCCATCTCGCCTTCGGCTTCTCGGTGCTGATCGATTGCCATTCCATGCCGGGCAATATCCGCGTCGCTGGCTCGGGGCTCCGGCCGGATTTCATCATCGGCGACCGCTACGGCACCAGTGCCTCGGGCGATCTTTCGCGCACCGCCATGCGGCTGCTCGAGGACATGGGTTTCACCGTCGTGCGCAACAAGCCCTATGCGGGCGGCTTCATCACCGAGCATTACGGCCGGCCGGCCAAGGGGCTGCATGCGCTGCAGATCGAGGTGAACCGGTCGCTTTACGTCGATGAAACGACGCTCGCCAAGCGGCCGGACTTCGCCGTGCTGCAGACGGCGATCTCCGCTTTCCTGCAGGACTTTTCCGAGCATGTCGAGGAATATGCCGCAGACCGGGCGCTTGCCGCCGAATAGGTCCGCTTCCCTTTCAAAAAAAACCGCGCTTGCGGCGCGGTTCAAGTCTAGGGAGGAAACACCCAAGGAGGGTATTTATAGTCGGTGAAGACTGTAAGGAAATGGTAATGTTGCGTCGCACAAGAGTCAAGCGCAACTGCGAGATAAATTTGCGATTCGCTAAGCAAGAATGTTGCGTTCGCCTTCGGGCCGCTTTTGCGTCAATCCGGTTCCGTTTTGCCTGACGATGCAGTATTGAGAGGCGTGAAAAATCCCTCCGAGAGAGCCTCCATGTTGCCTGATCGCGCCTTTTTCGACCTTCTTGCCGAGGCGGCCAAGAAGGAAACCCTGCCACGCTTCCGCGTCGGCGCCGATGTCGTCAACAAGGAGGCTGCCGGCTTCGATCCGGTGACGGAGGGCGACCGCGCCGCCGAGACGGCGATCCGCACGCTGATCGAACAGCATTTCCCCGATCACGGTATTCTCGGCGAAGAGCACGGCTCGGTCGGTCTCGACCGCGAATATGTCTGGGTCATCGATCCGATCGACGGCACGCGCGCCTTCATTTCCGGCGTGCCGGTCTGGGGCACGCTGATCGGGCTTTATCGCAACGGCGATGCGGTGATGGGTCTGATCGACCAGCCTTTCACGGGCGAGCGCTACTTCGCCGATGGCAAGGCCTCGCATTATGCCGGCCCCGACGGCAAAAAGGTGCTCTCGACGCGGGCCTGCAATAATTTGTCGGACGCGATCCTGTTCACGACGTCGCCGCATCTGTTCAAGGATAGCGGCAAGACCCGATTCGAGGCCGTGCAGGACAAGGTGCGGCTGTTCCGCTACGGCGTCGATTGCTACGCCTATGCGCTTCTGGCGGCAGGCCATGTCGACCTCGTCGTGGAATGCGGGCTGAAGCCGTATGACGTCGGCGGTCTCATTCCGGTCATCGAGCAGGCGGGTGGCATCATCACGACGTGGGATGGCGGGCCGGCGGAGAATGGCGGTGAGATCATCGCGGCCGGCAGCCGCGCGGTCTATGATCAGGCGATGGCAATTCTCAAGGCTTGACCGGTTAGGCGCCGAGGTTGGTTTCCTCGGCGTCGCTGCCGGGAATGAAGGCATCGATCGCCGCCAGCGCCTGGGCGCGGAATCGGTCGGATTCCTGGAACAATTCGTGTTTTGCGCCGTCGATCTCGATGAGGCGGGCGGCGCGGAAAATGCGGGCGAGGTTGCCGATCGTTGCGCGCGGCACCAGCCTGTCGGCCGTCGGGCAGAGAATGAGGGTCGGGATGCGGATGCGCGTCAGGTGATCCTGATGCGTCACGCGTGCCATGGCCTTCAGCGTCTCGTTCAGCCAGCGCGCGCTCGGCCAGCTGATCGACAGCTCCGGATGTTCGGTGAAGATCGCCGTGTTGCGGGCGAAGCGCCGCGCATCCGAGGTGACGACATTGCTGGCAAAATCAAGCGACGGATCGCCCTTGCGGAAGGTGCGCCGGCCAAGACCGAACAGCGAAGCGAGGCGGGCGATGACGGTGATCTTGCGCTGGCTCATCGACTGGCCGCCGAGCGCGATGAAGGGGGCGGCAAGCACCATGCGCTCGATGCGGTTTTCCAGCTCCGGCGCCTGCGAGAGGGCGACAAGGGCGCCTGTCGAATGGGCGACGATGTAGAAGGGCAGGCGGGCATCCGGCAGCACAATCTTTTCGAGGAAGAGGGCGAGGTCGGCCTCATAGTCGGAAAAGCGGGCGACATGGCCGGCGCGGGTGCCGGATACCAGCCGGTCCGATCCGCCCTGGCCGCGCCAGTCGAAGGTGGCGACCCACAGGCCGCGCGCCGTCAGGTCGTTGATCGTCTCGAAATATTTCTCGATGCATTCGCTTCGGCCGCCGAGCAGCACCACCGTACCCTTGGCTTCGCGCTGTTTCGAGCGGAACACGGCATAGCGGATCTTCACGCCACAGCGGCCTTCCATGAAGCCGGCGAAGTGGTTTTCAGGAACCGGATTGTCGGCTGTGGCGTGGAGGATGGAATCCATCGGGCAGACAGGTCTCGGCGAGCGTCTATGAAAGGGGCGTCGATGGAAGATGGATAGGCGCTCGCTCCGGCGCCGTCAAAGAAAAAAGCCGGATGCATGTGGCAACGGGGGTGGCGCACATGCAGTCCGGCCGCAATTTAACCGGGGAGGAAGGGACGTTACACCCCGGTCGTCAGAAGTTTTCGCTTCCGATGCTGCGGTTCTAGCAGCGCGAAGCTGAACGCTGTCCGAAGCGGCCGTTCATCCGGCGTTCATCTGCCGAAAATCTTTTTGGGCAAACGGGAGGTCAGGCGCCGCGCCAGTCGGCGCGCGTTAGCTCGTACCAGACCTCGCCCTGTTCGCTGCCGGGAATGGGGTCGGGCCAATCGGCGTGTTCGGTGCGTGTGTGGCGCATGCCGAGCTTTTCCATCACGCGGCGCGAGGCTTGGTTCACCGCCATCGTGGTAGCCACGATCCTGTCATAGCCGCCGTCCCCGAAGCCCCATTCGACCAGCGCTAGAGCCCCTTCCGCCGCCAGCCCCTGGCCCCAGTCCGCCCGGCGCAGGCGATATCCGAGTTCGGCCAAGTCCTTGCTTTCCGGCCATAGGCAGAACCAGCCGGTAAAGGCGTCGCCGGCTGTGCGCCGCGCCGTCCAGACATAGGGCTCGGTACCGTCGGGCATGAGGAACGTCGCGTTGGGATCGGCATTCGCACGATCGACGGGGTGTCCGCCGTTGAGAAAGTGCATGACTTCGGGATCGCATTCGAGCGCGATGAAATCGGCGCGATCATCGGGGGTGCAGGGGGTGAGCGTCAGCCGCGTCGTCTGCAAAACGTGCATGTCATGGTCCTCCAGTGCATCCCACTATGCCGGGATTTGCGCCTGGTTCCAGATCCGAAGCAAATTGCATCGTGCCCTCTTGAACGCCCGAAAACGCGTTCCCATCTCATCGTCACGGGCGCCGAAAGGGTCCGTCGAGGTTTCCGTCGCCACTTTAAGGGACGGGGGCCGGATGAACCACCGGGCCGCACCCATTTGAGACCAGGGGCGGCTTTTTGGAAGATCGCAACCGTTGCTCTGAAGGAGGACACCATGCGTCACGTCGATTTCTCCCCCCTCTACCGTTCCACCGTCGGTTTCGACCGTCTCTTCACCATGCTCGACAGTCTCGGCCAGCCTGACCAGGCCCAGAGCTATCCGCCCTACAACATCGAACGCACCGGCGAAAACACCTATCGCATCACCATGGCGGTAGCCGGTTTCGACGAAAGCGAACTGTCGATCGAGGCGCGCGAACATGCGCTGACCGTCAAGGGCGAGAAGAAGGACGAAACGGCTGATGAAAGCCAGTATCTCTATCGCGGCATTGCCAAGCGCGCCTTCGAGCGCCGCTTCCAGCTCGCCGATCATGTGGAAGTCCGTGCCGCTTCGCTGAAGAACGGCCTTCTCCACATCGATCTCCTGCGCGACATTCCGGAAGCCGCCAAGCCGCGCCGTATCGAGATCACGGCCGTCAACCGCGAAGCCAAGCAGATCGAAGCGCAGAGCAACTAAGCTCGGCCTCTCGATTGGGAATGAAGAGGGCGGTGCCGCGAGGCACCGCCTTTTTTCGTGTCAAAGCGCCGAGAGGAAACGATCGACGTCATCCTCACTCGTCGCAAAGCTCGTGACGAGGCGGATCAGCGTCTCATCCTCCCGCATCGTCGCCTTCACATCCGGCCCCGCCGGCCAGTCGTAGAAGACGGCGCCCTTGTCCTGCAAAGCCTTCATCGCGTCGTTGCGGATGATAACGAAGAGCTCGTTGGAGCCCGTCGGCCAGGCGAGGCGTGCCGTATCGGAGGCGGTGAAGCCGGTGGCAAGGCGGGCGGCCATGCCGTTGGAATGGCGGGCAAGATCGAGCCACAGGCCGTCGCGGAAATAGGCGTCGAACTGGGCGGCGATGAAGCGGGACTTCGAGAAGAGCTGGGCGGAACGCTTGCGCAGGAAATGCATCTGCTGCGCCTTGGACGTGTCGAACAGCACCAGCGCCTCGGCGCACCAGCAGCCGTTCTTCGTGCCGCCGAAGGAGAGGATGTCGACGCCGCGCTTCCAGGTCATGTCCGCCGGCGTTGCGCCAAGATGCGTCAGCGCGTTGGCGAAGCGTGCGCCATCCATATGGAGCGGCAGGCCTGCTTTTTTCACGACATCGGCAATCGCTGCAATCTCATCCAGCGTATAGGCGGTGCCGGCTTCGGTGGCCTGGGTGATGGTGACGGCCATCGGCTGGCCGCCATGCACGAAATTCGGCGGGAAGCGGCCGATGGCGGCGGCAAGGGCCTCCGGCACGATCTTGCCAGCGGGGCCGTCGATCGGCACCAGCTTGCTGCCGGTCGCGAAAAATTCCGGCGCATTGCATTCGTCGACATTCACGTGCGCCTCGCGGTGGCAGAAGACCTGCCCGCCCGGCCGGTTGAAGCTTGCCAGCGCGATTGAATTGGCCACCGTGCCCGTTCCGACGAAGAAGACGGCGACATCGCGCTCGAAAATCTCCGAGAAGGTCTTTTCCACACGCTTGTCGAGATCGCTGGTGCCATAGGCGGAAGCGAAGCCGCCGGAGGCATCGACGAGGCTCTTTGCGATGTCGGTATGGGCGCCTGCCCAGTTGTCGGAAGCGAAAAACATGCTGTTTCCAATGCGAATTGACGATTTTCGACGACCATAATGCAGAAACACCTGTGATCAATCGGCGTATCGGGGTGAAAAACGCACTTTGCCAAATATTGAAACTTCCGGAAAATTTACGCACTCAAATTGTAATTAAATTTCAAGCCTGCGAAAAAGCGGGCAATTTTTCTTCATGAGGTGGTGTTTATTTGGCATGATGGTCTTGTGGCGGTGGGAGGTTTCTGGCATAGGACTCGTGAAATAGGACAGGGCTCCTGTCCTATTTCGGTCAAAAGACCGAAACGGCGCCGTCTTGCAGGGATGCGGTTGCGCTGGAAATGGCCCGGACGGGAGCGCACGCCGCACCGTTCGACGCCGGGATGGTCCGATGATCGTTATCTGGTCGGCTGTCCGTTCGGCTGGATCAGGCTCAGGAAGAATGCGCTCGGTGACGGGCTTGCCGGAAGGCAGGCGGCAGTCACACGGGCGAAAACGAATGTCCGCAGGATGCGGGCCCCACAGGAGGGACGACGATGATGGAGAAGACCCAAGCATATGATTTGCGGCAGACCCGGGCGCAGACGACTGCGACGGGCGCCAAAACGCGCGCTTCCGCTCCGGGCCTGCCGAAAAAACAGGGACTCTATGATCCGCGCAATGAACACGATGCCTGCGGCGTCGGTTTCGTGGCGCATCTGAAAGGCAAGAAGTCGCACCAGATCGTCAAGGACGGGCTTTTCATGCTCGAAAACCTGACGCATCGCGGCGCCGTCGGCGCAGATCCGCTGATGGGTGACGGTGCAGGCATCCTTGTGCAGATTCCGGACCGTTTCTTCCGCGAGGAGATGGCAAAGCAGGGCATCACCCTGCCGAAGGCGGGCGAATATGCCGTCGGCCACATCTTCATGCCGCAGGATGAGACGCTCGTCGACTATTTCAAGAAGGTCATCGGAGATGTCGTCGCTGAAGAGGGGCAGGTCCTCATTGGCTTCCGCGACGTGCCGGTCGACAATTCCTCGCTGTCCAAGGCGCCGGAGATTGCCGCCACCGAACCGCGTCACGTTCAGGTCTTCGTCGGCGCGGGCCGCAATGCCGCGACGAACGGCGAGTTCGAGCGCCGCCTCTTCACGCTGCGCAAGGTGATCTCCAACCGCATTTACGACGAATACGAGGGCGAAGAGAGCAACTTCTATCCCGTCTCTCTCTCCTCGACGACCATCGTCTACAAGGGCATGTTCCTCGCCTATCAGGTCGGCGCCTATTATAAGGACCTCGCGGACCCGCGCTTCGAGTCCGCCGTCGCTCTCGTGCACCAGCGCTTCTCGACCAACACCTTCCCGTCGTGGAAGCTCGCGCATCCGTACCGCATGGTGGCCCATAACGGCGAGATCAACACGCTTCGCGGCAACGTCAACTGGATGGCAGCCCGCCAGGCCTCCGTCTCCTCGCCGCTGTTCGGCGAGGACATCACCAAGCTCTGGCCGATCTCCTACGAGGGCCAGTCGGATACGGCCTGTTTCGACAACGCGCTCGAATTTTTGGTGCGCGGCGGCTATTCCATGGCGCATGCGGTTATGATGCTGATCCCCGAAGCCTGGGCCGGCAACCAGCTGATGAGCCCCGAGCGGAAGGCGTTCTACGAATACCACGCCGCCCTGATGGAGCCGTGGGACGGCCCGGCCGCCGTCGCCTTCACCGACGGTCGCCAGATCGGCGCGACGCTCGACCGCAACGGTCTGCGCCCGGCCCGCTATCTCGTCACCGACGACGACCGCGTCATCCTCGCTTCCGAAGCCGGCACGCTGCCGGTCAAGGAAGAGAGCATCATCAAGAAGTGGCGCCTCCAGCCCGGCAAGATGCTGCTCATCGACATGGAAGAGGGCCGCATCATCTCCGATGAGGAGGTGAAGTCCGCGCTTGCCGAGAAGCACCCCTATCGTGACTGGCTCGACAACACCCAGATCATTCTGGAAGACCTCGGCCCGGTCGAGCCGCGGGCGCTGCGCCGCGACGTCTCGCTGCGCGACCGCCAGCAGGCCTTCGGTTATACCCAGGAAGACACCCGGCTGCTGATGTCGCCCATGGCGACGACGGGGCAGGAGGCGATTGGCTCCATGGGTACGGACACGCCGATCTCGGCCATGTCCGACAAAACCAAGCTGCTCTACACCTATTTCAAGCAGAACTTCGCGCAGGTGACGAACCCGCCCATCGACCCGATCCGCGAGGAACTGGTCATGAGCCTCGTCTCCTTCATCGGCCCGCGCCCGAACATCCTTGACCATGGCGGTGCCGCCAAGGCCAAGCGCATGGAAGTGCGCCAGCCGATCCTGACCAATGGCGACTTGGAGAAGATCCGCTCCATCGGCCATGTCGAGGACCGTTTCGACACCAAGACGCTCGACTTCACCTATGACGTCTCGCGCGGTGCGGAAAGCATGCCGGAAATGCTGGACCGCCTCTGCGAGCGCGCCGAGCAGGCCGTCGGCAGCGGCTACAACATCATCGTGCTCTCCGACCGCCAGATCGGCCCGGATCGCGTGGCGATTCCGGCGCTGCTGGCGACCGCCGCCGTGCATCACCACCTGATCCGCAAGGGTCTGCGCACCTCGGTCGGCCTCGTCGTCGAGACCGGCGAGCCGCGCGAAGTGCACCATTTCTGCCTTCTCGCCGGCTACGGCGCGGAAGCGATTAACCCCTATCTCGCCTTCGACACGCTCACCGACATGCACAAGCGCGGCGAGTTCCCGAAGGAGGTGGATTCGGAAGAAATCGTCTATCGCTATATCAAGGCGATCGGGAAGGGCATCCTGAAGGTCATGTCCAAGATGGGCATATCGACCTACCAGTCCTATTGCGGCGCGCAGATCTTCGACGCCATCGGCCTGTCGTCCGAGCTGGTCGACAAGTTCTTCTTCGGCACGGCGACGACCATCGAGGGCATCGGCCTCGATGCGATCGCGCAGGAGACCTTCAACCGCCACAAGGCCGCCTTCGGCCGTGATCCGCTGCTCGCCAACACGCTCGATATCGGTGGCGAATATGCCTATCGCATGCGGGGCGAAGAACATGCCTGGACGCCTGACGTCATCGCCTCGCTGCAGCATGCCGTTCGCGGCAACGCGGCGGACCGCTACAAGGAATTCGCCGAGCTGGTGAATGCCTCGTCGCTGCGCATGAACACGATCCGCGGCCTGTTCTCGATCAAGGGCGCGGAAGCGGCCGGCCGCAAGCCTGTCAGCATCGACGAGGTCGAGCCGGCGGTCGATATCGTCAAGCGCTTCTCGACGGGCGCCATGTCTTTCGGCTCGATTTCCCGCGAGGCGCACACGACGCTGGCCGTCGCCATGAACCGGATCGGCGGCAAGTCGAACACCGGCGAGGGCGGCGAGGAAGCCGACCGTTATCTGCCGCTGCCGGATGGTTCCTCGAACCCCGAACGGTCGGCGATCAAGCAAGTCGCGTCGGGCCGCTTCGGTGTGACGACGGAATATCTCGTCAATGCGGACATGCTGCAGATCAAGGTCGCGCAGGGCGCCAAGCCCGGCGAAGGCGGCCAGCTGCCCGGCCACAAGGTGGATGCGACGGTCGCCAAGACCCGTCACTCCACACCGGGCGTCGGCCTCATCTCGCCGCCGCCGCACCATGACATCTACTCGATCGAAGACCTGGCGCAGCTGATCTACGATCTGAAGAACGTCAACCCGGAAGCCGATATCTCGGTCAAGCTCGTCTCGGAAGTCGGCGTCGGCACGGTTGCCGCCGGTGTCGCCAAGGCGCGCGCCGACCATATCACGATCGCCGGCTTCGATGGTGGCACGGGCGCCTCGCCGCTCACTTCGCTGAAGCATGCCGGCTCCCCCTGGGAAATCGGCCTTGCCGAGACACATCAGACGCTCGTGCTCAACAAGCTGCGCTCGCGCATCGCCTTGCAGGTCGACGGCGGCCTGAAGACCGGCCGCGACGTCGTCATCGGCGCGCTGCTCGGTGCCGACGAGTTCGGCTTCGCGACGGCTCCGCTGATTGCGGCCGGCTGCATCATGATGCGCAAGTGCCATCTCAACACCTGTCCGGTCGGCGTTGCGACGCAGGATCCGGTCCTGCGCAAGCGCTTCAAGGGCACGCCCGAGCATGTCATCAACTACTTCTTCTTCGTGGCCGAAGAGGTGCGCGAAATCCTGGCCTCGCTCGGCGTGCGCTCGCTGAACGAGATCATCGGCGCCTCGGAACTGCTCGAGAAGGAGACGATGATCTCGCACTGGAAGGCCAACGGCCTCGATTTCTCCCGCATCTTCCACAAGGTCGATGCGCCGAAGGAAGCGACCTATTGGACCGAGCGCCAGAACCACCCGATTCAGGACGTTCTCGACCGCAAGCTCATCGAAGAGGCAAAACCCGCGCTGGAATCGAAGACGCCCGTCGCCTTCGAGGTCGACATCAAGAACGTCGACCGCTCGGCCGGCGCGATGCTGTCGGGCGAGGTTGCCAAGCGCTACGGCTTCAAGGGCCTGAAGGACGACACGATCTCCGTGAAGCTGCACGGTACGGCGGGCCAGTCCTTCGGCGCGTTCCTGGCGCGCGGCATCACCTTCGATCTGGTGGGCGCGGGCAACGACTATGTCGGCAAGGGCCTGTCGGGTGGCCGCATCGTCGTGCGTCCGCCGGAAGGCAACCGCGCGGTGCCGCATGAATCGATCATCGTCGGCAACACGGTGCTCTACGGTGCGATCTCCGGCGAGTGCTACTTCAACGGCGTGGCCGGCGAGCGTTTCGCCGTGCGCAACTCCGGTGCGGTGGCTGTCGTCGAGGGCGTGGGCGACCACGGCTGCGAATACATGACGGGCGGCGTCGTCGTCGTCATCGGCCAGACCGGCCGCAACTTCGCGGCCGGCATGTCGGGCGGCGTCGCCTATGTGCTGGACGAGGCCGGCGATTTCGCCCGCCGCTGCAACATGGCGATGGTCGAGCTCGAGCCGGTGCCGGAAGAGGACGACATGCTGGAGAAGCTGCACCACCATGGTGGCGACCTCATGCACAAGGGCATGGTCGACGTGTCCGACGACATGACGCGCCACGATGAGGAGCGGCTCTACCAGCTGGTCTCGAACCATCTGCACTATACGGGCTCGCCGCGGGCCAAGGAGATCCTCGACCAATGGGCCGAGTATCGTCCGAAATTCCGCAAGGTGATGCCGGTCGAGTACCGCCGCGCGCTCGAAGAGATGGAGCGCATGAGGATGGGGATCGCTGCCGAATAAGGTGGCGGTCCACCTCTCTTCACTGACCGGCTGCGCGACGGCGACATCCGGATCGAATTCATCTTAACCGGCGCGACAGCGGAGCTGCGCACCGGTCCGGGGCCGCGAGGCACCGTCTTGAGCAAGGATTATTGACGTGGGCAAGGTTACTGGTTTCATGGAAATCGACCGGCAGGTGGCGAAGTATCAGCCGGCTTCCGACCGCATCCGCCATTTCCGCGAATTCACCATCCCGATGTCGGACCCCGAGGTCCAGAAGCAGGCCGCGCGCTGCATGGACTGCGGCATTCCCTATTGCCACGGCCCGACCGGGTGTCCGGTGCACAACCAGATCCCGGACTGGAACGATCTCGTCTACAACGGCAACTGGGAAGACGCGATCCGTAACCTGCATTCGACCAACAACTTCCCGGAATTCACCGGCCGCGTCTGCCCCGCCCCTTGCGAGGAGGCCTGCACGCTGAACCTCGAGGATGCGCCGGTCTCCATCAAGACCGTCGAGCAGGCGATCGCCGACAAGGCCTATGAGATGGGCTATATCGTGCCGCAGCCGGCGACGGTGAAGACCGGCAAGAAGGTCGCGGTCATCGGTTCCGGCCCCGCCGGCATGGCAGCTGCCCAGCAGCTCGCCCGCGCCGGCCATGAAGTGCATGTCTACGAGCGCGAATCCAAGGCCGGCGGCCTGCTGCGCTACGGCATTCCGGACTTCAAGATGGAGAAGAACTTCATCGACCGCCGTGTCGACCAGATGCGCGGCGAAGGCGTGACCTTCCACTACGGCGTTAATGTCGGCGTCGACAAGCCGATGGCGGAGATGCTCGCCGAGCACGACGCCGTGCTCTATTGCGGCGGCTCGGAAACCCCGCGTGACGCCGGCATTCCCGGTGTTGATTTCGCCGGCGTGCATGATGCCATGCCCTATCTCGTGCAGCAGAACCGCCGCGTCGGCCGCGAGAACATCGACAGCGTCGGCTGGCCGTCCGAGCCGATCGTCGCCGGTGGCAAGCACATCGTCGTCGTCGGCGGTGGCGATACGGCGTCGGACTGCGTCGGCACGGCGTTCCGCCAGGGTGCGGTGAAGGTCACGCAGCTCGACATCCGCCCGCAGCCGCCGGAAAAGGAAGACAAGCTCGCCGTCTGGCCGTTCTGGGCGACCAAAATGCGCACCTCCTCCTCGCAGGCCGAAGGTGCCGTGCGTGAATTCCAGGTCGGCACGCTCGAATTCGTCGGCGACGAGGACGGCGTCCTGACCGGCGTGAAGTGCTGCCAGGTGGATGATCGCCGCAAGCCGATCGCCGGCACGGAGTTCATCATCAAGGCCGACCTCGCCTTCATCGCCATCGGCTTCCGCGGCCCCTTCACCGACAGTGTGCTGAAGGACCTCGGCGACAAGCTTGCGATCAACACCGACAAGCGCGGTTCGTCCAATGTCATCGCCAACGACCGCGACTACAAGACCTCGGTCGACAAGCTCTGGACGGCCGGCGACGTGCGCCGCGGCCAGTCGCTCGTCGTCTGGGCGATCCGCGAGGGCCGTCAGGCCGCACGCGCCATCGACGAAGCCCTGATGGGCGCGACCACGCTGCCGCGCTGAGCCGCTCAAAACATGAAAGAGCGCGCCGGGAAACCGGCGCGCTCTTTTGTTTTGCGAAGCGTATCCTCAGACGAAGAGGAAGTCCGAGGCCGAGAGTTCTGAGAACTTGGTATCTTCGAGGCGCAGTTCGTGCTTGCCGAAGTCGAGTACGAGATCCTGGCCGCCATCGGCCGTGCGGGCGAATTTCGAGAGGTCGGCGAAGCTCGACGCGCCGAGCGACTTGGCGATCTCGATATTGTCGTAGCCGGCCTTGAAGTCGTCGATCTCGGTCTTGCCTTTCGCGAAGACGAAGGTGTCGCGACCGGCGCCGCCTTCGAGCTCGTTGACGCCGGAGCCGCCGTTGAGGCGGTCATTGCCGGCGCCACCTTCCAGCTCATCATTGCCGGCACCACCCGACAGATAGTCGTTGCCCGTGCCGCCATCGAGCTCGTCATGGCCGTTGCCGCCATAGAGCTTGTCGTTGCCGCTGTCGCCGTTCAGCTTGTCGTTGCCGTCGAGGCCGTAGATCTTGTCGTTGCCGGCGCCGCCGGAGATCGTGTTGGCCTTGGCGTTGCCGGTCAGCGTGTCATGGCCCGAAAGCGGATCCTTCGGTTCCGCCGTGTCGACGTTCTGGAAGGCGAAGTGGCTGGCCTTCAGGCTGGACAGCTTGGTATCTTCAAGCGTCAGCGTGTTGCCCTTGCCGAAGTCGAAACGCACGTCCTCGCCGCCGTCGACCACCTTGGCGGTCTTCATCAGGTCGGCGAAGGACTTGATGCCGAGCTTGGTGTCGATGACGATCTTGTCGTCACGGGTGGAGAAGTCGTCGATCTCGTCGCGGCCGCTGGAGAAGACGAAGGTGTCGCGGCCCACACCGCCGGTCAGCTCGTCATTGCCCGTGCCGCCCTGCAGCCAGTCATTGCCGGTGCCGCCGTTCAAATCGTCGTCGCCGCCGAAGCCGAACAGCTTGTCGTTGCCGGCATAGCCGTAGATATCGTCAGCCGTGGACTTGCCCTTGAGCGTGTTGGCAGTGGAGGTTCCGGTGATCTTAGCCATGAGAATTATCCTTTTCGAATGATGGTCTGGGGAAGGGGAGAGGGATCAGTGCTTGCGCTCGAGGCGCAGGATTTCGCCGGTGACGCCGTCGATCTTGGCTTCGCTGACGATGTTCTTGGGGTCGATTACGGTCGCCTCGAAATGGCCGTCGTCCATCTCGATCTCACGGATCGCATAGCCCCTGGCGGAGAGGTCGGTGACCACCTGTTCCAGCGTCTTGCGGGCAGGCGCGGTCTCGGCGGAAGCAGGGGCGGCAACGGCGAGGCCGAGGAGGCTTGCGGCGAGAAGGCCGATCGTTCTGATACGCATTGGCAGGTCCTTTCCTTTGCTGTCGGAAAAGGGTTTCGCATGCGGCGCCTGTTGCTTGCCTGACAGCGCCTGTCAGCGAATTGTCAGCTTCGTCAGCGTATGAAAGAGCCCATGATCAAGAAGCTCCTTTCCCCCCTCCCGACGGCTCTCGTCTTCCTGCTCGCCTTCTCGCTGGCACCCTCCATCGGCGCGCCTGCGAACGATGGCGATGACGACGATGATGCGCTGGAGCATGAACAGGCCCGCCAGGCGCTTGAACAGGGGCTGGTGCGGCCGCTGGAGGAGATCATCGCGGAGGCGCGCAAGCACGTTCAGGGCGATCTGATCGAAGTGGAGCTTGAGCGCGAGGACGGGCGCTATATATACGAACTGGAGTTCATCCAGCCCTCCGGCCAGATCGTCGAGCTTCAGCTCGATGCCAAGTCGATGGCGATCATCGAGGACAATGCCGACTGATGCGCCTGCTACTCGTCGAGGATGATGCCCGCATCGCGGCCGACATTTCCACCGTGCTGACGGGTGCCGGCTACACGGTCGAGATCGCGTCCGATGGCGAGAATGCCTGGTTCCTCGGGGATACCGAGGATTACGATCTCATCGTGCTGGATCTCGGTTTGCCGGGTTTGGACGGCATGTCGGTTCTGAAGCGCTGGCGCGGCAATGGCCGCCACATGCCCGTGCTGGTGCTGACGGCGCGCGGCAGCTGGGCCGAGCGCGTGGAAGGCATCGATGCGGGGGCTGACGACTACCTGCCGAAACCCTTCCAGTTCGAGGAACTGCTTGCCCGCGCCCGTGCGCTGATCCGCCGTTCCGTCGGTCATGGCGCAGCGACCATCGCCGTCGGGCCGCTGTCGATCGATACGCGCGCCATGCGCGTCAGCGTCAACGGCGTGCCGCAGGCGCTGACGCCGCTCGAATACCGTCTTGTCAGCTATCTCGGACACCACCGTGACCGCATCGTGCCGCCGACCGAATTGCAGGAGCATCTCTACGGCGATGATTTTTCGCGGGATGCCAATGCGCTGGAGGCGCTCGTCGCAAGGCTGCGCAAGAAACTCGGCGCGGTGGCGATCGGCACGCGCCGCGGCTTTGGCTACTATATGGGTGAAAACGCACCATGACGCGGCGCTCGCTGCGCCTGCGGCTTGCCCTCGCGGGGGCTGCTTCCATCATCGCCGCCCTCGTGGCGGCTTTCTTCGTTCTTTCCACCCTGTTCGAGCGGCATGTGGAGCGGCGCATCGCCTCCGAGTTGGTGCTGCATCTCAACCAGATCATTGCCGGCATCGCCGAGCAGCCAGGCTCGGCGCTCGTGCTCGCCGCGCCACCGGTCGATCCCCGCTTCGACCGTCCGCTCTCGGGCCTCTACTGGCAGATCGAGAGTGACGGAAAACGCCTGCGCTCACGCTCGCTCTGGGACGACGTGCTGACGATGCCGGATATCGCCGCGGGTGTCGTGCATATGGAAACCGTGCCGGGGCCGGGGGGCGTGATGCTGCTTCTGGTGGAGCGCGAGGTCGTGACGCCGGCGCAGGCCGGCGCAAAACCGATGCGGGTCGCGGTCGCCATCGACCGGAGCGACATTTCCCGCGCGACCGATGAATTCGAGGGTGACCTGCTGCCCTATCTCCAGGTGCTTGCTACGCTGCTTCTGGCTGCGAGCTTCGTGCAGATATTCGTCGGCCTGCGCCCCCTGACAACGCTGACGGCACGCCTTTCCGCAATCCGTGCAGGCAAGGCGGAAAGGCTCGGCCGCGACTTTCCGGACGAGGTTCTGCCGCTGACGGGGGAGGTGGATGCGCTGCTTCAATCGCGGGAAAACCAGTTGCGCAAGGCCCGCGAGCGGGCAGCCGACCTGGCGCATGGTTTCAAGACGCCGCTGCAAATCCTCTCCGGCGATGTGCTGCGGCTGCGCGAAAGGGGGGAGGAGGCGGTGGCGCGCGATATCGAGGCGATCATCCTGCGCATGCGCCGCCATGTCGACCATGAAATGGCGCGGGCCCGGCAGGCCGAGCGAAGCCACCCGACCCGCAGCGATCTCGGCCGCGTCGCCGCGCAGGTCGTCAGCGTCATCGCGCGCACGCCGGCAGGCCGCGATCTCGACTGGCAGCAGGAGATCGAGCCCGGCCTCGTGCTGCGCATGGATGCGGAGGACCTTGCGGAAGTTCTCGGCAGCCTTGCCGAAAATGCCGCCCGCTACGCCCGCACCACGGTCAGCATTTCCGGCCGGGCCGAGGGCGGGGCGGCGTTCATAGAGGTCAGCGACGACGGTCCCGGCATACCGGACAGCGAAATCGGGTTCGTGCTGAAACGTGGCGGACGGCTCGACACGACCAGCGAAGGCGCGGGGCTTGGGCTCGCCATCGCCGAGAGTTTTGTCGAGGAAGCGAACGGCACGCTCGTCCTCGAAAACCGCAATCCCGGCCTCTGCGCCCGGATCACGTTGCCGCGGATCGTTGCCTGAACTTAGGGTGTCGCGGTTTTTTTCATCTGGAAATCATCGACGCGGCCGAGCGGCGCATCGGCGATCTCGCCCTTTTCGATCAGCTTTTCGCGCAGGCTCTTGCCGTTGCCTTTGACGACGGTGCCGCCGAGCAGCGCCGTGCCGCTGTCAAGTGCGGGATCGGCAAGGCCGATGGGTTGGGTCTTGGTGATTTCCGTGTCTTCGGTCGCGGGGGTCGCGACGATGAGGTCCTTGAGGTCGCCCTGCTGGCTGACGCCGCTTACGGCATCGCCGAGCACGCGGCGGATTTCCTTCTCCACATAGAAGGCGAGCTTGCGCTTGCCGGCCTTGGTGAAATTGATGCCGTCGGAACCGCGCAGACGCACCTGCTGGCCGTTGATGTCAGAGCCTGATGTGACGAACTTGCCGTTCTCGTCGACGAAACCGTCCCAGATGTCGATGAACTCGCCGCCCGCCTTTTCCACGCCAGCGCGGTAGAGGTTGTTCAACGTCGTCATGTCGGCGGTCTGGGCGGAGGATTGGAAGGCCGGCATGCCGATCCATAAGAGCGGCTTGCTGTCCTTGCGCACGAGGCCTGCAATCCGGTCCACGCGCGCTTCATACTCCTTCGTCCAGGCCTCGGAGCGGAACTTCTCCTTCTGGCCGGCGACGCTCATCGACTGACGGTCGTTTGCGCCCATGCTGACGACGACCAGGGCAGGTTTCGTTTCGGACAGGAGGGTGGGCAGCGTATGGGGCCAGTCGTAATAGTCCTCGCGCACGATGCCGGAGGAACCGTTCGTGCGGCGCTCGACGATGATGCCGGGCGTGGCCTCGAAGGCGGCGATCAGGCCTTCACCGAGACTGCCGGCGATGAAATCCCCAACGACCAGCACGACCTTGGCGTCGGGCAACTTTTCGATGGCCGCCGGCTGAGGTGTTGTTGCGACGGCGGCAGGCTGTTTTTTCTTGCGGTTGACGGTGCGCGGCTTCTTGATTTGCGGCTCGGGCTCGATATCCCGCTGTTTCGGCGTGCCGAAAAGCAGCTGAAGGATCGACTTGCGCTGGACGCGCTCCTGGGCGCTCGCAGGCACGATCGGCGTCATCACGCTTGCCACAAGGGCAAAAGCGAGACTGAGGCGCACAATCCGGGTCGTCAGCATGCTCATCGCGAAAACTCTTTCGTCTGCACCACGATCCTGCCGGAGCGCGGTGGCGGCATGATGGCAAAAGCCGCCGGCAAGAGGAAGCGCCAGAACGCAAAAGGGGCGCCGAAGCGCCCCGATTTCGTTTTGCCGGGATTTATCGGCGCAGAACCTTCAGGAGCTTCTGGCTCGGTTCGCCATCGGCATCCATGCCCATGCGGTTTTGAAAGGACTGGATTGCGGCCTTGGAACCGGAGCCGAAATTGCCGTCGACCTCGCCTTCATAATAGCCGAGTTCCTTGAGGCGCGTCTGCAGCTCGAACTTTTCCGTCATGTCGAGCGTGCCGTCCGGGCGTGGCCAGCGCTGCTTGACGCCGCCATAACCGGCGATCTGGTCGGCCAGCATGCCCACGCCCATGGCGTAGGAATCCGACGCATTGTAGCGCTTGATGACGAAGAAGTTCTTGGTCATCAGGAAGCCCGGTCCGCCGTTTGCCGGCAGTTTCAGCTCGGCGCGGTCGGTGCCGTTCTTGAAGCCGCTGCCGTTAGGACGCAGGAAGCCGAGCTTAGCCCATTGGGCAAGCGATTTGGTCTGGCCGGAATATTTGCTGCCGCCATCGGGCACGACGATCTCGTAACCCCAGGTCTTGCCGCCCTGCCAGCCGTTCTTTGCAAGCAGATTGGCCGCCGTCGCCAGTGCGTCCGGCACGGAATTCCAGATATCGCGATGACCGTTGCCGTCGGCGTCGACTGCATAGAGCAGGTAGCTCGTCGGGATGAACTGGGTGTGGCCCATGGCGCCGGCCCAGGAGCCGGTCATATCGCCGGCATCGATATCGCCGCGCTGGATGATTTTCAGCGCCGCGACCAGTTGCGTGCGGGCATATTTCGAGCGCTTCTTGTCGGCATAGGCGAGTGTCGCCAGTGCGCGCGGCACATAGTGCAGTCGGTCGTCTTTCTTCAAGACGGCGCCGTAGTTCGATTCCATCGACCAGATGGCGAGCAGGATATTGCGGTCGACGCCGAAATGGCGCTCCAGCGCGGCAAGGGTGCGGCCGTGCTTGGCGGCCATTTCCTGGCCGATGCGCACCGTATAGGGATTGACGCGCGAATCGAGGTAATCCCAGATCGTGTGCTTGAATTCCGGCTGGTAGGCAGCCTTTTCGAGCACCTCGGGATCGGGCGTCTTCACGCCGGAAAAGGCGCGCTGGTAGGTCGATTTGCTGATGCCGGCATCCGATGCCGTCTGGTAGAAATCGGCGATCCATTTCTGGAAGCGGGCGTCGGCGCGGGCGGCCGTCGCCTGGGCGAAAAGCCCGGCCGAGAGGAGCAGGGTAAGCGCAGATCGGCGCAGAACGGTCTTCAGATTCTGTGTCATCGGCTGTCGTGTCCGTTTCTCAAATTTCGGTACGATGGCGCGGAACCACCGGCTGAACGCAAAACTTATAAAAACGAAGTCAACAAATTCTTTACCATCAAACTTTTGTCCCGTCTCTCTTTGCAAAAAAATAGCAATTCGATTCTAATCCCAAACATATGGACCCCGGCCATGACGGCAACGGGCTCGAAGAGGTGAAGAATGTCGCAGACACGTAAGGTTCGCAAAGCAGTGTTTCCAGTGGCCGGCCTCGGCACGCGCTTCCTCCCGGCCACCAAGGCCGTGCCGAAGGAGATGCTGACCGTCGTGGACAAGCCGGTCATCCAGTACGTCGTCGACGAGGCATTGGACGCCGGCATCGAACACCTCATCTTCGTCACCGGGCGCTCCAAAGCGGTCATCGAGGACTATTTCGACATCCAGGTCGAGCTCGAGCAGACGCTGCGCCAGCGCAACAAGACCGCCGAGCTGACGCTGCTCGAAAGCATCCTGCCGGTCGCTGGCTCGACGAGCTTCACCCGTCAGCAGGAGCCGCTCGGCCTTGGCCACGCCGTCTGGTGCGCGCGTGAACTGGTGGGCAACGAGCCCTTCGCGCTGCTTCTGCCCGATATGATCATGAAGGCCGAGAAGGGCTGCATGAAGGGCATGGTCGAACTCTTCGAGCACAGCGGCGCGAATGTCATTGCCGTCGAGGAATGTGCGCCCGACCAGGCGCACAAATACGGCATCGTCGGTGTCGGCGAGAAGGTGGGCGATGGTTTCGCCATCACCAAGATGGTCGAGAAGCCGGCACCGGGCACGGCGCCGTCCAACTTCTTCATCAACGGTCGCTACATTCTTCAGCCGGAAATTTTCCCGATCCTCGCCAACCAGGAGCGCGGCGCCGGCAACGAGATCCAGCTGACGGACGCCATGGTGAAACTTGCGAACGACCAGCAGTTCGCCGCCTATCACTTCCGCGGCGAGACCTATGACTGCGGCGCCAAGGATGGCTTCATCCTCGCCAACATCGCCTTCGCGCTGGCGCGCGCCGATATCCGCCCGTCGGTGGAAGGCCCGCTCAGAGAGCTCGTCGCCGGACTGAAGTAATCAGCGGCGCAGTGTCAGGCCGATGCCGGCGCGCGTGACGCCGGTGTCGGATGCCCGCGCCTGGCGCGTCAGTTCATAGGAGACGTCGCCGGTCATCGCCAGCCAGCGGTTGATGTTCCAGGTCAGGCCCGTGCCAACCAGATAGATGTTCTGGTCGGTGCCGAGCGCTTCCGGGAGGTTGCGCCACGTATAAGCACCGCTCAAGCGGGCGACGAGATTGTCGCGTAGTTCGTGGGTCAGTTCGGCATTCGCGGCATAGCTGACATAGCCGCTCTGGCCGCCGGTGGTGGAGGGTTCGATCTGCGTCTGCAAGCCGAGCCTCAGGTCCGTGCCGCGCTGCGGTGACCAGAAGACGGAGCCGTCGACCGTCAGCGCGCGAATCGCGTCAAGGCGGTTGTCGTCGAACGAGGCCTGTTCGTAACCGACGCCGAGATCGCCGCGTAGTTTTTCTCCGAGGTCCACTTCCACCCCGGCCCGGCCGCCAAGCGTCGTGGCGGAGCGTTCGTAGCCGAGCGA
This sequence comes from Shinella sp. 20P9.1.1, assembly GCF_057798995.1. Lineage (NCBI taxonomy): Bacteria > Pseudomonadati > Pseudomonadota > Alphaproteobacteria > Hyphomicrobiales > Rhizobiaceae > Shinella > Shinella sp. 20P9.1.1. Next base: position 282,862 of record NZ_JBYOLC010000003.1, read on the forward strand.
ATCCCTCTTGTCGTCATAGAACGAGCGTCCGACGGACGCTTCGAGGTAGGGGATGAGGGCGGGTGAAAGCTCGTAGCCGACACGGCCGGTCACGGTCGCCTCGGTATAGTTGCGATCGGAAAGATCAAGCTTGCTGCCGTCGCCGAGCGTCGCCGAACCGTAGGTGCGGCGTTGGATCTGCGTGCCGAGCGTGCCGCGGATGAGGCCGAAATCGCGTGTGACACGCGCGCCGCCGGTCAAAGTCTGTAGACCGGACTGGACGCTCGCGCCATCGACGGCATTGGGATCGCTCGAGCTTTCGCGCTCGAAAGCGTATCCGCCGGTAATGTTGGCGATCGTGTCGTCGCTGAGATCGAGCCGGAGGTCGCCATTGATGCGGACCTGCGGTTCGGTTTCCCCGGTGCCGCTGAGATTGCGCTGGTAGATGCCCTCGGCATCGATGGTCAGCTGGTGGCGGGACCAGTCCGAGGTCAGCGAGCCCCTTATGCTGGTCTGCGAGAAAGTGCGGTTCGTCGATGTGTTGCCGGAGCGGTTGCGCTCAAAGCCGAGGCCCTGCGTCAGGGAGGGTTTCAGCACGAATGTGCCGAGCCTGATGCCGGTTGGCTCATAGGGGTCGTCGGCGGTGCGGCTGCGCAGATCGTCGACAGATCCTTCCGCCAGGTTCAGCCGTTCGGATTCAGGCCCCGTGCGGCGGATCGCACCGGTCACGTCCTCATCGGCAATCGCGGCCTGCTGGTCGGCGGAGAGGATGGGCGTGGTCGCGCCGGTCGTCGCGTCCGTTGCGGTCGCCGTCTGGCCGGTGGTGCCGGTCTGTGTTCGGAGAGGCTCGCCGAAGGTCGTGGTGTCCGTGCCGGTCGCATCCTGGGCAAGGGCGGGTGTCGTCGCGAGCATCGTCCCGGCGAGCAGAAGCCCGGCCAGACGCCGCGACGGGCGGGGCAGGCGTGCCCCGCGATCCATTCTGTTTGCCTCTGCCATGATTGCGGCCTGCGATCTTTCCGAATTTCCTAAGCGAACGTAAACCGTCGTGGTTAACGCTTGGTTGATGTTAGCGGATTCACACGCCGTAACGCCGTGCCTTCATTCGTGCATGGACAATGACAGGCAAAGGAGATAACGAGGCCGCATGATCAAAAGACAGGCAAACGTTGACGGCGACGGCGCTATCGCCTCCGCAATTCGGACCGTTGAGACGGAAAAGGCCGGGCTCGTCGCCCTTTCGGCCGCACTCCAAGGGGGGCTCTACGATGCGTTCTCCGAGGCTGTGCGCCTGATCGGCGACATCAGCGGTCGTGTCGTTGTCACGGGTATTGGAAAGTCTGGCCATATCGGCGCGAAGATCGCGGCGACCTTCGCCTCGACCGGCACGCCCTCCTTCTTCGTGCATCCCGTCGAAGCCAATCACGGCGACCTCGGCATGATCGCGCGCGACGATGTCATCATTGCCATGTCCTGGAGTGGCGAAAGTGCCGAGCTTCAAGGCATCATCAACTATTCGCGCCGCTTCCAGATTCCGCTGATCGCCATCACCTCGGGTGAGCGCTCGGCCCTGGCGCGCGAGGCGGATACGCTTCTGTTGCTGCCGAAGGAACAGGAAGCTTGCCCGCACGGCCTCGCGCCGACGACGTCCACGCTGATGCAGCTGGCGCTCGGCGATGCGCTCGCCGTTGCGCTTCTCGAAGCGCGCGGCTTCACCGCGACCGATTTCAAGACCTTCCATCCCGGCGGCAAGCTGGGGGCAAGCCTTTCGCATGTCGGCGATATCATGCACAGCGGTGAGAATATGCCGCTGGTTGGCCTTGGCACCTCGATGCAGGATGCCGTCATGACGCTCGCGCAGAAGCGCTACGGCTGCGTCGGCGTCGTCAATGACGAGGGCATCCTCGTCGGCATCGTCACGGACGGCGATATCGCCCGCAACCTGACGCGCAACCTTGCCGAACTCGATGTCGATGACTTGATGACGCGCAATCCGAAAACGGTGAAGCCCTCGACGCTGGCGACATCGGCGCTCGGCCTGCTCAACCAGTACAACATTTCCGCGCTGATCGTGACCGACGAGACCTTCCGCCCCGTCGGCGTCGTGCACTTCCACGATCTGCTCCGGATCGGCGTCGCCTGATCGCTATCAGACCTGTTCGACGTTAAGATCACGGCCGTTGCTGGCCGTGACGCGTACACGCGCGCCGATCGGCAGGTCCGGTCCCTGAACGCTCCACATCGTGTCATCGAGACGGATACGGCCGCGCCCTTCGGCGATCGGCTGCTCCAGCGTCGCCGTACGGCCGACGAGGCTCTGGCCGCGCTGGTTGAGATACGGCTGGTCGGAGGACCGACCGCGCGCATTGACGATGCGCCGACCGACGAGGGCCGCAGCGAGCGACAGGACGGCGAAGATCAGCCACTGCACCTGCCAGGTCCAGAACGCACTCTCCCACAGGATCAGCGAAAGCGCGCCGGTGACGATCGCCGCGATGCCGATCCAGACGAGGAAGACGCCGGGCATCATGACTTCGAGGATCAGGAGCACGATCCCGAGCACCCACCAGGCCCAGGGGCCGAGTTCCGTGACGATGCGCTGGATCATGCTCACGTTCCCTGCGGCGGCGTGTCGAACGGGTTGCGGAAGGCGGGCGTCGAGGCAGTGTTGGTGGTTGCCGGCGTTGCCTGCCTCACGCGCGGCGTGTTGATAGCCTGTGCAGAGCCGCCGTCGCCGAAGACTTCGCGCGCGATGGCACCGATACCGCCCAGCGAGCCGACCAGCGCGGAGGCTTCCATCGGCATCAGCACGATCTTCGAGTTCGGCGCCTTGCCGATCGCGGCCATGGCTTCGGTGTATTTCTGCGCGACGAAGTAGTTGATCGCCTGCACATTGCCGGCGGCGATGGCTTCCGACACCATCCTCGTTGCCTTGGCTTCGGCTTCCGCAAGGCGCTCGCGGGCTTCGGCGTCGCGGAAGGCGGCCTCGCGCTGGCCTTCGGCCTCAAGGATGGCAGACTGCTTGGCGCCTTCGGCGCGCAGGATTTGCGCATTGCGCGCACCTTCGGCTTCCAGCACCTGCGCGCGCTTTTCACGCTCGGCCTTCATCTGCCGGCCCATCGAATCGACGAGATCCTTCGGCGGCGCGATGTCCTTGATCTCGACGCGGGTGATCTTGATGCCCCACGGATTGGCGGCTTCATCGACGACGCGCAAAAGCTTGTCGTTGATCACGTCGCGGTTGGACAGAAGCTCGTCGAGGTCCATCGAGCCCATGACCGAGCGGATATTGGTCATGGTGAGATTGAGGATGGCGTTTTGCAGATTGGCGACCTGATAGGCTGCCTGGGCGGGATTGAGGATCTGGTAGAAGGCGACGCCGTCTGCCGAAACGCTGGCGTTGTCTCGGGTGATGACCTCCTGCGTCGGGATGTCCAGCACCTGCTCCATGACGTTCATCTTGGCGCCGATGCGGTCAATGAAGGGGATGATCAGATTGAGGCCGGGTTCCAGCGTGCGTGTATAGCGGCCGAAGCGCTCCACCGTATACTGGTAGCCCTGCGGAATGGTCTTGATCCCGGCGAAGAGGATGAGGATGACAAGCACCACAAGCGCGATGACGACGATATCCAGTCCGGCCAGTTCCATATTCTTTCTCCCCAACAAACAACAATGCGGCGCGGCGCCACTTTAAGGAATACGGCCCGCGACGCCAGTCTATTTGGACGGGAGAAGGATTTATCCCGGATCAGATCCAGCCGGAAAGCTCGCGCCTGATAACTTTCTCCAGAACGGCCATGCCCTCGGGTGTGTCGTTCAGACAGGGAATATGAGCGAATTTCTCGCCGCCATTGTGCAGGAAGCTTTCGGCCGCCTGCTCGGCGATCTCTTCCAGCGTTTCCAGGCAATCGGAGACGAAGCCGGGATTGAGCACCGCGATGCGCTTGATGCCGTCCTGCGCAAGTTTTTCGACCGTCTTGTCCGTATACGGCTGCAGCCACTCTTCCGGCCCGAAGCGGGACTGGAAGGTGATCATCAGCTTCTCCTCAGACCAGCCGAGCCGCTCGCGCAGCAGGCGTGCGGTCTTCTGGCACTGACAGTAATAGGGGTCGCCCTTGTCGAAATAGCTCTGCGGAATGCCGTGGAAGGAGGTCAGGACGCGCTCCGGCTCCCAGTCGAGTGTCGCCAGATGCTTTTCGATCGAGACGGCGAGCGCGTCGATATAGGTCGGGTCGTCGTGATAGGGCGGCACGGTGCGCAGCGCCGGCTGCCAGCGCTGCTTGAGCAGGAATTCGAAGGCCTTGTCGTTGACGGTCGCCGTCGTCGCTGCCGCATATTGCGGATAGAGCGGGAAGACCAGGATGCGTTCGCAACCCTGCTTCTGGAGGTATTCCATGCGCGAGGCGATGGAAGGCTGGCCGTAGCGCATCGCCCAGTCGACGACGACGTGGCTGTGCTCGGCAAGCGAGGCCGCCATCAACTCGGCCTGGCTGCGGGTATAGGTGCGCAGGTAGCTCTCGTTTCTGTCCTTGTTCCAGATCGTCTCGTATGCCTTGCCCACCTTGCCGGGCCGCGTGTTGAGCACGATGCCGAACAGGATCGGATACCAGGCGATCTTCGGCCATTCGATGACGCGCTTGTCCGTCAGGAATTCCTTCAGGTAGCGGCGCATGGATGTGTAGTCGGTACCATCGGGCGTGCCGAGATTGACGAGCAGGACGCCGACCTTGCCGTGCTTGACGGGCGGATGGCTGGCGGGCTTGGCGGTGATGTCCTGCATGTTTCGGTCCTGTGCGTGCGGTTGGCGTTCGGTGTTCTTATACGCGGCGGAGGGCCGTCCGGTTCGGAATGGTTCTAAAAAGAAATGCCGGTCCGGGATAGCCCGGACCGGCAGAAATAGTGGAGACAAATTGTCCTTATTTTGCGGGGCCCTATTTCGCCGGGATCGACAGTTCGTTGCCGACATGCAGTGCACGGGGACGCGGATTGCCGTTGGCCTCCGCGATCTTGCGCCACAGCGTGCCGTCACCATAGGCGGCCTTGGCGAGATCCCACAGCGTATCGCCACTGATGATGACATGCTTGCCGCCGGCCGTGGCGGCTGCCTCAGTCGTGGTCGCCGCCCCCTCGGTCGCCGACTTTGCGGTCGTGTCGGTTGCCGGCTTGGCTTCCGTCGTCGTTGCAGCGCTGGAAGTGGCATCACCGGTTGTTGCGGCCCCATCCGTCGACTTCGCAGCCGTTTCCGTCGAAGTTGCAGGCTTTGTCTCGGTGCTGGTTGCCGTATCGGCCGTTGCAGGTGCCGATGCGGCAACCTCCGTGATGCGACCATCCGTATAGGGCTTGTAAGGCTGATGCGCGGCGAGATAGTCGGCGACGACGAGCTCCAGGTTCGGGCCGAAATCATAGGCGTTCTGGCCGGATTTTGCAAAGACTGAATAGCCGTCACCGCCAGAGCGCATATAGTTATTGGAGACGACGCCGTAGGTCTTGGCCGGATCGAGCGGCACGAAGGCATCGCCCTCTTTCACCTCGACGGATACGACGCGGCTGCCGGCCGGCTTCGACTTGTCGAAAGAATATTTCAGGCCGGAGACCTGCGGAAAGCGGCCGGCGCCCTCCTCGATCTGGCTGAGACCGTTTTCAAGCGCGGCGACGAGGTCGGAGCCCTTGAGCTGGAAGGTTGCGACGGTGTTCTGGAAGGGCAGGACGGAGATCACCTCGCCCATCGAGACCGGGCCGCCATCGATGGAGGCGCGCAGGCCGCCGCCATTGGTGATGGCGATGGTGATGCCCTGATCCTTGGTGCGGTCGAGAATGGCGTCCGTCACGAGATTGCCCATGGCGCATTCGGCGGCGCGGCAGGTTTCGCGCGAGCCGTCGATCGGGGCTGAACTTTCGGCGACGATCTTGTTCTTCAGTTCCTCGATCGGGCCGGAAAGTTCCTTGATGCGGGCGAGCACGGCCTCATCCGGCTTGATCTTGGAATCGATCAGGATCGGCTCGCCGGAGGCTTCCTTCACCACGCCGGCATCGTCGAACACGACCTTCAGGTCGCCGAGATATTTCGTATAGGCGCCGGCCTGCACGACGGGCACCTTGTAGCCGCCGGGATTGTCGACCAGCGTCGGATAGGGGCCTTCCGCCTTGTCCGAGGTGTTGGAGAGGAAGGTGTTGGTGTGGCCACCGACCACCACGTCGACGTCCGGGATCTTGGCGATCGCTGCGAGATCGCGCGGATAGCCGACATGGGTGAGCGCGATGATCTTGTTGACGCCCTGCTTCTTCAATTCGCCGATGGCGGCGGTGATGTCGGCGACGTCGTCGCCGATCAGTACGTTCGGACCGGGCGAGGAGAGTTCCGCCGTGTCGTTGGCGACCGCGCCGACGATGCCGATCTTCTGGCCACCCTGGTCGAGCACGATGAAGGGTTTTATCCGGTCGCCGAGCTTCGAGCTGGCACCTGCGGCGACATTGGCCGTGACGACCGGGAACTGCACCTTGTCGAGGAAGGCGGCGAGACCGTCTTCGCTGTCGTCGAATTCATGGTTACCGACGGTCATGGCGTCGAACTTCATGAGATTGAGGAATTCCGCTTCCGCCGCCCCCTTGTAGGTCGTGTAGAAGAGCGAGCCCTGGAAATTGTCGCCGGCATTAAGGAGGAGCACGTTCTTGCCTGCAAGCGCCTGGCGCTGGGCATCGATCGCAGCCTTCAGGCGCGCCACGCCGCCGAAGCATTCGCCCTTGCCTTCCTCCTCGGCCGAGCAGGTTGAATCGAACTTGTTGATCGCCTCGATGCGCGAATGCAGGTCGTTGATGTGCAGGATGTTCAGCTCGTAGTCGGCGAGCGCCGAGCCGCTGGAGAGCGCGATGATGGAGGCGGCGAGAAAGCCGGATCGGAAAATCGTCATGGTCCTCATCTCCTTGTTTGTGCCTGCGCTGGAGAGCGCGGCAGGGGCCGTCCGTTTCTCCTTGGAGCGGAAACGGGACAGCCGGCCGAGAGGATGTTTTCACCGCTCGACGGCAACTTCAAGAGAAAAGAGGGGAAGCGAAACCGGGTGAGGCTTATCAGCTGAAACGAAAAAAGGGCCTTGCGGCCCTTTCGTTCTCGGACGAGCGCTTCACGCGCGGCGTGTGAGCGAAAACTGCGTGCCGCTCGCAGCGGTGCAGTTTAGCTGTGTTGTGCCAATCAGCGAGCAATTCACCTTCGAGGTCGTCTTGGAGATGTTCGAGAAGAGATTGATCTCAATCAGCCCGGAGGGCTGGGTCACATAAGTTCCGGAGGCCATGACGACATTGGTATCAGTCGTACGTGTCTGGAAGCTACCGGTATTGAAAGTCGACATCAGGCCGTTTGCGTCCATCCATGAACCCTCGACGCCCGTCTTTTGCGGCTGCTGGATCGGCGGCAGCTCACGCGGCGCGCGGTCGCTCTGGCAGGCGGAAAGGGCGACGGCGGCGGTCAGCAGGCTGAGGACTGTGATCGGCTTCATAGGGGTCTCCAGGGTCACGGCGGCAAACCGCCCGTCCAATTCGGCAAACCATGCCGCGAAGAGCCTGCGAAAGCAAGATACGCATGGTAGCGAACGGGCATTATCCCATTGAAAGCGAAGACGCCCGCGGTTCGGCCGCGGGCGTCTGGCATTCGGTTCTATAGGGCGGTTCAGCGAACGAGGATGTTCTTGAACTGCCACGGATCCTTCGTATCGAGGTCCTCAGGGAAGAGGCCCGGACGGCCGTCAAGCGGGGTCCAGTCGGTGTAGTGGCCTTCGACCGGGCCGAGATAGGGCGTCTGCACTTCCAGGCAGCGCTTGTAATCGACCTCGTCGGCCTCGACGATGCCGGCCTTCGGGTTTTCCAGCGCCCAGACCATGCCGGCGAGCACGGCGGAGGTTACCTGCAGGCCGGTCGCGTTCTGGTAGGGAGCGATGCGGCGGGTTTCTTCCAGCGACAGGCGCGAACCGTACCAGTAGGCGTTCTTGTCGTGGCCGTAGAGCAGCACGCCGAGTTCGTCGACGCCGTCGACCAGTTCGTTCTCGTCGAGCACGTGCAGCACCGGCTGCTGGTTGCCGCCGTTGCCGAACATTTCGTGCAGCGAAATCACGGCGTCATTGGCCGGATGATAGGCATAGTGGCAGGTCGGGCGGAAGGTAACGTGGCCGTCCTTGTCGCGCACCGTGAAGAAGTCGGCAATGGAGATCGACTCGTTGTGGGTGACGAGGAAGCCGTATTGCGGGCCAGGGGTCGGGCACCAGGAGCGCACGCGCGTGTTGGCGCCGGGCTGCTCGAGATAGATCGCGGCCTTGCAGCCCTTTTTGTGCTTCTTGGCGTTCTTCGGCATCCACTCTTCGTGTGTGCCCCAGCCGAGTTCGGCCGGCTGCAGGCCTTCCGAGATGAAGCCCTCGACCGACCAAGTGTTCCAGAAGGTGTTAAACGGCTTCGGGTTCTTGGTGCGCTGGGTGTCGCGCTCGGCGATGTGGATGCCCTTGACGCCGACCTTCTTCATCAGCTTCGCCCAGCCTTCGCGGTCGTCCTGCGCGGGCTCTTCGAACTTGATGTCGAGATCGTTGGCGAGGTTCAGGAGCGCCTGCTTGACGAACCAGGAGACCATGCCGGGATTGGCGCCGCAGGTCGAAACCGCCGTCGTGCCGCCCGGGTTCTTTTCCTTCTCCTTGCGCAGCGTTTCACGCAGCGCATAGTTCGTGCGGTCGGCGTTCTTCATGTCCTTGTCGAAATAGAAGCCGAGCCAGGGCTCGACGACCGTATCGATATAGAGGATGTCGAGCTTGCGGCACAGCTTCATCAGGTCGACGGAGCCGGTATCGACCGACAGGTTGACGCAGAAGCCCTGGCCTTCGCCTTCCGTGAGGAGCGGCTTCAGCAGCTCCTTGTAGTTGTCCTTGGTGACATGGGCCTTGATGTGGCGCACGCCATGGCGGGCGTAGATTTCGGCGTCGGCGGCGTCTTCGCGCGGCTCGATGACGATCAGCCGGTTCCGGTCGTACTTGAAGTGGCGCTCGATGAGCGGCAGCGTGCCACGCCCGATCGAACCGAAGCCGATCATCACGATCGGGCCGGTGATTTCGCCATGTACCGGATAGGTGCTGTCTGCCATTTGGGTCTCCTGCGGACGGCCGCTTTGCGCTAAAAATCGGGGGTTTGACGGCCCCATAGCATAATGGCAGCGCTAGAGCACAGATTTCTGTCACAATAAAGGGAAAGCGCGGTTTTCTGCCGCGATATTGTTAACTAGCGTCAGTCGCTCACACGAGCGCGGCGGCGATCAGCCCGCGCAGCGAATTGCCGACGAAGATTTCGCTCCTGGAAAGGTCGTCCAGCCGCAGAACGGCCTCGACGGCTTTGCCGCTTTCCAGCAGTTCCGCGCGCAGCACGCCGGCCAGCAGGCCGGCGGCAAGCGGTGGGGTTTTCAGGATGCCGGAGCCGTCGTCGAGGAAAAGCGAGGTGATCGTTCCCTCGCAGAGCTCACCGCGTTCGTTGAGCAGGATCACCTCGTCGGCTTCGCTTGCCGGGAATTCCGCACGTGCGGCGGCATAGACCGCGCGGCGTGAGGTCTTGTGGCGCAGCAGCGGATCGCTGGAGGCGAGGCGGGTTTCGGCGATCTTCAACCGCCATGTGGTGTCCGGCGCGAGCGGGGTGAAGGCTGCGGTCTGGACTTCGATCCGGCCATCGGCGAAGAGTTCGAGGCGGATGCGGAGAGGTGTTTCGGAACCGGCATGTGCTGCGGCCAGAGCTTTCCCGGCCTTTCCGGCCCCCGGCAACCCGAGTGCGTCGGCCGAATGCGCCAGCCGTGCCAGATGGCGCTCCAGCCGCACGAAGCCGGTTTCGGGCTCCCAACGCAGTGTCTCGATCAGCGAGAGATCCATTGGTCCCCCACGGCAAACCGCGCCTTCAGCAGGCACTCCTCATATTCCGCCTCGGCGGTCGAATCGAAGACGATCCCGCCGCCGACATTGAAGACGGCCTTGCCGTCCTCGAAGATCGAGATCGTGCGGATGGCGACGTTGAAGCGCATGGTGCCGTCAGGCGCGATCATGCCGATGGCGCCGCAATAGGCGTCGCGCGGGCCGTCCTCCAGATCGTGCAGGATTTTCATGGCGCTCATTTTTGGCGCGCCGGTGATGGAGCCGCAAGGGAAGAGGGCAGCGAAGATATCGCGGATGGCGATGCCGGGCAGCAGCTTTGCCCGCACATGGCTCACCATCTGGTGCACCGTCGGGTAGGTCTCGACGGCGAAGAGTTTGGGCACGTGCAGCGTGCCGACCTCGGAAATGCGCGAGATATCGTTGCGCAGGAGATCGACGATCATGCGGTTTTCCGCCTGCGACTTCGGGTCGGCCTGCATGGCGGCGATGATTTCCGCATCTTCCGCCGCGTTCGCCCCGCGCGGGGCGGTGCCTTTCATCGGGTGGGTCTCGATCCAGCCGTCCTTGTCGATATCGAAGAACAGTTCCGGCGAACGGGAGAGCAGTTGTGGCCCATCGAGCGAGACGAAGGCGCCGTAGCGCACCGGCTGGCGTTCGATCAGCGACCAGAAGGCGGCGAGCGGATCGCCGGTCCAGCGGGCGCAGATCGGCATGGTGAGGTTCGCCTGGTAGCAATCGCCCTCGCGCAGATGCCGGTGCAGGCGCTCGAAGCGGCTGCGATAGGTCTCGAAATCCCAATGCGCTTTCGGCTCGGTGAGGAACGGCTCGTTTTCGGTGCGCTGGCGCGGCTTTGCCAGCGGATGATCCTCCGCCGGCTTTTCGAAAATGCCGAAACTCATCAGCGGCGTCGGGCGGTTTTCTTCCGCGAAGGGGGCCAGCTTCTCCTCGAAGAGATGGCCGGCCTCATAGCTCATGAAGCCGGCGATCCAGTGGCCATTGTCATGGGCCGCCTGCAGCGCCGCGAAAGCGGGCTCGAAGCCAGCGCGGTCGCGCACGGTGACCACGGCGAGCGGATCGGCGAAAACCACCGTCCGATCCTCGCGGTCGTCCCTGAGGAGCACAAAGCGTTCGCGATCGGTCATGCTGCTGTCCGGCTTCTTTTAAGAGGAGGCCTTATCAAGCGCTTCGAGTTCGTCGATCAGCCCCTCGATCATCGACAGTCCCTTGCTCCAGAACGACGGATCGCTGGCATCGAGGCCGAAGGGTTTCAGCAGTTCGCTATGATGCTTGGTGCCGCCGGCCTTGAGCAGGTCGAAATACTTCGCCTGGAAGCCAGTTTCCGCCTGCTGGTAAACGGCATAGAGCGAGTTCACCAGGCAATCGCCGAAGGCATAGGCATAGACGTAGAAGGGCGAGTGGATGAAGTGGGGGATATAGGCCCAATAGGTCTCGTAGCCCTCGGAAATGCGGATCGCCGGGCCGAGGCTTTCGCCCTGCACCGAGAGCCAGAGTTCGCCGATCTGCTCGGCGGTCAGCTCGCCTTCCTTGCGGGCGGTGTGCACCTTGCGCTCGAATTCATAGAAGGCGATCTGGCGCACGACCGTGTTGATCATGTCCTCGACCTTCTGGGCGAGCATGGCCTTGCGCTCGCGCTTGTCCTTCGTCTTGTCGAGCAGGCTGCGGAAGGTCAGCATCTCACCGAAGACGGAGGCCGTTTCGGCCAGCGTCAGCGGCGTCGAGGCCATCAGCGCGCCCTGGCCGCCGGCCAGCACCTGATGCACGCCATGGCCAAGCTCGTGGGCGAGCGTCATCACGTCGCGCGGCTTGCCCATATAGTTGACCAGCACGTAGGGGTGCGCCGAAGGCACGGTCGGATGGGCGAAGGCGCCGGGCGCCTTGCCGGGGCGGACCGGCGCGTCGATCCAGCCCTTGTCGAAGAATTTTTTGGCGATGTCGGCCATTTCGGGCGCGAAGGCACCATAGGCGGCGAGCACGGTGTCGCGCGCTTCGGTCCACGGGATGGTCGCATCGGGTGTCTCGGGAAGGGGCGCGTTGCGGTCCCAGAATTCCATCTGCTCCATTCCGAGCCACTTCGCCTTCATCGCATAGTAGCGGTGCGACAGGCGCGGATACGCTTCGCGTACCGCTTCCGCGAGGGCTGCAACGACCTCCGGCTCGACGCGGTTCGCCAGATGCCGGCTGTCGGCGATGTCCTCGAAGCCGCGCCAGCGGTCGGAGATTTCCTTGTCCTTGGCGAGCGTGTTGGTGATCAGCGAGAAGGTGCGGATATTGTCCTGGAAGGTCTTCGCCAGCGCCTGCGCGGCCTTGCGGCGCGCCTCACGGTCGGGCGATTGCAGCTGGTTGAGGGCGATTTCGAGCGGCAGCTCCTCGCCGTCGATCGTGTAGCGCAGCGAGGCCATGGTCTCGTCGAACAGGCGGTTCCAGGCGGCCGCACCCGTCATCGATTTTTCGAGGAAGAGCTGTTCGGTCTTGTCGTCGAGCTGGTAGGGCTTGTCCTTGCGCAGGTCCTCGATCCACGGGCGATAATGCGCGGCAAGGGCGTCGTTCGTCAGCGCCGCTTCGATGCGCTCGTCCGCTATCCTGTTGAGTTCAAGCGAGAAAAACAGCAGATGCGCGCCGAGATCGGTCAGCTTCGCCTGCACATCGCCATAGAACTTGCCGTTCGCCGGCTCGGTCGTGTTGGTGAAATAGGTGAGGCCGGCAAAGGAGATGAGACGGCCCATCACGTCTTCCAGCGCCTCGAATTCCTTGACGGCCGCGCCGATGCCCTCGTCGCTGTTTTTTTCCGTGGCCGCGTCGAGCTTGCCTTTCCACCGGGCTTCGAAGGCGAGCGCCCCCGCCTCGGCTTTCTTCATATCGCCCTGGAATTCCGCAGAGGTCTGCGAGGGATAGAGATCGCCGAGGTTCCAGCCGGGAAGGTCGCCCAGTTCGGCGCTTGCGGCGGCGTCCGCCGGAGCGAAGGTGATCCGGGGTGCGGGGAAATTACGCGTCATCTCTATCTCTCTTCCTGATGGGCAGATCGGCCCCTTGCTTGCGTCGGCATTGGTTAAAATGCAAGCCTTTCTCAAAACGGCATGTTCAACCCTTCCTGTCATGGTCCGCTGGTGTTCAGTTCCCTTCGGCGTGCATGACGCACGCCTGGGCAAGGAGGTTCCAGTGACGGCCCATATTCTTGTCATCGACGATGATCCTGTCCAGCGCAGGCTGTTGAAGAACATGATTGAGCGCTCCGGCCACGTCGCCCATATGGCGGAAAACGGTCGTGCGGGTCTCGACATGCTCGATCGCAAGGGCGGTCTGATCAATGTGATCCTGCTCGACCTGATGATGCCGGAAATGAACGGCTCGGCCTTCCTCGATGCGCTCGCCGAACGCGAAAACACGATCCCGGTGATCGTGCAGACGGGGCAGGGCGGCATCGAGACCGTGGTCATGGCCATGCGTGCCGGTGCCTTCGATTTCGTGGTGAAGCCAGTTTCCCCCGAGCGCCTCGGTGTTGCCCTCGGCAACGCGCTGAAGGTCGATCAGCGGGAAGGGCGCAGCCGCGGCGGACGCCGGGGGCGCACGGAGACCGTGCAGTTCGACGATATCGTTTCGGCCAGTTCCGAAATGATGCGTGTCATCGAGCTTGGCCGCCGCGCCGCCCAGTCGAACATTCCGGTCGTGCTGGAAGGCGAATCGGGCGTCGGCAAGGAAATGGTGGCTCGCGCCATCCAGGCCGGCAGTGACCGGGCGCACAAGCCCTTCGTCACCGTCAATTGCGGCGCGATCCCGCACAATCTGGTGGAAAGCATCCTGTTCGGCCACGAGAAGGGCGCCTTCACCGGGGCCACGGAACGTCATACCGGCAAATTCATGGAGGCCGACGGCGGCACGCTGTTCCTCGACGAGATCGGCGATCTGCCGCTCGACGTGCAGGTGAAGCTCCTGCGCGCCGTTCAGCAGGGCGAGATCGAGACGATCGGCGCGCGTTTTCCGCAGAAGGTCAATGTCCGCCTGATCTCGGCGACCAACCGCGACCTCATCAACGAAGTCCGCGAAGGCCGCTTCCGCGAGGACCTCTATTACCGCCTTAACGTCTTCCCGATCACCATTCCGGCGTTGCGCCGCCGCAAGGAGGACATTCCGGTTCTGGTGCGCGCCTTCGTGCAGCGCTTTGCCGGCGAGCAGAAGCTCGCCCGCCCGCTCGGCGTCTCTGCCGGCGCCATGGCGCTCCTGACGGCCTATGACTGGCCGGGCAACATCCGCCAGCTGGAAAACGCCATCTTCCGCGCCGTCGTGCTGTCGGAAGGGGCGGAGCTCAACGCAACGGACTTCCCGCAGATCGCCGCGCAGGTGCCGGGTTACGGCCTGGCCGAGGATGGCGCGGTCACCTGGGAGGCGACATCGGCCCACACGCCGGAGCTTGCAGGCGATGCGCGCCTGCCGAGCGTCTATCCGGATTTCCGGCCGAACGAATCGGTTTCCTCCGATGTCCACGGCACGCCTGACAATGCGATTCCGAGTGTCGACAAGGGCGGCCATGTGCGCAAACTGGCCGATGTCGAGGAGGAACTCATCCGCTTTGCCTTGAAATTCTATCATGGCCAGATGAGCCAGGTTGCCCGCAAATTGGGCATCGGCCGCTCGACACTCTATCGCAAACTCAAGGATTACGGCATCGATCCGGACAATCCGCTGAAGGAAGCTGCGTAAAAACCGTTGGAATCCCGGCCGTTTGAGATTTCGCGATTGCCGTTTATTCCCTGTTAGTGGATTGTTCACTATAACGGGTGCGCGTCGAAGAGTGTGGCGGATTTGCCATGCTCTCACCGCAATTGGCAGTCATCTGGGATAACGGACGTTCGTTGTCCTTCGGACGGGGAAAGAGTTGGCAAATTTGTTCGCATCGATGAAGCGCCGGGGGAACACCCTTGGCAGCCTCTGCAAAACAGTGTTGCAAAAGCTGCCCAAGGCTTTGTCCACGGCTGTGCTCTCTGCTGCCCTCATTCTGCCGACGGCCATTCCCGCGACGGTTCAGGCCGAGAGCGGCAACCGCACGCTCAAGCTCTTCTTCATCCACACCAAGGAAAAGGCCGAGATCACTTTCAAGCGCAACGGTCGGTATGACCAGCGCGGCCTGAAGCAGCTCAATACGTTCCTGCGCGACTGGCGCCGCAACGAGCCGACGCGCATGGATCCGCGCCTCTTCGATCTTGTCTGGGAAGTCTACCAGAAGGTCGGCGGCACCGGTTACATCAACGTCGTCTCCGCCTATCGCTCGCCGGCCACCAACGGCATGCTGCGCTCGCGCTCCAAGGGCGTCGCCAAGAAGAGCCAGCACATGCTCGGCAAGGCGATGGACTTCTATATTCCGGGCGTGAAGCTCGCGACGCTACGTGCCACCGCCATGAAATTCCAGGTCGGCGGCGTTGGTTTCTACCCGACGTCCGGTTCGCCCTTCGTGCATCTCGACGTCGGCAGCGTGCGCGCCTGGCCGCGGATGAGCCGCCAGGAGCTCGTCCGCCTCTTCCCCGACGGTAAGACCATGCATGTGCCGACCGACGGCAAGCCGCTGCCGGGCTACCAGCAGGCCGTTGCCGATTACAAGCGTCGCGTCGGTTCTGACGCCATCCAGGTTGCCGGCGGCGGTTCCACGCCGACGGCCTCCAAGCGCAAGGGTGGCTTCCTCGCGGCCCTCTTCGGCGGCGGTGGCGATGAAGATGAAGAACCCGAAATGATCGCGAGCAGCAATGTCACGATCGCCGATTCCTTCGATGAAGGCAGCGAATCCGGTGGCAAGCCCGCGAAGGCCGTTGCCGAAGAAAAACCGGTTGCGACCGAAGCCGAAACCGAACTTGCGTTCAACGCGCCGGTTCCGGGCAGCCGCCCCGCCTTCAAGGCGGCCGAGACGACCAGCGAGCTCGCCCTTGTCGCGCCGACGACGAGCGGTGCGGTCGCGGCCCTCGAAGCGGCGACGACGACCGAAGAGCAGAAGCCTGAATTCGAAGACCTGTCGGCCTACAAGGTGCCGCTGCCCGTCATGCTGGGTGCCCGCACCCAGGCCGGCGATGCGCAGCCCGGTGAAGCCCAGTCCGGTGAGGCCATGACGGCGGCTGTCGCGGCCGCTGCGGCGGAAGACGGCGAGGAACTGGCCATGGTGCCGGTGCCGGGCCTTCGTCCGCAGGTCGAGCTTGATGACCAGTCGCAGACCGCGCTGATGGCGGCGGCCGAGGCCAAGGTCGCGCTTCCGTCCACCGCGGACCGTTCCGGACTTGCTGCCCTTGCCGATCCGACGGCGGGTGACGATCAGGGCAATCCGGTCGAGATGGCCGCGCTTGTTTCCGACAATGCCGGCGCCACGCGGTCGCTGGCGGGCGTTGATGCCTTCGATGGCAAGGCTGTCGAGGAAACGCCCTCCAAGGGTGGCCGTCCGAAGAAGAAGGACGCCGATGCCGCAAGCCGCGGCGCGATCCGCACCGAGCCGAAGCTGACGCAGAAGATCATCTCGCAGTGGGCGCTGGAGCAGGGCGATATGGCGACGCTTTCCAAGCCGGTCAAAGCCCCGCGCTTCGTGAGCCGCACGCTGCGCGCCGCGCCGACCACCGTCTACATGGCCGGCTTCCAGCCGGAGGGAAAGTCGATCGACAGCGCCCGCTTCAGTGGCAATGCGGTGAACTTCATGGAAGTCCGCAAGTTCGAATGAACCCTGAGGACAGAGATCAAAGAGCCCGCTGGAGCGATCCAGCGGGCTTTTTTTGTTTGAGTTTTTGAAGTGTCTGCAACAGCTCATCCATCTGGGCTGATGATGACAGATGGGCGGAAATGAGAGATGCCCTGAAACGGAAGCGGGCTGGAGTTTTTGCTCCAGCCCGTCAACGTATCGTCTGTATTGGGAAGATCTGCGTGAGCACCGCCGCTAAAGCGGGCTAACGGTCATTTCCAGCTCTGATAGTCCGCGGCCGTGCAGCCGAAGGGGGCGGGGCCGTCGCCGAAACGGCTTTGCAGCTGGCTGCAGCCCCAGCGGTTGAGCGCTTCGGGCATCATGTTGTTGATGTCCATTCCCGGTGAATTGTATTGCGAGGGCGCGCTCGTCACGTACCACAGCCAATAGCCGAAAATGCCGCCGACGATGAGGAGAATGAGAAGCAGGAACAGGCCGAGCCGGCGCGCTAGCGACATACCCTTCTTGACCGGAGCAAGGGCGGCGGCGGTCTGGTGGTCGGCTGATGCTGCGGCAGCATGAAGCGGGGCGAGCGCATCCGCACGCTCCTGCGCGGTCAGGTCGATCCGCTCCAGCCGGTCGTCGAGCAGCACGGGAAGCGCGGTCTTGCCGTGCCAGACGGCAAGGGCGACCGCATTGCTGCCGGCATCGCCAACGATGATCGGTTCTTCCCCGTTCTCGAAGCGGGTGAAGGCGACGCGCTTGGTCTTCCGCTCGCTCAGACGGTCGGCATAGGTGACCGCGAGGCGGCCGCGCTTCTTGTCGATCCCGGTGATTTCGACCGGGATGACGGTCAGCGGCGCGGGATGGCGCAGCTGACCGCGAACGCGCAGGATGCGCACCGCAAGGAAGATCATCGCGAGGCCGCCGCCGCCGAGCAGAAGCGTGAAGGCAGCCAGCGTGATGATCCGGTTCCACAGCATATCCAGCCCGAGGCTGATCGTGGCGAGATCCGGATGATCGGCCGAAACGACAAGGCCCGTCTCGTAGTCGCCGGTGTGGAAGTCGACGAACATGACCTCGACCTCCTTCTCATAGCGCTGGCCGTCGTGCTGGTAGGAAAGATCCACTTCGCAGGTCGTGAAGACGGCTTTGCGCGTCGTGCACTTGCCGCCGATAGTGCCGTCGATGACGAGCGGATTCTGGTTGATCGTGTAGTCGCGCAGAATGCCCGGCCCTTCCGTCATCGCCATGAAGACGGCAATGGCCAGCAGGATGGGTATGGAGAAGTAGTAGGCGAAGGGGATGGAGATGACCCCGCTTTTGATGGCGAGGGGGCGGGCGGGAAGCTTGATCGTGGGAAAGGTCATTTTCTGCCTGAAAGTGATTTCGCTTAATGGGGCCGATAGAGGAGGGACGGTGCAGGCCGGCCATTCATTCGCAAAGAAATTTTGCATTGCGGCAGTGGATCGAGCGGTCGCTCATATCTCTGAAAAACCCATCCTGCCGTTGCGATTGTTGGCCACGGAAGGCTAGCTTAGGGCAAAATGCAGGAGATTTTCATGAGCAGATATTTGGTTCTTACACTTTCCACAATCGGCTTTCTCGCCGGCGCGGCGCCGTTTGCCGGTGCCTTGGAGCTGGAAAAGGTTGCGGGCCATACGGTCGCAATCCAGGAAAAGGATTTCGAGAAAGCCCTCATTGTTGATGGGCGGGAGCTGCACAAGAACCAGATCGTTTTCCTGGATGATGTCTATGCGTTCGGCGACACCACCGTGCTTGTCGGTACGAGCTCCGGCGGCGGCAATGCCTGCGACGGCTCGCCTTTTGTGCTGTCCTTTCCCCGCAGTGGTGCACCCAGAATAGATGGGCCTATCGACAATTGCGCGTCCGTATCCTGGCACGTTGACGGCGCGAACATCGTCTTTTCAACGGGAAATATTCCCGGCCGGGAAACGGAGCGCTGGCAGTGGACCGCCGAGCGGGGCATAGCGCCACTTGCTTCCGTCGCCTTCCAGCCGGATGCGGCGAGTGGCTGGGGCAATCTGCGCGAGCGCACCTTCACGCATCCATCCGACGCCTTCGCCAACGGCGAGATTGCTGCCAGCTTCAAGATGGTGCTCGGCTCGGATTTTCAGCAGTTTCAGGAGTTGATGACCGGCGTCGGAAGCGGCCAGTTCAAAGGGGATGATTTTGTCGGCACGGCGTGCCGGCCACATGCCTGCCTCGATGAGGCCGGGCTGATTTTCCTGTCCTCGAGCGACCGCCTCGTCTATGCGGCCTGGAAGCCGGTCGACGGGAAAATTGCGGTCTTTCCCTCGCCCATGAAGGACTGGCCGGAAAAGGCCAAGGTCGAGCTTCGGGAATGGGCGAAGCAATGGCCTTGATGTCGCGCGCCTGCACCCCAGTCGGCTAGTCGCCCGCTGACAGACCGGTGCGTCCGGCGGTGCCGAACCCGCGAAGCGCCCAGCGACTGCCGTCGCTGCTCAGAGACAGCATACCGAGGGGCGCAACATCGATGCGCCGGATCGACGTCAGCGGCGCGCCAACCACATGAAGAAACAGCAGCTTGACGATGGTCGCATGGGTCACAGCCAGCGTGTTTCCGCCGGCCGCGCGATAGGCTTCCAGCCAGTCCACTGCCCGGACCTGCGCCGCCGCGAAGGATTCACCGCCATGCGGGGCCGATGCAGGATCCGCCGACCATCGCTCCAGGTCTTCAGGCCAATGTTGCGCGACCTCCGCGACCGTCCGGTTGTCCCATGCGCCATAGGCGATATCCCTGAGGGGCGGGCAAAGGCTCGTTTTGACAGAGAATGCAGCGGCCGTTTCGGAGGCAGGGCGTTCGGGCGCATGTAGGACCGTATCGAAAGGGCGCAGGTCGCTGGCAAGCACCTTCAACCGCGTCTGCTCTTTGGGCAGCAGGGCATCGGCAGAGGTAAACCGGGATTGCTGGTTGGCTTGGGTGGCCCCACGGCACAAAATCGTCAGGCGGGTGGCGCGATTGGCCATCGGTTTCGGGGCTTCGGCTTCGCTGCTCAAGGTCTGTCCATGCTCCATGCCTTAAACGGGCAGGATATTCGCTGCGCGCCCGACAGCAGTCATATCATGTCGGCAGGCCAGCGAAACTCTGAAGCCGCTGCGGGTCGCTACAAGGTTCAGGCGCGGTCAAAGAAAAGGGGCGCGTTGCGCCCCTTCATCTCACGTCGGACGATCGTCCCGTCTTACTCGGCATCCGGCGGCAGATCGATCATGCCGAGGGCCTGCAGGTAGGTGTCGAGGATGGCTTCCTGTTCCATGCGCTCGTCCTTGTCCTGCTTGCGGATCTGGATGACCTTGCGCAGGATCTTCGTGTCGAAGCCGGTGCCCTTGGCTTCGCCGTAGACGTCCTTGATATCGTCCGCGATGGTTTTCTTTTCTTCCTCGAGACGCTCGATGCGCTCGATGAATGCGCGAAGCTGGTCGCGTGCGACGCCGTGGGCATCCGACATGGTCTTCTCCTTGGGTGGACTGGGGATGGTCTAAAATTCGAAGGCCGTGACTTGCCGCGAACTTCCGGCAAGATCAAGGCCTATCGCACGCTCCTTGGGGTTTTTCATGCCGCCGTGGCGTCATTCCTTCGGGCGGTTGACCTCGAAGGCCGCCTTCTGGGCGCCGCTCGCTTCGCGCTGGTACCGTTCACGCCATTCCTCGTAGGGCATGCCGTACACGATCTCGCGGGAGGCCTCCTTGTCGAGGGCAACGCCCGCTTCATTGGCCGCATCGCGATACCAGTTCGACAGGCAGTTGCGGCAGAAGCCGGCCAGATTCATCATGTCGATGTTCTGCACGTCCGTGCGCTCGCGCAGGTGCCTGATGAGACGCCGGAAGGCGGCGGCCTCGAATTCGGTCTTCTGCTCTTTGCTGAGTTCGGTCATCTCAATAGGGTCCGGTGCGGGAGGGGTGTATCTCGTATGTGTGCAGGGCGGGATCGGCATTCAACCGCGAAAAGATCGGTGCGAGGCGATCGACCCAGCGGGCGATCCCGGCATCGTCGCCGATCTCGTCCTGGCGGATTTCGATGAGGGCATGCGCGATGCCCGGCTTCATGCAATGGCGGAACATCGTATCGCCGCGCAGCGCCCCGTCATAGGGCTCGTTGTCGCCTACCACGACATTGCCTAGGTTTTCCAGTTCCGAGAGCAGCGGGCCGACGGCGCGGTGGTCGCTGTCCCAGAGCACCGTCACCTGCCACGGGCGGGGCGTGCCCTTCCAGGCCGGCGTGAAGGAATGCATGGACATGACGAGCGGTGGTTTGCCCGTGTGCCTGGCCACCGCATCGATCGTGCGCGACACGGCATCGTGATAGGGACGGTGATAGGTTTCGAGCCGATATTGCCATTCTTCCGGCGTGATCGGATGGTTGCCTGGAATGATCGCGCCGTCGGAAATGCGCATGACGAGCGTCGGGTCGTCCTCGCCGCGGTTGGGGTCGATCAGCAGGCGGGAGAAGCGGCTCATCACGACCGGCGCGTTCAGCCGGGCGTTGAGGCCGCGCACCACGCCCTCGACGCCGATATCGTAGGCGATATGGCGCTCGAAGGCGCTGTCCGGCAGGCCGAGGTGGCCGTAGCGTTCGGGCAGGAGATTGGTGGCATGGTCCGCCAGGATGACGAGCCCCAGGCCGAGGTCGCCGTCAATGATCTCGAAGGAAGGATGGTCCTGCATGCCCTTGGCCGAAATTGTACCGCTCATGCCGACTGATCGCATGGGCCGATCCGGCCCGCAAGCCACGGGGCTTGCGGTTGCGGGAAAGATTCCTTCTTCTTTTGTGAAATTGTAATCGATTAGTGTTGCGTTGACATTCATGCCCCGTCGTCGCAAGAAAGCGCATATTCAAATCAACGGAGTTCCATTGGAAACCGTGCGAGCCAAGAGCTATAGCCCCTTCGTCCCGAAAGCCACGCGCCTTCTCCAGGCGGGCCTTTTCACTTTTGCGGGCTTCCTCGCCCTTTCCGTGCCCAATGAGGCGAAAGCCGAGTTCCGTGTCTGCAACGGCACGCAGAACCTCGTCGGCGTCGCCATCGGCTATCGCGCCAAGGAAGGCTGGATGACTGAGGGCTGGTGGCAGGTGCCGGCCACGACCTGCGCCACGCTGATCGAGGGCGAGCTGCAATCGCGCTACTACTATCTCTATGCCGAAGATGCCGCCCGCGGCGGTCGCTGGACCGGTGACGTCAACATGTGCGTCGCCGAGAACGAGTTCAAGATCACCGGCGTGCAGGACTGCTTTGCCCGCGGTTTCCAGCGCATGGGCTTCAAGGAATATGACACGGGCCGACAGGGAAGCTGGATGGTGCAGCTTTCCGATACGCCAGGGACCCAGGAAAGCCAGAACTGATGAGACGGAACAGAAAAGTCAAAATCCTCGCCACGCTCGGACCCGCATCCTCCGACGAGCAGATGATCCAGAAGCTGCATGAGGCGGGCGCAGACCTGTTCCGCATCAATATGAGCCATGCCAGCCACGACGTGATGCGCACGCTGATCAGCCGCATCCGCGCCGTCGAGGCCCGCTGTGGCCGTCCCATCGGCATCCTCGCCGACCTTCAGGGGCCGAAGCTGCGCGTCGGCAAGTTCGCCAACGGTTCGGAAGAGCTGAAGCCCGGCCAGACCTTCACGCTCGACAACAAGGACGTGCCCGGCGACAACAGCCGCGTCTTCCTGCCCCATCCGGAAATTCTCGAAGCCGTGAAGCCCGGCCATCGCCTGCTGATCGACGACGGCAAGCTGCATCTGCGTGCCGAAAAATCCGACGGCAAGTCGATCGTCTGCACGGTCGTTTCCGGCACCAAGATATCCGATCGCAAGGGTGTGAGCCTGCCCGACACGCTGCTCGGCGTCGGCGCGCTGACCGAAAAGGACCGCGTCGACCTCGATGCGGTTCTGGCGACCGGCAGCGTTGACTGGGTGGCACTCTCCTTCATCCAGCGTCCGGAAGACCTGGCGGAAGTGCGCAAGATTTCGCGCGGCCGCGTCGGCCTGATGTCGAAGATCGAAAAGCCGCAGGCCATCGAGCGTATCGACGAGATCATCGACCTCTCGGATGCCCTGATGGTCGCCCGTGGCGACCTTGGCGTGGAAATGCCGCTGGAAGCCGTTCCGGGCCTGCAGAAACAGCTCATCCGCGCCTGCCGCCGCGCCGGCAAGCCGGTCGTCGTCGCGACCCAGATGCTGGAATCGATGATTTCCGCTCCGGTGCCGACGCGCGCCGAAGTGTCCGACGTCGCGACCGCCGTCTTCGAAGGCGCCGATGCCGTCATGCTGTCGGCCGAATCCGCGTCTGGCGATTATCCGGTCGAAGCCGTCTCGACCATGGCGTCCATCGCCAGCAAGGTCGAGCGCGACCCGCATTATCCGGGTATCATCTACGCCCAGCGCACGCCGCCGGAAGCGACCGGCGCCGACGCCATCTCGCTTGCCGCCCACCAGATCGCGGAGACGCTGAAGCTCGCAGCCATCGTCTGTTACACCTCGTCGGGCACGACGGGCCTGCGTGCTGCGCGCGAGCGGCCGGAGGTGCCGATCCTCGCGCTCTCGCCGGTCATCGAGACGGCGCGCCGCCTCTCGGTCGTCTGGGGCCTGCACTGCGTCGTCACCGGCGATGCCGAGGATCTCGACGACATGGTGAACCGCGCCTGCCGCATCGTCGTGTCGGAAGAGTTCGGCAAGCCGGGCGACCGCATCATCATCTCGGCTGGCGTGCCGTTGCGCACGCCCGGCGGTACGAACATGCTGCGCATCGCCTATATCGGCGCCGACGGCGTCAGCGGCGTCTGAGGCCGCGCTACTTTTCGTGATCTTTCGCAAGGCGGGCCTCGGCCCGCCTTGCTGATTCCTGGAGGTCGCGATCGCTGCCTGCGATCTTCTCGATCGCCTCGACGGCAAGGTCCGTCACCACGTAATCCGGCTTGTGGCCGAGATTGCGAATCCAGACGAGTTCCGATCCCGCAATGTCACGCGCCAGCCCGCGCGAATGGATTTCCTCATAGACGACGCCATCCGTGTCGCCGGTGACGATCACCGTCGGCGTGCGGATCTCGTGGTAGCGCGGCTGTATGCGCTTCACGTAGTCGAGGAGATTGGCAACGTCGGTGGCATTGTTGCGGAAGGCGGCGGGGCGCAGCACCAGTGCGGGGGCGGTCGCCTCGATGTAATCGTCCGGCCGCCGGTTCGGGGCAAAGACGAAACGCGTGCCGCTATCGATGCGCGACAGGCCGACCGGCAGCGCGACGATGCGGCTGAACAGCCAGCCGATGACGGGTGCCCTTGCAAGGTCGTAGTACCAATCGACGCCACCCGGCCAGGGATGGGTGGCGGGGGCGAGGAACAACAGGCCGGCGGTCTTATCCGGGTGCTCCAGCGCAAAGCTTGCTGCAATCGCACCGCCGAAGGAATGGGCGATGATGATCGCCTTGTCGATGCCGCGCTTTTCCATCAGGCGGGCAATGGCGTTCGCCTGGCCGTCCGGCAAGGCATTTTCCGGCCCGCCACGTTCTGAGTAGCCGTGGCCTGGCCGGTCGATAAAGAGCATGGTCGCGCGGCCTTCGAGCCTGGCGCGGAAGGCGTGCATCTGGTCGCGCAGGTTGCCGCTCGCGCCGTGGATGAAGACGAGCGGCGGCAGGTCGGCCTTGTCGCCTGCCGGGACCAGCACGCTGTTCAGGCTGAAACCGCCGACGTCGATCAGCTCGCCGACATTGGGAAACTGCTGCTCGATGGCGCGCGCCTTCCACGCCGTGAAGGCGTAGCCAGCGAGCGCGATGGCGAAGGGGGCGGCGAGAAGGGTTGTCAGCATGAGGCGGAGCGGGGAGGGCAAGGAAGGGTCCGGTCGACGATGGAGATGACTACTCTACGCGGGCTGCGCGCGGCCGGTTCACTCCGGCGACGATCAGGTGCGCTGGCCGGTCAGCTTTTCCGCAAGGTCGCCCATTTCCTTCTGTGCCTGCCGTTCGGTCGGGTAGATATCGAGGAAGCGTTCCCACGCCTTCATGGCAAGCTCGTCACGCCCGCTCTGCGAGAGAATCGCGGCCATGCCGGCGAGCGCGCCGAAGTGGCGGGGCTCGATCTTCAACACCTGGTTGATGTCGGACATCGACTTACGATAGTTGCCCATCTTAAAATGCAGCGTCGCGCGGCGGTTCCAGCCCTCGACATAGTCAGGCCGCAGGCGGATAGCCTCGTCGAGGAAATCGAGCGCCGCGGCATTCTTGTCCTCGGTCATGGCCTTGTCGGCCCATTGAATCAGCAGATTGATGCTGGCGCTGCCGGAATCCTGCCATTCGCGGCGAATCTGGTTGGCAATGCCGGTGGCCGCATCCGGATCGGCCTCGCGCTTCAATTCGCCGAACAGCTTGTTCAGCCGCTCAGCCTGCGTGGTGAAGGCGCTGGAGGACGTGTCGAGCGAAGCCTTGTCCGCCGATTGCGCGGTGGCAACGGATGGCGCGGCCATGGCGAGAGCAAGGGGAAGGCAGAGTGCGGAAATCATGAAAAAGCGCATGACGGTTATGGTAAACCGCCATGCGCCCAACTTCAATTTGTATTTCTCGATCAACTCTGTCCTTCTGTCAGGACAGGCAACCGCGACGCCGTATCAGCCCTGACGAGCCTTGAAGCGCGGGTTCTGCTTGTTGATGATGTAGATGCGGCCCTTGCGGCGAACAAGGCGGTTTTCGCGGTGGCGAGCCTTGAGCGACTTGAGCGAATTCTTGATCTTCATGTTTTCGATCCGCGTATTGCAGGGCGACACGAGTTCGCCGGATTTCTTCAATCAAAAACGCGCCGTTTCGGGCGCGCTTTCACGTTGGGCAGGCATGTAACCCGTGACATTTGCGCTGTCAACCACGGGCGATGGGTTTTCCGCCCTCAAGGCCGGTTTTCCAGCCCGTCTCGGTCGAAAAGCTGGGTAATATGCCCCATCTTGCGGCCCGGGCGCGCTTCCGTCTTGCCGTAGAGATGAACAAGCACGCCGGGCTTGGCAAGCCAGGCCGGCACGTCGTCGATGTCGTCGCCGATCAGATTCTGCATCACGCAGTCCGAATGGCGGCGCGGATCGCCGAGCGTGTGGCCGGCGACGGCGCGGATATGCTGCTCGAATTGCGAGACGACGCAGGCCGCCTCCGTCCAGTGGCCGGAATTGTGCACGCGCGGCGCAATCTCGTTGGCGACGAGGCCGCCATCCGCCAGCACGAAGAATTCCACGCCGATGACGCCGACATAGCCGAGGCTGTCGAGAATGGCGCGCGCCGCCTTGCGGGCCTGGTCCGCCGTCGTCTCGCCGATGTTAGCCGGCAGCGTCGAGGTGTGCAGGATGCCGTTCAGATGGACGTTCTCAGCCGGGTCGTAGCAGGCGATCGTGCCGTCGCGGTCACGCGCGGCGATGATCGAGACCTCGCGCTCGAAGGGCACGAGGCTTTCGAGGATGAGCGGCACGCCGCCCAGCGCCTCGAAGGCGCCTTCGCGGCTTTCGGCCGGCGAGCGGAAGAGCCGCTGACCCTTGCCGTCATAACCGAGACGGCGGGTCTTCAGCACGCCGACGCCGCCGAAGCGGTCGAGCGCCGCCTCGAGGTCGGCCTGACTGTCGACGGCGGCGAAATCGGCGGTGAGGATGCCGCAGTCGCGAATGAAGCTCTTTTCGACGAGGCGGTCCTGCGAGACCTCCAGCGCGCGCGGCGGCGGAAAGACCGGGACGGCTTTGGCCAGTGCTGCGGCGGCCGCGACGGGCACGTTCTCGAATTCGTAGGTCACGACATCGCAGATGCGGGCAAGCTCGGCGAGCGCTCCGGCGTCGTCATAGGCGGCAACGATTTGCGCGTTGGCGACCTGGGCTGCCGGACAATCGGCCTGCGGCTCGAGGATGACGGTGCGCAGGTTGAGGCGCGCGGCCGCCATGGCCAGCATGCGGCCGAGCTGGCCGCCGCCGATGATGCCGATGGTGCGGGCGCTCATAGCGGGCCGTCCACGGGATATTCGGCAATGGCGCTGGACTGGTTCTCGCGCCACTCATCGAGGCGATGGGCAAGTTCGGGATCGTTGAGCGCGAGCACGGCGACCGCCAGCAGCGCCGCATTGACCGCGCCGGCCCGGCCGATGGCGAGCGTGCCGACGGGAATGCCGGCCGGCATCTGCACGATGGAGAGCAGGCTATCCTGACCAGAGAGTGCCTTCGACTGGACCGGCACGCCGAAAACCGGCAGCGGCGTCATGGCCGCAGCCATGCCCGGCAGGTGGGCCGCACCGCCCGCACCGGCGATGATGATCTTGAAGCCTTCCGCCTTGGCGCCCCGGGCGAAGCTGTAGAGCCTGTCGGGCGTGCGGTGGGCCGAAATGATGCGGGCCTCGTAATCGACGCCGAGCGCATCGAGCGTATCGGCGGCATTCTTCATCGTCTCCCAGTCGGACTGGCTTCCCATGATGATGGCGACGGGGGGCGTTTCTGTGGTGTCCAAGGCGTCTCGTCCGGTTCAGGCGATGATATCGGGGATGATCTGGTCTTCCAGCTTGGAAAGCTTGTCTTTCAAGATCAGCTTCTTCTTCTTCATGCGCTGGATTTTGAGCGCTTCGCAGCCGACCTGGATCATGGCGTTGATCGCGGCATCGTAGTCTTCGTGCTCCTGGCGAAGCCGTGCGGCGGCAAGCCGCATTTCAGCCTGTTCCTGGTCTGCCATGCTCTCTATTCCCCGTCGTCGGAAACAGCGGTTCGCCCGCCTGTCCCAGTCTGTATAAGCCTGCTCCTATCACGAAAGCCCCGGTAACGGGAAGTTATCCCTTGCCACGTTTTCGCCTTCGACAAATGAAAAATGACATGGCACACTGACTTTGTTGCAACCTGGATCATCCGGCACGCAAGTGGCCGGGTGCAAGCAAAAGGAAGGAACTGTCACATGACGATTGAGGCCCATCTGGCTACGCTCGAAAAGAAGCATTTTGCTCTTGAAGAAGAGCTGCATGCTGCGATCAAGCAGCCCTCCTCGGGCGATGAGACGATTGCAGACATCAAGCGTCGCAAGCTGCGCATCAAGGATGAGATCGAGCGCATTCGCTCCACAGCTCACTGAAACGACAGGGATTTTTCCAAAGGAATTATAGGGAGGCACGTCGCGGAACAGATGGTCCGTATGGGAGGACCGGGTAGGAGCCCATTTCGCGAAACCGCTTCCGAAAACGAAATGATAGATGTCGTGACGCCCCGGCAGATCGGAGGATCTGCCGGGGCGTTCTATTTCGAAATGGGACAGCAGGGCTTACGACCAGAACTGGTCGAGCCAGAGATTGAGCCGGTCGAAGCCCTTGGCGTTGATGGCGTAGATGCGCTTCGTGCCCTCGGCCTTCACGCTGACCAGGTTGGAATCGAGCAGCGCCTTCAGATGCTGGGAGACCGCCGGGCGGCTGATCGGCAGTCCCTCGGAGAGTTCGTTGACCGTGCGCGGGGCGCGGCGCAACTCCTCCAGCAGGAACCTGCGGTTGGGGTCGGCAATCGCAGCAAAGGGGTCCGGGTGCGCCATGGTCGAACGCTATGGCAAAGCAGCATGTGCGGCAAGTATTTTGTGCGGTGCGAAGTAAAACGTCAGAGAAAGGCCAGCAGGCCGTCATAGACGAGCTTCAGGCCGGCGATCAGCGCCATGGAATACATGAAGGGATAGAAGACATCCGGCTTCATGCGCTTGACCATGAAACCGCCGAAAGCGGTGGCGACGATGGCGAGCGGCACGAGCGTCGCCGAGATGGTGAGGTTCGTCGTATCGAGCTGCCCGAGCGCGAAATAGGGGCCGAGCTTGATGAAATTGAGAATGGCGAAGAAGCGGACGGCCGCCCCGGTGTAGTCGCGCGGCGGCAGCTTCAGCGGCAGGCCGTAGACCTGGAACGGCGCGCCGCCGGCATGCGCCACGAAGCTGCCATAGCCGGAGAGCGTGCCGAAAAAGGCCGCGGGGATGAGGCGGTGCGGTTTCGGCTCGATGACGTAACCATGCCGGACACGCCAAGTGTTGTAGAAGTAGCGCAGCACGAAGAGCACAGTGATGAGGCCGATGATGAGGCGCAGTGCATCGCGCGGCACATAGGCCGAGGTCGCCCAGCCGATGGCGATGCCGATGAGTGCGCCGGGCAGCAGCATCTTCAGGAGCATGCGATTGTTGTGTTCGCGCCAGATCCAGAGCGACACGCAGTCCATCACCACGAGGATCGGCAGGAGGATGGCGGCGGCCTGCACCGGCGGCACGGCCATCGCCAGCAAGGGTACGCCCATCAGGGCCAGGGCCTCGCCCATGCCGCCCTTCGTCAGGCCGACCAGCAGCACGGCGGGGATGGCGGCGTAATAAATCGAGGGGTCGATGGACATGGAAGACGATTGATCCTGTTCGTCCTTCCGTCTATCCGCTTTGATCTGTTATGACGAGACCAGAGTGCCGCAATTCAAGGAAAGTGCCCATCCATGTCCAAAGCCGATAAACGCTGCCGTCTCGTCCTGATCCTTCCCGAAGGCGAGGACCTTTCCGCGCGTGCCGCTATGCTGGAAAGCGCGCTGAAAGGCGGCGATGTCGCTTCGGTGATCATCCCGCAATACGGGCTCGATGACGGCGTGTTCCAGAAACATGCGGAAGCGCTGGTCGAGATCGTCCAGGACGCCGGTGCCGCCGCGCTCATCGCCGGCGACACGCGCGTGGCCGGCCGGGCGAAGGCCGACGGCATCCATGTCACCGGCGGGCTTGAGGAGTTCAGCGAGGCTGTCGAAAAATTCACGCCGAAGCTCATCGTCGGCGGCGGTAACGCCACGGATCGTCACAAGGCGCTGGAGATCGGCGACATCCAGCCGGACTATATCTTCTTCGGCAAGATCGGCGGGGACATCAAGCCGGAGGCGCATCCGAAGAACTTGGCGCTTGCCGAATGGTGGGCGTCGATGGTGGAGATTCCCTGCATCGTGCTCGGCGGCTCAGATCCGGACTCCGCCCTTGCCGTTGCCGAGACCGGGGCGGAGTTCGTGGCGCTCGACAAGGCGGTCTTTGCCGATCCCGCGCAGGCGCCGCATGTGATTGCTGCGGTCAACGCTCTTCTTGACGAAAAAGCGCCACGGTTTGAGCAATAGTAGGCGCTCATGATCAGGGCCCTTCTTTCACAAGCTTGCCGTATCGCGCCGGTGGCATTTTTTGCCACGGGCGTTCTCGTTGCCGCGCCGTCCCTTGCCGAGACGGCCAAGAAGGGGCCCTCCGTCACCGCCGGTGATGCCAAGACGGACGAAAAGGAGCCCGCTGAAGAGGTGAAGCCGGCCGCCCTCGACGAGCAGCCCGAGGTGAAGAAAGAAGAGAAGAAGCCAATTGACGGCCCGTCCACCGGCCTCTCAGTGCTCGATCGCATGGGCGCCGACCTGCCGGCGCTGCCGGCCGAAAAGCCGTTTGCCGGCAAGGTGGACGATGCCTATGGCGCCTTCCAGCGCGGCCGCTATCTGACGGCGATGGAGCTTGCCCTGCCGCGCGCCCAGCTCGGTGATCCCGCCGCGCAGACCCTGGTCGCCGAAATTCTAGACCGCGGCCTCGGCGTGAAGCGCGATCGCAAGCAGGCGCTATTCTGGTATGAGCAGGCGGCCAATGGCGGTGACCCGACCGGCATGTTCAAATATGCGATCCTTCTGATGGAACGCTCGGCCTCGCCGGAAGATCGCAAGAAGGCCGACGAGCTGATGAAGAAATCGGCCGATCTCGGCAATGCTTCCGCGCAGTTCAACTACGCGCAGGTGCTGGTGGCCGACAGCCCCGGCGACAAGGGGCTGCATGACGCATTGCCCTATTACGAAAAATCAGCCGAGCAGGGCATCGCGGATGCGCAATATGCCGTGGCGCAGATCTACGTGAACCTGAAGGACCTGCCGGAAGAAAAGACCAAACGCGCCCGTGAATGGCTCGTGCGGGCTGCCCGCGCCGGTTTCGACACGGCCCAGCTCGATCTCGGCATGTGGCTGGTGAACGGCACGGCGGGCGACCGCGACTACGATACCGGCTTCAAATGGCTGAAGCGCGCCGCCGATGGCGGCAATGTCGTTGCCCAGAGCAAGCTTGCGCAGCTCTATATCCACGCCATCGGCACGCGGCCCGATCCGGTCGAGGCGGGCAAGTGGTTCGTGCTGGCGCGGCGCGCCGGGCTGAACGATCCCTCGCTCGAGGATTTCTATCTCGGCCTGACGGATCAGCAGCAAAAGGCGGCGATCACGGCGGCCAACAAGTACCGCTCGGGCTCGTAACGCGTCCCGTATTTACCCTGTTGCACGATCGTACACCCTGCATTGCAGCCCATGCAGGGGCTGAAGGCTTGAAACTTCGCGGGATTTGTGGTCTTGAAGCCCGCACATCCGGTCCCCGTGCATTTGCGCGCCGCGGCTTTCGCCGTCCCGATGCGCCGGACATTCCCGAAGGACATTCATTTCATGGCTCGTTCAGCTCTTCTCAACGTTATGGTTCAGGCCGCCTTCAAGGCCGGCAAGTCGCTCTCGCGTGATTTCGGCGAAGTGCAGAACCTCCAGGTTTCGCTCAAGGGCCCGGCCGAATATGTCGCGCAGGCTCACCGCAAGGCCGAGAAGATCGTCCGCGAAGAGCTGATGAAGGCTCGCCCGACCTATGGCTTCCTCAGCGACGAAGCCGAAGAGGTCATCGGCACCGACGGTGCGCATCGCTGGATCGTCAACGCGCTCGACGGCACGACCAATTTCCTGCACGGCATCCCGGCCTTTGCGAGCACGATCGCGCTGGAGCGCAATGGCGAGATCGTGGCCGCCGTCGTCCTCAATGCGGCGACGGACGAGCTCTTCACCGCCGAGCGCGGCGGTGGCGCCTTCCTCAACGATCGTCGCCTGCGCGTGGCGGCCCGCAAGGCCCTGCCGGATTGTGTCATCGGTTGCAGCGTGCCGCATCTTGGCAACGGCAACCACGGCAAGTTCCTTGTCGAGCTGCGCCATGTGATGGGCGAAGTCGCCGGCATGCGCCGTCTCGGCTCCACCGCGCTCGATCTCGCCTATGTCGCCGCCGGCCGTTTCGACGGCTTCTGGGAGCGCGACCTGGCGGAATGGGACATGGCAGCCGGCATGCTCCTGATTCGCGAAGCGGGCGGCTATGCGACCGACTTCGATGGCGGCAACGACATGTTCAATGCCGGTGAGGTGGTTGCCGGCAACGAATATATCCACAAGGCGCTGCGCGACGTGCTGCACCGTCCGGTGCCGACACGCTGAGGCGGGCTGAGGACGGCGGCGTATCAAAGCGCCGCTGTTGCCGCTAAGCCCTTCAATTCCACACAATCTTCCTCTAGTCTCCGCCCCGACGAGAAAGCGGAGATGCGACTACATGGCTAAGCTGGCGCTATCGGGCTGGGGAGGGTCGTCCGAGACCGGGGACGACTACCCGCACAAACTCTCGAGCCCCATGACGTTCTTCTGGACGATGGTGATCTTCCTCATCATCGTCGGCTTCGTGGCCGCCATCCTCTTTCGCCAGGCACAGACGGCGTTTCTCTCCAATCCCGGCCTCAACGGCCTGATCCTCGGCGTGCTCCTGATCGGCATCCTGCTGGTCTTCAACCATGTGCTGTCGATCCGGCCGGAAGTGCGCTGGTTCAATTCGTTCCGCGCGGCCGGCAGCGCGGAAAAGGTCGGGCGCGATCCCGTGCTGCTGGCGCCGATGCGCGCCTTGATCGGCCGGCGCCATTCGCTGGCGCTGTCGACCGCCACGCTGCGCTCGATCCTCGATTCCATCGCCACGCGCCTCGACGAATCGCGCGATACGTCCCGCTACCTGATCGGCCTGCTCGTCTTCCTCGGCCTGCTAGGCACCTTCTGGGGCCTGCTCGGCACGATCGGCTCGATCAGCGCGGTCATCCAGTCGCTGGATGCCGGCGGCGGGACGGCGAACGACATTCTGACGGCACTGAAGCAAGGCCTTTCCGCCCCGCTGGAAGGCATGGGCACCGCCTTCTCGACCTCGCTTTTCGGTCTTTCCTCTTCGCTCATTCTCGGCTTCCTCGACCTGCAGGCCGGACGCGCGCAGAACCGCTTCTACACGGAGCTTGAAAACTGGCTCTCCTCCGTCACCGATGTCGGGTCCGAGGTTCAACCATCTGCCGAACTTGCGACGTCGTCCTCGGACGTGCAGGCGCTCGCCGAGCAGATCCTGAAGCTCGCGCAGCAGGAGGGCGGCGGTGGCCATCGCTCGACGGCAGCCATGGCGAGCCTTGCCGAGGGTATTCAGGGCCTCGTGAAGAACATGCGCAGCGAGCAGCAGATGCTGCGCGACTGGATCGAAGCGCAGCAGGAGGAGGCGAAGGCGTTGCGCCGCACGCTCGACCGGCTTGCCGCGCGGTCCGATGAACGCTCCGTCGAAAAGCTGCCGGAACGCACGACCGAGAAGGCCCACAAGGCCGGGGGCGAATAGAGATGGCGCTCGCCCGCAACCGGCGCAGCCAGCGCACGGTCGATTACTGGCCGGGCTTCGTCGATGCGCTCTCGACGCTGCTGCTTGCCATCATGTTCCTGCTCACGGTCTTCGTGCTGGCGCAGTTCTTCCTGAGCCGCGAAATCTCCGGCAAGGACGACGTGCTGAACCGTTTGACCAGCCAGATCAACGAGCTGACGCAGCTTCTGGCGCTCGAAAAGAGCGGCAAGCAGGATCTGGAAGACGCGCTCGCCAACCTCCAGGCCTCGCTCGCCCAGTCCGAAAGCGACCGCACGCGCCTTCAGCAATTGCTGGACAGCGGTTCTGGCGCTTCAGACGCGGCCAATGCCCGCGTGACGACGCTGGAAGGCGAGCTGGACTCGGAAAAGCAGGTGAGTGCACGGGCCGCAAGCCAGATCGAGCTGCTCAACCAGCAGATCGCCGCGCTGCGCAGCCAGATCGCTGCCGTGGAGGAAGCGCTCCAGGCTTCCGAAGCCAAGGACAAGTCCTCGCAGACGAAGATCGCCGATCTCGGCCGCCGCCTCAATGTCGCGCTGGCGCAGCGCGTGCAGGAGCTGAACCGCTACCGTTCCGACTTCTTCGGCCGGCTGCGTGAAATTCTCTCTGACCGTGAAAACATCCGCATCGTCGGCGACCGCTTCGTCTTCCAGTCGGAAGTGCTGTTCCCCTCCGGCGGCAATGAGCTGAACGAGGCGGGGCAGGCGGAGATGAAGAAGCTCGCCACAGCCCTGCTCGATCTCGCCAAGGAAATCCCCGCCGAGATCAACTGGGTGCTGCGCGTCGACGGCCATACCGACAACGTGCCGCTGTCCGGCACCGGCCGCTACCGCGACAACTGGGAGCTTTCTTCCGCCCGCGCGACGTCGGTCGTCAAGTTCCTTATCGCGAATGGTGTACCGGCGAACCGCCTCGTCGCGGCAGGCTTCGGCGAATTCCAGCCGATTGCCGAGGGCAATGATGATGCGGCAAAGGCGACCAACCGTCGAATCGAGTTGAAGCTCACCGAGAGATAGTCTTCGTGCGCTCGAGGGCACGTTCCTCGGCGACTGCCTGTTTTCCGGGCGCATCGCTGGCAGGGCGGCCGGCGCCTGAGGCCCCGGCCTGACGCTCATCAGTCCATCTGGATCTTCGCGCCTTCGACGACGGGTTTCCATTTGGCGAGTTCGGCCGTCACGTGTTTGCCGAGTTCTTCCGGCGTGGAGCCGACGATGGTGGCGCTGAACTCCTTCATGCGCTCGATGACGGCAGGGTCTTTCAGGGCGGTGTTGGCGGCTTCGTTGAGCTTGGCGACGACCTCCTTCGGTGTGCCGGCCGGCGCGAAGAGCGCATTCCACGTATAGGTCTCGTAGCCGGGAATGCCGGATTCGGCGATGGTCGGAACATCCGGGAAGGAGGCGGCGCGTTCCTTCGTGGTGACGGCGAGCGCGCGCAGCGTGCCGGCCTTGATATGGCCGGAGGAGGAGGGCAGGTTGTCGAACATGATGGGGATCTGGTTGCCGATCACGTCGTTCAGCGCCGGGCCGGAGCCCTTGTAGGGCACATGCTGCATCTCGACGCCGGCCATCGACTTGAAGAGTTCGCCGGAGAGATGCAGCGGCGTGCCATTGCCGGAGGAGGCATAGCTGTAGCCCTCCGGATCGGCCTTCAGCAAAGCGAGCAGTTCCTCGACAGTCTTGGCCGGCAGCTCGGGATTGACCACCAGCACGTTCGGCACGATGACGAGCAACGAAACGGGCGCGAAATCCTTTTCCGCGTCATAGGGCTTGGTCTTCAGGATCAGCGGGTTCAGCGCGTGGGTGGCGACGGTCGCCATCAGTATCGTGTAGCCGTCCGGCTCCGCCCGCGCCACGCGATCCGCGCCCAGGCTGCCGCCGGCGCCGCCGACATTCTCGACGATGATCTGCTGGCCGATATTCTCCGACATCTTCTGCGCGATGATGCGGGCTACCACATCCGTCGAGCCGCCGGCCGCGAAGGGCACGACGAGCGTGATGGTGCGGTCCGGAAACTGCTGGGCGGCGGCGGGTGTGCCCAGCGTCAGCGCTGCGAGTGCGGTGGCGCCGAGCGCCATCAGGGTCCGGCGGGTGATCGTCGAAAATGCCACGGCGGTCTCCTCCCAGGGTGACGTTGTGTCCGACCTTTCAGGATAGGGCGCTTGATCTCCGTGACAAGGGAAGGCCGGATCAGCCTGCCGCGCGATCTTCGCCGAGGAAAGCCTGGCCGCCATGATCGAACTGCAACCGGGCGAGGCGGGCATAGAGGCCGCCCTCCCGGATCAGCGACTGGTGCGTACCCTCTTCGACGATCCGGCCCGCCTCCATGACGAGGATGCGGTCGGCCTTCAGCACGGTCGCGAGGCGGTGGGCGATGACGATCGTCGTGCGCTTGCCCATCTGACTGTCGAGCGCCTTCTGTACCAGCGTCTCGCTTTCGGCATCAAGCGCGGAGGTCGCTTCGTCGAGCAGCAGCAGCGGCGCATCCTTGAGGATGGCACGGGCAATGGCGATACGCTGGCGCTGGCCGCCCGACAGCGTCACGCCGCGCTCGCCGACCATGGTGTCGTAACCCTTGTCGAGGCGGGTGATGAATTCTTCGGCCTGTGCGGCGCGGGCGGCGGCGCGGATCGCCTCATCACTCACGTTTTCCATGCCGAAGGCGATGTTGTCGCGGATCGTCGCGGCGAAGATGGTCACATCCTGCGGCACCAGCGCGATACGGCGTCGCAGTTCTTCCGGATCCGTGGTGCGCAGGTCCACGCCGTCGAGAAGCACGGTGCCGGAATCGGGATCGTAGAACCGCTCCACCAGCGACAGGATCGTGCTCTTGCCGGCACCCGACGGGCCGACGACGGCGACGGTCTCGCCCTGCTTCACGGCAAAGGACAGGCCGTTGATGCTGCGATAGCCGGGGCGGGCGGGATAGGAGAAATGCACATCCTCGAAGGCGAGTTCGCCGCGCGACGGTGCGGGCAACGCGACCGGATTGGCAGGGGCTGCGATGCCGGGCTTTTCGGCGAGCAGCTCGGTGAGGCGCTCGGCGGCACCGGCGGCCTGCGAAAGTTCGCCCCAGACTTCGGAGAGTGCGCCCAGGCTGCCGGCGGCGAAGACGGCGTAGAGCAGGAACTGGCCGAGCGTGCCGGCCGAGATCGTGCCCGACAGCACGTCCTGTGCGCCGAACCAGAGCACGGCGACGACCGAGCCGAAGATCATCGCGATGGCAAAGCCCGTCAGCAGCGAGCGGGCGCGGATAGCGGAGCGGGCGGCCTCATAGGCGCTTTCGACGGCGCCGAAGAAACGGGCGCGTGCGGCCTCTTCCGCATTGAAGGCCTGAAGTGTGCGCGTCGCGCCGATCGCTTCGCCGGCATAGGCGGAGGCGGCTGCGAGTGTATCCTGTGCTTCGCGCGAGCGGCGGCGCACGGAGCGGCCGAAGGCGACGAGCGGGAAGACGATGATCGGGATGGCGCCGATGACGAGGCTGGACAGCTTGGGGCTGGTATAGACCATCATGGCGATGGCGCCGAGACACAGGATGAGATTGCGCAGGGCGACGGAGGCGGTTGCGCCGACGGCGGACTTGATCTGCGTCGTATCGGCCGTCAGTCGCGAGACGATCTCGCCGGATTGGTTGACGTCGAAGAAAGCGGGCGACAGCCGCGTTACATGGGCGAAGACCTCGCGCCGGAGATCCGCGACGATGCGCTCGCCGAGCGTGATGACGAAATAGTAGCGCATGGCGCTTGCCAGCGCGAGCAGGCCTGCCAGTACGAAGAGCATCGTGAAATAGGTGTTGATGAAGCCGGCATCCGCACCCGAAAAACCGTGATCGATCATACGGCGCACGGCGACCGGCAGGACCAGTGTCGTTACGGCGGCCATGACGAGTGCCACAAGCGCGCCGCAGACGAGGCCTCGATAGCGGACGATATAGGGAGTGAGCCTTCCGAGTGGACGAATGTTCCTGCGTGCGGGCTTTTCCTGCGCAGCGTGCTCTGTCTCTGTGGACACCATACCCCCGTTTCCAGCGCCTTGCGGCACGAATTGTCTTTCGGCTCTTGTTATCCAGACGGCCTTCATGTATAGGCTCGCCATCGAATTGGGAAGCCGCAGGTCCGACCGGCCGCGGCTTCATTTACGTCTTTGGCCCCGCTGCCGCAATGCGTTGCGACAAATGGCCCCCGGAACAAGCAGGAAGAGTGTCATGAAGGCTGATATCCATCCCGACTACCACGTCATCAAGGTCGTCATGACCGACGGCACCGAGTACGAAACCCGCTCGACCTGGGGTTCGGAAGGCGCAACGATGAACCTCGAAATCGACCCCAAGTCTCATCCGGCCTGGACCGGCGGCAACCAGCAGATGCTGGACCGTGGCGGCCGCGTTTCCAAGTTTAAGAAGCGCTTCGAAGGCCTCGGCCTCTAATCTGCCTTTCGCAGAGCGTTTTGAAAAACCCGGCTTCGGCCGGGTTTTTTGTTGCCCGGATTTCCCTTGGGTGCAGATAACAAAAAAACCCGGCCGGGGCCGGGTTGATGTCGTCGTATCGTGCGCGCCGCTCAGTTGTTGCCGAAAGCGGTCTGCAACAGGTTGATCTGGGCCTGCACGCTGTTCTGATTGTCCGGCGCGAAGGTCTGGGCGTCCTGCGGGCGGTAGATTTCGCGGTCGAGCAGGGCGATGCGGTTCTGCAGGCGCAGCGAGCGCTCGATGAGGTCGCGGAAGGCTTCCGGCAGATCGTTCCAGCCCGGCGCGGTCTTGTCGACGTTGAAGCTATCGAGGCGGACCTTGTTCTTTTCCGACAGCACCTGGTCGCGGTTCATCTCGCCATTGTTGACAGCGCGCTGGAGCAGCAACCATGACGCCATCTGCATCAGGCGGGTGGTGAGGCGCATCGATTCTGCTGCATAAAGCACCGAGGCCATGCGCGGCAGGACCTTGGAGGCCTGGCGGCCGACGCCGTCGAGATAGCTTGCGGTTTCCTCGACGAGACCCATGCCCTCCGCGTACAGGGACTTGAATTGCGCCGACGACGCAACGTGGCCAGCAAAGCTGACGGTATTCAATCCTCTTTCGGACATGGTTTCATCCCTGTTGAACGCACGACTTGCAGGTAACGGAAGGTTGGCTCATTCGGTTCCGAGCCGCCTTTTTGATGTCTTGAGGATGATCCCATAACCTAATTCGCGCAAGGGCATTCTTAAGAAAGGGTTAATCTCCACAATTCTTTCGGGACAGTGCACAGGCGCGTGGTCGCGCAAATAAAAAAAGA
The DNA here is from genome assembly GCF_057798995.1 of Shinella sp. 20P9.1.1. Classification (NCBI taxonomy): domain Bacteria; kingdom Pseudomonadati; phylum Pseudomonadota; class Alphaproteobacteria; order Hyphomicrobiales; family Rhizobiaceae; genus Shinella; species Shinella sp. 20P9.1.1. The sequence continues at coordinate 321,112 of NZ_JBYOLC010000003.1, forward strand.
GCCGCGGAAAGCGGCTCTCAAGGTAAAACAGGGAGAAAAATCAGACCGATACCCCGAAGGGAGAAAATGTCTGAACCCGGAAGAACCGGATGTGCTAGTAATAACGTGTAAGGCTTAATGGCCGGTTAACTCTATTGTTGTTTTGCCGCTTCCTGTGCTTTTTCGGCATGGCTGCGGCAAGGCTCGTGTCTAGCGGAACAGGCTTTCGGCCGCCGAGCGGCTGGCGCCCTTTTTCGCCTTCTCTGATTCGAGACGGGCGATTTCTTCTTTCAGAAGGTCGATTCGCGCGGAAAGCTCGTCGACGGACAAGAGCGAGAGATCGCTGCCGATCTCATGCGCGGTCTTCTTCACCGGGCGGTCGTCGTCGAAGAGGCTCATGCGGTCTCACCCTCTTGTTGCTCGTCGGCGGCTGCCTGGGTCTGGGGCAGGGCGCGCGGCGAAAGCTGAAGGCTTTCCGGCGTCGTCAGCGTGCCGGGGTTGATGGTCGTATAGGCGTCACGCATCTCGGCGGGCTTTGCCTTGCGGCGCTGACTGCGGAAGATGGCGTAGGCGGTGATCAGGATATGCGCGCAGCAGGTGACGAAGAACAGCGCATAGGGACCGATCGCCGACATGACCGGGCCGCCGACCGTCGGGCCGATGATCGTGCCGATGCCGTACAGCAGCAGCAGGCCGCCGGAAACCTTGACGAAGTCCTCGGGGCTGGCGAAGTCGTTGGCGTGGGAAACGGCGATGGGATAGAGCGCGTTCGCCATGGCACCGTAAAGGGCGGTCAGCACGAGCAGCACGGTGACATTGGCCGGCTGGAAGACGAAGAGGGCAAGACCGGCGGCGGCGGCGATGGCCGAAAGCGTGGCCAGCACGATGCGCCGGTCGATACGGTCGGACATGCGGCCGGCCGGTAGCTGCATGACGGCGCCGGCGAAGATCGCCACGCTCATCATGGTGGCGATCATGCCGGAGGGAAGCCCGACCTGGGCGCCAAAGACGGCGCCGAGCGTGCCGAAGGCGCCGTTGGCAAGGCCGATCAGTACGATGCCGACGCAGGCAATCGGCGAGGTGCGGAAGAGGGCGGGGATATCGAGCCGCACCTGCTTCAGCGGCTGCGGCGAGGCGGCGGTGGAGAGTGTCGTCGGCAGCATGGCGAAGCAATAGAGGATGCCGGCGAACATGAAGAGGATTGGCGTCGTCACGTCGCCGAGCGCCACCGTCATCTGGCCGCCGACCGTGCCGATCAGCGTGATGGCGATGTAGAGCGAGAAGATCAGGCCGCGGCTCTCGTTGGTGGCGCGCTCGTTCAGCCAGCTTTCGATGATCATCGAGGTGCCGGCGATCGAGAAGCCCGTAATGGCGCGCAATGCGATCCACCAGAACGGATCGACGAGGATGCCGGTCAGAAGCGCGATGATGGCGATGAGCGAGGCGAAGCCCGAGAAGGCGCGCACATGGCCGATGCGCTTGACGATGGTGGGCGCCAGGAGGCAGCCGAGCACGAAGCCGGAAGCCCAGGAGGTGCCGAGCAGGCCGAGCATCGTCGTCTCATAGCCTTCGAAGGCGCCGCGCATGGGAAGCAGCAGGCCATGCAGGCCATTCCCGAGGAACAGGAACAGCGTGCCCATGAGCAGCGCGAAGACGGATATGAGGTTATTGCGCATGTGATTTCCGCAGGTTCGCCGATGCAATAGGAATAACGCGCCGCGCGCCGATTGCCAGATGCAAAGGCGACATGGTGCAGGATTTTCAACCCCTGCGCTGATCGCTTGGAAAAATGTCCCGGGTGTGACAGGAAGGGCCAGGAAAGGCCGTCATGTCGAAAATCCTCCCCGCTTTGCTGCTTGCCGCCATGCTGCTGCATATCATCCGCCCCATCGGTCTGCCGGGGCTGCGGCGGCGTGCGGATTTCTGGAAGATCGCGGTCGGCGCGATTGTGCTGATGATGCTGACGGTGCTCATCCGGCCGTAGACGCCGGACATGTCCAGAAACGCAAAAGGGCCACCCGAAGGTGGCCCCCATGAGGTTTGGTCCGGTGCGGACCCGGGTCTTAGGACCCGAAGGAAGGCGGGATCAGAACGAGGGCTGCCTCGTTTCGTTCACCACAATTCCCATGCCCGAAGCCAAGACCGAAATCTCATTAGACATTGGATCACCTTCCTTTCTGTTCGTTGACGTTACACAGAATGTAGGCGATCCCACGCCAAGCGCAAGACCCCGTCGTTATTTCTGCTGGTGCAGGATATCGACGCCCGGCAGCGGCTTGCCTTCCATCCATTCCAGGAATGCGCCGCCGGCGGTCGAGACATAGGTGAAATCCTCGGCGACGCCGGCATGGTTGAGGGCGGCGACCGTATCGCCGCCACCGGCGACGGAGACGAGCTTGCCGGCCTTGGTCTGCGAGGCTGCATGCTTGGCGGCCGCGACCGTCGCGGTGTCGAAGGGGGCGATTTCGAAGGCGCCGAGCGGGCCGTTCCAGACGAGCGTCGAAGCACGCGAAATCCAGGTATTGACCGCCTCGATGGTCTTCGGGCCGACGTCGAGCATCATGGCGTCGGCCGGAATGGCGTTGACATCGACCACTTCGTTTTCGGCATTGGCCTTGAACTCGCGGGCGACGACGCCGTCTTCCGGCAGAACGATGGCGCAGGTCGCGGTGGCGGCCTCGATCATGATCTGCTTGGCGGTTTCGGCGAGATCATGCTCGCAAAGCGACTTGCGGACGTTGGTGCCGCGGGCGGCGAGGAAGGTGTTTGCCATGCCGCCGCCGATGACAAGCGCGTCGACCTTCTTCACGAGGTTCATGAGGAGGTCGATCTTGGTGGAGACCTTGGCTCCGCCGACGATGGCGACGACCGGGCGGTTCGGATTGCCGAGGCCTTTTTCAAGCGCTTCGAGTTCCGCCTGCATGGTGCGGCCGGCATAGGCAGGCAGGAGATGGGCAAGGCCCTCGGTCGAGGCATGCGCGCGGTGCGCGGCCGAGAAGGCGTCGTTGACATAGATGTCGCCATTGGCGGCAAGCGCTGCGGTGAAATCAGGGTTGTTCTTCTCTTCGCCTTTGTGGAAGCGGGTGTTTTCGAGAAGCAGGATACCGCCATTGTCGAGGGCTGCGATAGCGGAGGCTGCCGTCTCGCCGATGCAGTCGGAGGCGAAGTTTACGGTGGTGCCGAGCACGTCGTTGACCGTCGGCAGAATCTGCTCCAGCGACATGTCGGCGACGACTTCACCCTTCGGGCGGCCGAAATGGGCGAGCAGGATAACCTTGGCGCCCTTCTTCGACAGTTCCTGAATGGTCGGGGCGACGCGCTCGATGCGGGTCGCATCGGTGACCTTGCCGTCCTTGACGGGCACGTTGAGATCGACGCGGACGAGCACGCGCTTGCCGGCGATGTCGGTGAGATTGTCGAGGGTCTTGAAGGTCATGGCACGGCTCCTGAAAGTGTCGTCTGGTCAAGAAAAAACACCCGGACATCGCTGTCCGGGTGTTTCGTGTTTCTGCTTAGATCAGCTTGCCGAAGGCAACGGCCGTGTCGGACATGCGGTTCGAGAAGCCCCATTCGTTGTCGTACCAGGACAGGATGCGAACGAGGTTGCCGTCGAGAACCTTGGTCTGGTCGGCAGCGAAGTTCGACGAGTTGCTGTCGTGGTTGAAGTCGATCGAAACCAGCGGGCCGGTGACGTAGTCGAGGATGCCCTTCAGTTCGCCTTCGGCGGCTTCCTTGATGGCAGCGTTGACTTCTTCAGCCGTGACGTTGCGCGACGGTACGAACTTCAGGTCGACGACCGAGACGTTCGGGGTCGGCACGCGGATGGCCGAACCGTCGAGCTTGCCCTTGAGCTGCGGCAGCACGAGGCCGACGGCCTTGGCAGCACCCGTCGAGGTCGGGATCATGGAGAGCGCTGCCGCGCGGGCGCGGTAGAGGTCCTTGTGCATCGTGTCGAGGGTCGGCTGATCACCCGTGTAGGAGTGGATCGTCGTCATGTAGCCCTTCTCGATGCCGAAGGCCTTGTCGAGAATGTAGGCAACGGGTGCCAGGCAGTTCGTCGTGCAGGATGCGTTCGAGATGACTCGGTCGTCCTTGGTCAGCGTGTTGTGGTTGACGCCGTAGACGATCGTCTTGTCGGCATTGTCGCACGGTGCGGAGACGATGACGCGCTTGGAGCCGTTGGCGAGATGCGCGCCGGCCTTTTCCTTCGTCGTGAACAGGCCGGTGCATTCCAGCGCGATGTCGACGTCGCCCCAGGGCAGTTCCTTCGGGTCGCGGATCGCAGTGACGCGGATCGGGCCGCGGCCGACGTCGATGGTGTCGCCGGAAACGGTGACGGTGCCCGGGAATTTGCCGTGGACGGAATCGTAGCGAACGAGGTGCGCGTTGGTCTCGACCGGGCCGAGGTCGTTGACGGCGACGACTTCGATGTCGGTGCGGCCGGATTCGACGATGGCGCGGAGCACGTTACGGCCGATGCGGCCAAAACCGTTGATGGCAACTTTCACAGTCATGTGGGGTCTCTCCCTATGGATAATCTCTTGGCGACGTCAGGGCGCGGCGGGAGGCCGCGCCCGACAGGCAATCAGGCGAGCTTGGCTTCCGCCGCGGCGACGACAGCTTCCGGCGTGATGCCGAAGTGCTTGTAGAGTTCCTTGTAGGGACCCGAGGCGCCGAAGGAGGACATGCCGATGAAGATGCCGTCCGAGCCGATGAAGTGATCCCAGCCCTGGCGGATGCCGGCTTCGACGGCGATCTTGACCGGCGAATTGCCGATGACCGCCTTCTGGTAGGCTTCCGGTTGCTCGGCGAAGAGCTCGACGCAGGGCACGGAGACGACGCGGGTCGAGATGCCCTTGGCCGACAGGGCCTGCTGGGCCTTCACGGCAATTTCGATTTCCGAGCCGGAAGCGAAGATCGTCACTTGCGCATCGCTGGCCGATACGAGGTCATAAGCACCGCGGGCGCAAAGGTTCTCTTCCTCATATTCCAGGCGAACCGGCATTAGGTTCTGGCGGGTCAGCGCGATGGCGGACGGGCGGTTGTGGCTTTCGAGCGCCAGCTGCCAGACTTCTGCCGTTTCCGTGGCGTCGGCCGGGCGGAAGACAAGCAGGTTCGGAATGGCGCGGAGTGCTGCCATGTGCTCGACGGGCTGGTGCGTCGGGCCGTCTTCGCCGAGACCGATGGAATCGTGCGTCAGGACGTGGATGACGCGGATGCCCATCAGCGCGGCAAGGCGGATCGACGGACGGCAATAGTCCGAGAAGATCAGGAAGCCACCGGAATAGGGGATCAGGCCGCCATGCAGTGCGATGCCGTTCATGGCGGCTGCCATGCCGTGCTCGCGCACGCCGTAGTGGACGTAGCGGCCGGAGAAGTCGGTCGGGGTGATCGACTTGGTCTGGCTCGTCTTGGTGTTGTTCGAGCCGGTCAAGTCGGCCGAGCCGCCGAGCGTTTCCAGGAGAACGCCGTTGATGACCTCAAGGGCATCTTCCGAGGCCTTGCGGGTGGCCGGGTTCGGCTTGGTTTCGGCGAGCTTCTTCTTGTAGGCCGAGATGGCCGAGTCGAGGCTGCTTTCGAGATCGCCGGCAAAGCGGCGGACGAACTGAGCCTTCTTCTCGGCATCCGTCTTCTCAAGGCGGGCGTCCCATTCCTTGTGAGCCTTGGCGGAGCGAAGGCCGGCCAGGCGCCAGGCGTCGAGCACGTCGGAGGGCACGACGAAGGCTTCCGATTCCCAGTTCAGCGCCTTGCGGGTGGCGGCGATTTCTTCCGCGCCGAGCGGCGAACCATGCACCTTGTGCGTGCCGGCCTTGTTCGGGGCGCCGAAACCGATCGTCGTTTTGCAGGCGATCATGGTCGGCTTGTCGGACTTCTGGGCTTCCTCGATGGCAGCGGCGATCGCGTCCGGATCATGGCCGTCGATGGCGATCGTGTGCCACTGGCTGGCGCGGAAGCGGGCATGCTGGTCGGTCGAGTCGGCAATCGAGATCGGGCCGTCGATCGAGATGTTGTTGTCGTCCCAGAAGACGATCAGCTTGTTGAGCTTCAGGTGGCCGGCAAGCGAGATGGCTTCCTGGCTGATGCCTTCCATGAGGCAGCCGTCACCGACAAGCGCGTAGGTGTAATGCTCCATGAGGTCGGAACCGAACTCGTCGCGCAGCTTGCGCTCGGCAAGCGCCATGCCGACGGCATTGGCAATGCCCTGGCCGAGCGGACCGGTGGTCGTCTCGATGCCGGCGGCGTGGCCGTATTCCGGGTGGCCGGCCGTCCTAGCGCCAAGCTGGCGGAAATTCTTGATCTCGTCGATCGTGATGTCCTCGTAGCCCGTCAGATAGAGCAGCGAGTAGAGCAGCATCGAGCCGTGACCGGCCGACAGCACGAACCGGTCACGGTTCGGCCAGGACGGGGTCTTCGGATCGAAGGACAGGAAGCGGGTGAAAAGAACCGTTGCGATATCTGCTGCGCCCATGGGCAGGCCGGGGTGACCCGAGTTCGCCTTTTCCACGGCATCCATGGAAAGGAAGCGAATTGCGTTCGCCATCCGGTCGTGTTTTTCGCGAGAGATCATGACTGTTCCGTCTTCTTCGGAGTGTTGGGCCCGACACCTTTCTGAGCATCGGTTAGGAAGCGGGTGACACATAGCAGGTGCACCGTCGGAGTCAACGAATTCGGCGGTTTTTCCGGCATTTGAGGGCCGTTTCCGCCACCTTTTTCGGCCTTTGCAAAAAGCTGTCGCAGCCATTCTTTGCAACCCGCCGAACGGCTGATCCACAGCGGGTTTCGAGCGTTGCCGGTCGTGCTGTTGACGCTTATGCCCGCAGTTGAATACTGTCAAAGCGAGAGAACCGGCGCTGGCGGCGGCGATTCGCGTTTTTTGAGAGTGCCGGTGAAGGCTTTATGACCAACGGGGAAACAGTTCGGACGGCAATCGAGGAGCTTCGCAAGGCGCTCAGCAGTCTGGACAATGCGCTCGACATGCGCTTCGAGCGCGAGCGTGATCGCGGCGACGTGGAGGGCGAAGTGCGGCGTATCAACACCGACCGCTCGCGGCTCGCCCAGGAGCTCGACCAATCCGAATTCCGCGCCAACAGGCTGGAGGAGGTCAACCGCGAGGTCTCCCGCCGTCTCGTCACGGCCATGGAAACGATCCGGGCCGTGCTCGACCGCTAATCATCAGAAAGAATCCGCATGGCACAGGTAACGGTACAGATCGACGGCAAGGCCTATCGCATGGCGTGCGAGGAAGGCCAGGAGGCGCATCTTGAAGAGCTTGCCGCCGGCTTCGATCAATATGTCGGGCACCTGAAAAGCCAGTTCGGCGAGATCGGCGACCTGCGCCTGACCGTCATGGCCGGCATCATGGTCATGGACGAACTGAACGACGTGAAGCGTCGGCTCGGCAAGCTCGAAAAGGAAGCCGAAGACCTGCGCAAGGGCCGCGAAGGCGTGATGGGCGAGGTTTCGCGCAGCGAGGAGGCGATCGCCCAGGCGCTCGGCGAGCTGACCAGCCAGATCCAGGGCATGGCCGCGAAACTCAACGGCAAGCCACCCGCCAACTGAAGCTGACGATTGCCACTGGCGAAAGACCTGCTTTCATCCTATATGTAAGTTGCGGTCTGCGCTTCCCGACAGGAACCACAATCCCTGGGGCCATACTCGATCCAAAGGGAGCTGTCCCTGGCCAGGCCCGTGGGCTTGGACATATGGCGCCCACCTACGTTTGTAGGCACCCAGGATCGTAAATCTCCATCGGTCGCCGTGGATCGCACTTTTCCTCTGCTATTTCAATGATTTCGACTGAATGGTGGCCGTTGGCACCGGTGTAAAAATTGACCCAGTCGCCGCCCTCCCGCGATTGTTGTTGAAGTTGACCGGCTCTTTTCGGATCTTCGTTTAGACGATGCCGTGCGGCTATCAGGTGGGCGATGAATACGCGGGCAAGTGCGCGTCAACGCGTATTGGCGCCACCATACGTCTTAGTTAATAGCGCCGGCTCCATCCAAGCCTATTATACAGGGATCGGCAGCATTCTATGCGCTCCATCAAATCCACAAATAGCGCTGTGTTTTGCCGGTGGTGAAGGAGGCTTTCATGCACTCCAATTCCTTTCAGCCTGAAGAACTGACAGCTGTCAAAGCCGTATACGACAACATCGTCGCGCAAGACTGGTTCGACCAGACCGAGGAAGCGCGGTCGTCATTCGCGCGCTATCTGATCGACACATATTCAATTAGCGCGATCACATCCGAGCGGTTCCGCAAGATCGTGGAGTGCTCTGCGCGAGCACACTATAGCCGCAGAAGGTAGCCATCCGGGGGCGGAAGCAAAGGGACTCGGTTTCGCAAGGAGCCGGGTCCTTTTTTGAAGCTCCCGGGCATCTCGATTTCCGGGCATTGCGGCACCGCATGCTACTCCCCGCGCGATATCCAAGAGTTCTTAGCAGAAAGAGCGTGCATTGGTTTCCAGGGATCGAACCCTTCTTCTCAAATTTTGAGTTGTTCGATGCGCTGGAACACGCCCTTGATGGTGCGGCTCTCGCCGCGGATCGGTTCGATGCGCATCAGCATGATCAGTTCGTCCGCATCATTGCGGCGAAGCTTGATGTCGAAGCTCTTGCCGGAATAGGTCTTTCGCGTTCCCCGCTTCCAGAAGCCCGCACCACCGGCAGTTTTTTCTCCTCCGGTTTCGGCGATGGCGGTCCAGTCGTTATTCGCGATGATCTGCAGGGATGCGCCGGTCTGGCGGATAGTAATGCGGCAGCTTGGGCATTCTCCGGCATTCGAGGCGATCTGCTGCCATTCGCCATGGAATGTGTCTTCGGCGGCGGCTGGCGTTGCGAGGCTTGCCGTACAAAACAAAATCATTGCTGCCAGAAAATGCCGCATGCCGGAATCCTTCACCACTTCGTTGCGGTGTAATCTAGGCGTGCAAGTCTCGCTTCGCGAGACCCTCCGCAGGGTTTGGCCTTGCATGGTTAAGCGGGCAAAAAGAAAGGCCGCCTCGAGGGCGGCCTTCGTATTTCCAGGACTGTCGGCAAACCTCAGGCGGCGGCCTTCAGTTCCTTGTCGATCATGGCGCGCAGGCTTCCGAGGTCCTTGGCGAAGGCGCGGATGCCTTCGGAAAGCTTTTCGGTGGCCATGGCGTCTTCGTTGAGCATCCAGCGGAAGGTCTTTTCGTCGATCTTGATCGGTGAGACCTTGGCGGCTTTTTCCGGCGAGAGCTTGCGCTCCAGCGTGCCGGTGGCGGCGTCGAGCTCTTCCAGCAAAGCGGGGCTGATCGTCAGGCGGTCGCAGCCGGCCAGCGCTTCGATTTCGCCGGTGTTGCGGAAGGAGGCGCCCATGACGATCGTGTTGATGCCGTTGGACTTGTAATAATCGTAGATCGCGCGGACCGACAGCACGCCCGGATCCTCTTCCGCCGTGAAGGTCTTGCCCGATGCCTTGACGTGCCAGTCGAGGATGCGGCCGACGAAGGGCGAGATGAGGAAGGCGCCGGCATCGGCGCAGGCAATCGCCTGGGCCTTGTTGAAGAGCAGCGTCAGGTTGCAGTCGATGCCGTCCTTCTGGAGGACTTCCGCGGCGCGGATGCCTTCCCAGGTCGAGGCGAGCTTTATGAGGATGCGGTCACGGCTGATGCCGCGAGCTTCATAGGCCTTGATGATCTCGCGACCCTTGGCGATGGAGGCTTCGGTGTCGAAGGACAGGTCCGCATCGACTTCCGTCGAGACGCGGCCGGGCACGAGTTCGGAGAGCGCTGCACCGACGGAGATGGCGAGGCGGTCGGCGACGGCCGAGACGACGCCCTCGCGGTTGCCGCCCTGCGACTGGCCCCAGCGGACGGCTTCCGCCACCGTGTCGGCAAACATCGGCGTGCCGAGTGCCTTGAGCACGATCGTAGGGTTGGTGGTGCAATCGACCGGCTTCAGGCGGCGCACGGCTTCGATATCGCCGGTGTCAGCCACGACTGTTGTCATCGCGCGAAGTTGTTCAAGCTTGGACGTCATATCGAAATCCCGAATGGTTGTTGCGGGCCGCTTTCCGTTGGAAACGCCAGGCCCTCCTCCATGTTCCCTGTGAAAGCCCACCCGGCGACCGTGCTTCCTGTTTCAATCGCCGTATGGGCTGGCACACCCAATCTTCCGGCGGAATTCCGCCAGCGGATCTGAGGCGGACTATCATCGCTTCCAGGGGTAAAAGTCAAGCACTTTTGCGTAATCTCGTGAACATATGTCGCATTCTTCGTTTGCTGTGCTAAGCTGCGCGCCAGAACGATTGCAGACAGATGGAGGCGACGTGGCCAGACTCCGGCGTGACACCCATACGGCCTATTCGGAATCGGCGGCTTTGCGGCTTCGCGCCGCGTGGCTCTATTACAATCAGGGCCTTACCCAGAAGGATGTGGCGGAGAAGATCGGCGTCAGCCGCACCACAGTCATCCGCATGCTCGATGAGGCGCTGAAGCGCTCCGAGGTGCAGATCTGGATCAACGAGGGCGTCGGCGATTGCGTCGAGCTCGCCGTGCGGCTGGAAAAGGCCTACGGGCTGGACGAGGCCGTGGTGGTGCCGGCGGCCGAGAGCGCGGAGGCGACGGCCAAGGGCGTCGGCCTGGCGCTCGGCCAGTTCCTGACGGAAGCCATTCCGGACGATTGCACCGTCGGCGTCGGCTGGGGGCGTACGCTCACGGCCTCGCTTGCCAGTTTCCGCCCGGCGCGACGCGAACGGGTTAAGGTCGTCTCGCTGCTCGGCGGCGTGGTCGAGGCGCATCATATCAACCCGATCGAATACACCTGGCGGCTGGCGAGCCAGCTCGGGGCGGAATGTTATCTCTTTCTCGCGCCGCTGCTCGTCGATTCCCGCGAGACCAAGCGCAGCCTCATCGAAAAATGCGGCCTCAGGACCCTGTTCGACCTGGCAGAGAACATGGACATCGCCGTGGTGAGCTGCGGCGATATCGGCCCGCGCGCCAGCTCCCTGTCGCGTGATTTCATCGCCCGGCACGAGCTGGAGGAGCTGATCGCGGCGGGCTGCGTCTGCGATACGATGTGCAATTTCCTCGATGCGGAGGGACACACGATCGACCACCCGATCCGCCATCGCGTGATGTCGATCGATCTCGATACGGTGAAGAAGGCGCGCCATATCGTGCTCGTCTCGGGCGGCGCGCATCGTGCTCCCGCCATTCGCGCCACCATCCGGCGCATCGGCTGCAACACGCTGATCACCGATGAGGGCGCGGCTCTTGCCATGCTGCGACTGGCGGAGGCTTCCGCCGCTGCTTGATGTTTTTCAAAGCAGATCGAGACGGATGGCGCGGGTGATGGCGCCCGTAACGTTGCGGGCGTCCAGCTTGTCGATGGCGCTACGCATGGCTTGCGCCACGCGCGGCATCGTCAGGTCGGTTTCGAGCACGATCTCGGCCGGCGTCCTGCCGTGGGCGGCAAGGCAAAGGCACCGTCTTTCGATTTCGGTTAGTTCCGGCAGGTGGGAAAGATCATTATCCGAAGGCATGCGCCCCGCTTAGGGGCTCGGTTCGCCCTAGCAAAGCGCAAGCTGTTTCAATGCTTAATGGGAGCGGGCGGTTTTTCGCCTCTTTGTGCCATTGTGGGGCAGGTCCGCGGTGTCGCAAAAGAGGGAATTTGCCTTCGGTCCCTGCTAGCTGGTAAGGCACGCAAAACAGGCCGGAGACGACAGTGACATCGAGGGTAGAGAAGGCGGCGATTCGCAACGAGCGGCTGGCGCTGCGCGATGCGATGACGCCGCAGGCGCGCATCGAGGGCAGTCTTGCCATGGTGGAGCATGCCGGTGACCGGCTGGAATTCGATCCCGGCACGGTCATCTCGGGCTTCTGGCCGATCCGCTCGGAGGCCGACATCCGTCCGCTGATGGCGCATTTGCGCACGCGCGGTGCACTGCTCTGCCTGCCGGTGGTGCTTGATCGCGAGACCATCATCTTCCGCGAACTCGTCGTCGGGGCGCCGGTCGTCAAGACGGGGTTCGGCACGACGGGACCGGGGGACGAGGCCGCCGTGCTCGAACCGGATATCCTGCTCGTACCGCTTTCGGCCTTCGATCGGGCGGGGCATCGCATCGGTTATGGCGCCGGGCACTACGATCGCGCCATCGACCGCCTGAAGGCGAAAGGCCACACGCCGAAACTCATCGGCATTGCCTTCGACTGCCAGGAAGTGGCATCAGTACCCGCGGAACCGCATGACGTCGCGCTGGACGCGATCCTCACCGAGAGCGGTTTCCGTTTGTTCCAACCGGTTTTGTAAGGCAGTCAGATGCGGTTTCTTTTTCTCGGCGACATGGTGGGCAAGACCGGACGGACCGCCGTCTGGGAGCGCCTGCCGGGGCTGATCGGCGATTTCAAGCTGGATTTCGTCGTCGTCAACGGGGAGAACGCAGCCGGCGGTTTTGGCATTACCGAGGATATCTTTCTCCAGACGATCAATGCCGGCGCGGATGTCGTGACGACGGGCAACCATGTCTGGGACCAGAAGGAAGCCGTCGGCTTCGCCGGCCGGCACGACCAGTTCCTGCGCCCAGCCAATTACCCCGCCGGCACGCCCGGCCGCGGCGCCAATCTCTTCATCGCCCGCAACGGCGCGCGCGTGCTCGTCGCCAACATCATGGGCCGCGTCTTCATGCACCCGGAGCTGGACGATCCCTTTAACGCGGGCGAGGCGATCCTCGCCTCCTGCCCGCTCGGCGAGCAGGCCGATGCCGTGATCTTCGATTTCCATGCGGAAGCGACGAGCGAAAAGCAATGTTTCGGCCATTTCGTCGATGGCCGCGCCAGCGTCGTCGTCGGCACGCACACCCATGTGCCGACGGCCGATTGCCAGATCCTGAACGGCGGCACCGCCTATATGTCGGATGCCGGCATGTGCGGCGACTACGACTCCTCGCTCGGCATGGACAAGGAAGAGCCGCTCAACCGTTTCATCTCGAAAATGCCGAAAAGCCGCTTCGAGGCGGCCTCAGGTCCGGCGACGATCTGCGGCCTGGCGGTCGAGATTTCCGACCGCACGGGACTTGCCGAGAAGGTCGCGCCGCTCCGGCTCGGCCCGCGCCTTGCGGAGGCCCTGCCGGAGTTCTGGCGCTAGCTTTTCTGCTCAGACCATGTGGCGCAGGTGATCGGCGGAGCCGCCGCTCAGGTTGAGATGCGTCTTAACCCCGACATCCGGCTCCTCCTCGGGGTTGAAGTTCGCCTTGGCGATCTCCCAGCCGAATTTCAGCTTGCTGCCGGTCGAGGCCCAGATTTCGACGTCCTCGATCTCCAGCGCCAGCATGGTCAGCCGCGGATCGTCCTTACCGTGGTCGAACCAGGCCTCGACGACCGAGCTCCAGTATTCATCGACCTTTGCGGGATCCTTGCGCACCATGATCCGGCCGGCGATGCAGGCATGGTAATCGTGGTCCTTGCCGACGACGCAGAAATGCGCGCGGGCGCCCGGCACGCAGGCATCGACGATATCGGCATCCGTCTTGGTGAAGAACCAGATGGTCGCGGTCTGCCGGTCGAGTTGCGGCGCCATCGGCTGCATATGCATATGGCTGCCCTCGACGCCGAGCATGCCGGCATGAATGCGGTCGATCTCGTCGAAAAGCTGTTCCTTGGGATTTTCACGGGCAAGGGTGAGATTGGACATGGCTATTCCTCTCAAGCGTTGGAGTTGATGGACGGGGAACGTGAGGGCGCAAACAAGGTTCCAGCGAAAGCGCTCAACCGATCATGATCGCTGGCGCGGCAGGCCGCCTCTCTTGCCGAAGTGGTTGCTGGTTTCTATTGTCCTGAGTGCCTGATCCGGAGTCCTCGATGCGTTTTTCCATTGCCGCCTGCGCCGTCCTGCTTTCATCCACCGCCGCCTTTGCGGCAAGCGCGCCGACGCCCAGCGGTCCCGGAGCCGATAAGGGAAAGCCGAGCCAGAAGGAAACGCAGCCCGTCGAAAAGGCACCTGTCCGCTCACTTGGCGTCGCACAAACCTTTGTCATGCCCTCGGGCAACATTGCCTGCATCTACATCCCGGAAGGCGGGACCGATGTGTATGAGCCCGCTGATGGCGGGCCGGAGCTTTCGTGTGACCGCATGGAGCCGAAATATGTCCGCGCGACGCTCGGACGCAGCGGCAAGGCGGTGATCCTGTCCGATATCGGCGATCAGGGCTGCTGCGGCGGTGACCGGACCGTCGATTATGGCGAGACCTGGTCGGCGGGGCCCTTCACTTGCCGTTCGGAACGGACGGGGCTGACCTGCGAGCGCGACGACGGCCATTCCTTCCTGCTCAGCCGTGCCCGCATTCGCGCCGATTGAAGCCGCTGGACGCCGCGCGACAATGAAATTATAAGGCGGCATTCCAAAAATCGGGGCAGCAAGCTGGCGCGTTCCCGCGCTCGGCATGTCCCATGAACTGAACGGCGACCCGACGCGGAGCGCCAAAAACGAGACAGGGGTGCCATGGCTGGCCATTCACAGTTCAAGAATATCATGCACCGCAAGGGAAAACAGGATTCCGTGCGGTCGAAAATGTTCTCCAAGCTCGCCCGTGAAATCACGGTTGCGGCCAAGACCGGTCTGCCCGACCCGGCCATGAATGCCCGCCTGCGTCTGGCGATCCAGAACGCCAAGGCGCAGTCCATGCCGAAGGACAATATCGAGCGTGCCGTCAAGAAGGCCTCGGGCGTCGATGGCGAGAACTACGAAGAAATCCGCTATGAGGGCTACGGCCCGGGCGGCGTCGCCGTCATCGTCGAGGCGCTGACCGACAACCGCAACCGCACCGCGTCCTCCGTCCGCTCGACCTTCTCCAAGGCTGGCGGTGCGCTCGGTGAAACCGGTTCGGTGTCCTTCTCCTTCGACCGCGTCGGCGAGATCACCTACAAGCTTTCGGTTGGCTCCGCCGATGCCGTCATGGAAGCCGCCATCGATGCCGGCGCCGAAGACGTGACGACGGATGAGGACGGCCACACGATCATCTGCGGCTTCGAGGATATCGGCGAGGTCTCCAAGGCGCTGGAAGACAAGCTCGGTGAAGCCGAGACCGTCAAGGCGATCTGGAAGGCACAGAACACTGTGCCGGTCGATGAGGAAAAGGCCCAATCGCTGATGAAGCTCATCGACACACTTGAGGACGACGACGACGTGCAGAACGTCTATGCGAACTTCGAAGTTTCCGACGAAGTGATGGCCAAGCTTTCGGCCTGATCGATCGGATCACCTGATTTGAAAAGGCCGGGCGTCCCATGGGCGCCCGGCCTTTTTCGTTCATGCGGCGAGCGAGAGGCTCTGCTGCGCTTCGGCAAAGAGCCGCACGGATTTCAACCGGGCCTCCATGTCGTAGATCGGCATGGAGACGATCAGTTCGTCGGCCTTGGTGAGGTCGAGGAAATCGGCGATGCGGGCCTGGATCGTCTGCGGCCCGCCGACCACGGCATATTGCAGCGTGTGCTCGACCATGATGCGCTCCTGCTCGTTCCAGAAGGCACTCATGTCATCGACCGGCGGCGGGAAGGCATCCGGCGTGCCGCGGCGCAGGCGCACGAAGGATTGCTGCATGGAGGTGAAGATGTGGTTCGCCTCCGCATCCGTATCGGCGGCCGCCCCCATCACGCCGACCATGGCATGCGGCCTGTCGAGATAGTGCGAGGGCGTGAAGCGCTCGCGGTAGATTTCCAGCGCCGAGAGCAGCATGTCGGGCGCGAAATGCGAAGCGAAGGCAAAGGGCAGGCCGAGCATGCCGGCCAGATGTGCCGAATAATGGCTCGAGCCGAGCAGCCAGACCGGCACATTGCTATTGGCACCGGGAACGGCGAGCACCTTCTGCTGCGGGCTCGGCGGCCCCATCAGCTGCATCAGCTCGATGACATCCTGCGGGAAGTTTTCCGCGCCGCTGTCGAGATTGCGGCGCAGCGCCTGCGCGGTGCGCATATCGGTACCCGGCGCACGGCCGAGGCCGAGATCGATGCGATCGGGGAAGAGCGCCGCCAGCGTGCCGAACTGCTCGGCGATCACCAGCGGTGAATGGTTCGGCAGCATGATGCCGCCGGAGCCGACGCGGATTTTCTCCGTACCGGCGGCGACATGCTGGATGACGAGGGACGTGGCGGCACTGGCGATGCCGCGCATGCCGTGATGCTCGGCAAGCCAGAAGCGCTTGTAGCCAAAAGCTTCCGCTTCCTGCGCGAGGCGGCGGGAATTGGCCAGCGACTGGGCGACGGTGCCGCCTTCGATGACCGGGGACAGGTCGAGAATGGAGAAGGGCACCATGGGAGCGGCCTCTGTAAGGTAATTTGATCGTCCTCCCATGTAGGTTCAGTTTTGCGAAATCCAAGAAAGCCGGAGCGGGTTTTCTCGCGCTTGCGTGATGTTTTTGTTTTGTTCACATTTCGCTGGCAGGGTCCGGTGGACAGGGCTAGGATTTTCGCATGCAGGAAACGATTCGCATCATCGGCATCGATCCGGGGCTTCGCCGCACCGGCTGGGGCATCATCGAGACGCTCGGCAATTCGCTGCGCTTCGTCGCCTCGGGCACCGTGACATCCGATGGCGACATGGATCTGGCCTCGCGCCTCTGCCAGCTGCATGACGGTCTTGCCGATATCGTGCACAGCTATCAGCCGCAGGAAGCCGCCGTCGAGCAGACCTTCGTCAACAAGGATGCGACCGCAACGCTGAAGCTCGGCCAGGCCCGCGGCATCGCCATGCTGGTACCCGCCCGCGCCGGCCTGCGTGTGGCCGAATATGCGCCGAATGCCGTCAAGAAGGCGGTCATCGGTGTCGGCCATGGCGAGAAACAACAGATTCATATGATGCTGAAGGTGCTGATGCCGAAGGCGACCTTTGTGGGTAACGACGCCGCCGATGCGCTTGCCATCGCCATCTGCCACGCCCACAACCGCCAGGGCCTCTCCGGCCGCCTCGCCAAGCTCGCTGGCTGATTTGTTCTTGACTTGTTCTGGTCGCGGCGATAAGTAATACCGCAGAGGTATTACCATGCGTGTGACGGAAAAAGGTCAGGTGACGATTCCCAAATCCATTCGGGACCGGCTTGCTATCGAGCCGGGCTCGGAGGTCGATTTCGTCGTTTCCGACGAGGGTGTGATGCTGGTCAAGGTCGGTGACGGCAAGGCGGATTTCGACGATTTCGAGGCTTGGGCGGCGAGCGTCAAGGGAACGTGGAATCTCGATGGCATGACGCCGGACGAATATTTCGAATGGCTGCGAGGGCCGCGTGATGACCTCGACCCTCGTTGATACGAATGTGCTGATCGACATGCTGGGGCCGGATCGGCCGCAGCGGGCCTGGTCCTTCGCTGCACTTAAGCGGTGCCTGGAAGAGGGAGAATTGGTCCTCAATTCCATCGTCTGGTCCGAGCTTGCGACGTCGCCGCTTAGTGAACTTGAGCTGAATCTGGCTTTCGGCTGGCTGCGCATGCGGCGCGAGGCTTTGTCCTATGAAGCGGCTTTTGCCGCCGGCAAGGCGCATTACGCCTATCGGCGGGCAGGCGGGCTGCGCGAGCGGACACTTCCGGACTTCCTCGTCGGCGCGCATGCCGCAGCGCGCTCCCATCGCCTCCTCACCCGCGATGCAGCCCGTTACCGCAGCTATTTCCCCGCTCTCGACATCATCTCTCCCGAAACCCATCCCTGACGGACACCCATCATGATCGGCAAACTCAAAGGCACCATCGACGAGATCGGCGACGACCATGTGGTGCTCGACGTGCACGGGGTCGGCTATGTCGCCCATTGCTCGGCGCGCACGCTCGGCAAGCTCGGCTCGGCCGGCGAGGCGGCGGTGCTGTTCATCGAGACCTATGTTCGCGAGGACCAGTTCCGCCTTTTCGGCTTCCTGACGGCGCTGGAGCGGGAATGGTTCCGGCTGTTGCAGAGCGTGCAGGGCGTCGGCTCCAAGGTGGCGCTGGCCGTACTTTCGACGCTGACGCCGGGGGAACTGGCCAATGCCATCGCGCTGCAGGACAAGACGGCGGTGTCGCGGGCGCCGGGCGTCGGGCCGAAGGTGGCGGTGCGCATCATGACGGAACTGCGCAACAAGGCGCCGGCCTTCGCGGGTGAGGCCGCCGCGTCCATCGGGCTCAAGCAGGAGCTTGGCGAAGGGGTCGCTTCCGCACCGGTTTCCGATGCCGTCTCGGCGCTCACCAATCTCGGTTATTCGCGCGACCAGGCGGCCAATGCCATCGCGGCGGCGCTAAAGAACGGCGGGGAGGGGGCCGACAGCGCCAAGCTCATCCGGCTCGGCCTCAAGGAATTGTCGCGGTGAGGCAGTTGCCTTCCTTGGCCGGGAATGGGATTAGGGCGCGATGAGCGACGAGAACAGACTGCTGGCGCCGGAAAAGCGCGGCGAGGACATCGATACAGCGCTGCGGCCGCAGACGCTGGACGATTTTACCGGCCAGGCGGAAGCCCGCGCGAACCTCAAGATCTTCATCGAGGCGGCGAAGAACCGCGGTGAAGCGCTCGACCATGTGCTCTTCGTCGGCCCGCCCGGTCTCGGCAAGACGACGCTCGCCCAGATCATGGCCAAGGAGCTCGGCGTCAATTTCCGCTCGACCTCCGGGCCTGTCATCGCCAAGGCCGGTGATCTCGCCGCACTGCTCACCAATCTCGAAGAGCGCGACGTGCTCTTCATCGATGAAATCCATCGTCTCAACCCGGCCGTCGAGGAAATCCTCTATCCGGCCATGGAGGATTTCCAGCTCGACCTGATCATCGGCGAAGGCCCTGCCGCGCGTTCGGTGAAGATCGACCTGTCGAAGTTCACGCTCGTCGCCGCCACCACCCGTCTCGGCCTGCTCACCACGCCGCTGCGCGACCGTTTCGGCATTCCGGTGCGGCTCAATTTCTACACGGTCGAGGAACTGGAATCGATCGTGCGCCGCGGCGCGCGGCTGATGGGCCTCGGCATGACGGATGAAGGCGCGCGCGAGATCGCGCGGCGCGCGCGCGGTACGCCGCGTATCGCGGGGCGGCTTCTGCGCCGGGTGCGGGATTTCGCCGAAGTGGCGCGGGCCGAAGCGGTCACGCAGAAGATCGCCGACGAGGCGCTGACGCGGCTGCTCGTCGACAATATGGGTCTCGACCAGCTCGACCGGCGTTATCTCTCGATGATCGCCCACAATTTCGGCGGTGGCCCCGTCGGTATCGAGACGATTGCGGCTGGACTGTCCGAGCCGCGCGATGCGATCGAGGACATCATCGAGCCCTATATGATCCAGCAGGGTTTCATTCAGCGCACGCCGCGCGGCCGCGTGCTGACGGTGAATGCCTGGAAGCATATGGGGCTGACGCCGCCGAAGGATCTGGAAGCGACGCAGTTCCGCCTGAGCCTCGAGGATGAGTGAGCCGGACCGGCATATGATCCGGATCGATCGCAAGCCGCAGCTTTTCAGCTTTCGCGTGGCCGGCCTGATCTTCCGCGACGGTTATATTCTCGCCCAGCGCGGTGCGAAGGACGACTACTGGGCGCTGCCGGGCGGGCGGGCGGAAATCGGCGAAAGCTCGGAAGAAACGGTTCTGCGCGAAATGCGTGAGGAGCTGGATCGGCCGGTACGCATCGAGCGGCTTTTGTGGACGGTCGAGAACTTCTTCAGCTATGAGGGGTATGCCGCGCACGAACTCGGTTTCTACTATCTGCTTTCGCTGGAAGAGCCGTTCCCGTTCCACGAAACGGATGTCGTTCACCGGGTGGAAGACGGTGTCGAAGTGGAGTTCCGCTGGCTGCGGGCGACGCCCGCGGCACTTGCCGGGCATCGCCTGAAACCGCGCTTCATCGCCGACCGCATCGAAACCCTCCCGGCCGCGGGCGAACATCTCATCGTCCGCGAAGGCTTGCCGAAGGAAGCTCTCCCTTGACCGATCTGCCCCATCTCCTTTCCGGCGAGTTGACTGAAGCCGGCCACCGGCTCGTGCAGCGGGTCTATTATGAGGACACGGATTTTTCCGGCGTCGTCTATCACGCCCGCTACCTGCATTTCCTTGAACGCGGCCGAACGGACTATCTGCGCCTGCTCGGCGTGGAGCAGGGCAGCCTCGTTCTGGAAGAGGACCGCGAGGGGCTGGTCTTCGTCGTGCACCGCATGGAGATCGACTTCAAGGCGCCTGCGCGCATGGACGATATCCTGACCATCCAGACTGCCACCGAGAAGGCGGGCGGTGCGAAGATGATCCTCAGCCAGGAAATCCGCCGGGGCGAGCAATTGCTGATCGCCGCGCGCGTCGTCATCGCCGTCATCAACGCCGCCGGGCGGCCGCGCCGTCTGCCGGAAGGTTTGGCAGTGCGTTTTCTTGCCAAGGCGCAAGACGCGTCCGGCGCGCCTTCGCGGTAACACTCCCTTAACCATAATGATGTCTTACTCGGTTCGTGAGGATTTTGTGCACTGCACGTCATCCTTTAACCAAAATTGCCGTGAAGAAGGCAGGTTGTAAGCGTTTGACCGGCATGGCAGCCGGCGGCATCAACCGGACATTCTTGACGGATATGCGAAGCGGATGGGGGCAAAACTCCACGAGCGACGTTCGTTCTGTGAATGCCGATGCGGCTCGACCTCCCAGGAGACCGCACGGCGTGAATGTGACCCGGTTCGAGCCGTTAGCGCCCGTGCCGGGTGTTTGGATTCGGGGACATAGGTCTATGGAACAAGTGGGTTTGGAAGCGGCTGCGAATGTGTCCCTCTGGGGTCTCTTCATGCAGGCCGGATTCATCGTGAAGCTGGTCATGCTCGGCCTTCTTGCCGCGTCCGTCTGGACCTGGGCCATCGTCGTCGACAAGGCGGTGAGCTACGGCAAGGCGCGTCGCCAGCTCGACAGCTTCGAGCAGGTCTTCTGGTCGGGCCAGTCGCTGGAGGAGCTTTACCGCACACTCTCCGACCGCCAGACCTCGGGCATGAGCGCCATCTTCGTGGCGGCGATGCGCGAATGGAAGAAGAGTTTCGAGCGCGGCGCGCGCTCGCCGATCGGTTTGCAGATGCGTATCGACCGGGCGATGGACGTGACGCTGTCGCGGGAATCCGAAACGCTGGAAGCGCGTCTCGGCTCGCTCGCCACCATCGGCTCGGCCGCGCCCTTCGTAGGCCTCTTCGGTACGGTCGTGGGTATCATGACGTCGTTCCAGGCGATCGCCGGCTCCAAGCAGACCAGCCTTGCGGTCGTGGCGCCGGGTATCGCCGAGGCGCTTCTCGCCACCGCAATCGGCCTCGTCGCCGCAATTCCGGCGGTTATCGCCTACAACAAGTTCTCCGCCGATGCCGGCAAGCTGACGGCGCGCATGGAAGGTTTCGCGGACGAATTCTCCGCCATCCTCTCGCGCCAGATCGACGAGAAGCTGCAGCCGCGCGCCGCGGCGCAGTGATCGGCTAGAACAGACGGAGACGACGCCAATGGGCATGTCAGTCGGTGCAAAGAATTCGGGCGGCGGGCGCCGCCGCCGCGGGGGCGGCAAGAAGGCCCCGATCAGCGAGATCAACGTGACGCCGATGGTCGACGTCATGCTCGTGCTGCTCATCATCTTCATGGTCGCAGCCCCGCTGATGACTGTCGGGGTGCCGCTCGACCTGCCGAAGACGCAGGCGAAGGCCCTGAACGCCGATACCCAGCCGATCACCGTTTCGGTCAAGGCCGACGGCCAGGTCTACCTGCAGGAAACCGCAATCCCGATCGAGGAAATTGCCGCCAAGCTGCAGGCCGTGGCGACGACGGGTTATACCGAGCGCATCTTCGTGCGCGGCGACGGCAATGCGCCTTACGGCATCATCGCCGATGTCATGTCGCGCATCCAGGCCGGTGGCTTCACCAATATCGGTCTTGTCACCGAGCAGAAACCGGACAGGTAATCGCACGCCATGAAGGGCAGCCTTGCCACATCCGCCGTGATCCACGCCCTGGTCCTGACCTGGGCGCTGGTTGCACTCGGCAGTCCCGAGAGTTTTGAGGTCGCCGACGTCGAGGCGCTGCCGGTCGATATCGTGTCGATCGAGGAGCTGACTGAACTTCAGCAGGGCGAGAAGACGGCCGAGCTGAAGGAAAAGGCTGCACCCATTCCGACCAAGAGGGAAACATCCGTCGAGAATGCGGAAAATGCCGGTGACAACAAAGTCGACTTGAAGAATCTGCCGACGCCGGAGGAAAAGCCGCGCGACATCGAGACGGCCGCTGCGCCGGAAAAGGCCGAGAAGGCCGTGCAGACGCCGGATACCAAGCCTGTTGAGGACGTAAAGCAGGAACAGCCTGCGAGTGAGCCCACGACAGAGGTCGCAGCGGTTGCCGAGAAGAAGCAGGACGTCAAGCCGGATCCGAAGCCCGAGGCGACACCGTCCGAAGAGAAGCCGACGGTCGATCCGGAAGCCGAAGCGCTGCCGGACAAGATCCCGCTTCCTGAGATGAAGCCAAAGCTCGAGACGAAGAAGCCCGAGACGGCGGAAAAGCCGGCCGAGAAGAAGGTGGAGACGGCCAAGGCCGAGACCGCCAAGACGCCCGACCGAAAAAAAGACGAGAAGAAGAAGCAGGAAAAAGCAAGCTCCACGAACGAAACCGAATTCAATTCGGATGAGATTTCGGCACTTCTCAACAAGGAAAGGGCAGCCGGTGGCGGCGCCAAGAGTTCGAAGCAAGAGGCTGCACTCGGCGTCAAAAAACCGTCGACGGGCGCCAAGCTTTCTATGAGCGAGATGGACGCGCTGCGCGGCCAGATCCAGAACAACTGGTCGATCATTCCCGGCATGGCCGACGCGTCCGACGTGCGCATCAAGGTGACGATGCAGCTCGATCAGAACGGCGACATTATCGGCGAGCCGGAAGTGACGGCGACCGGCGGCTCGGAAGCCGCCCGCCGTGCCCTTGCCGGCGGCGCTCGCCGCGCCATCATGAAATCGCGGCCCTTCAAGGGGCTGCCGCCTGAAAAATATGACGCCTGGAGCGAAGTTGTCGTGAACTTCGACCCCAGCCAGATGATGTAAGAACTAGGAAGGCCTAGAAAAGATGTTCAGACGCACTCTCCTCCGTATGCTGGTCGTTCTGACCGGCCTCGCGGCTTTCCTGCCGCAGGCCTGGGCGGTCGTGGAAATCAACATCAACAAGGGTAATGTCGAACCGTTGCCGATCGCGGTGACGGACTTCATCGCCAGCGGTGACCTCGGCCAGCGCATCAGCGATGTGGTTGCGGCAGACTTGAAGCGGTCCGGCCTTTTCGCGCCCGTCAACAAGCAGGCCTTCATCGAGAAGATCTCCAATCCCGATCAGGCGCCGCGTTTCGAGGACTGGAAGGTCATCAACGCGCAGGCTCTTGTCACTGGTCGCGTGACGCAGGAAGGCGACGGCCGCCTGCGCGCCGAATTCCGCCTCTGGGACACCTTTGCCGGCCAGCAGCTGACGGGTCAGCAATTCTACACGCAGCCGGAAAACTGGCGCCGCGTGGCCCATATCATCGCCGATGCCATCTATGAGCGCCTGACCGGTGAAAAGGGCTACTTCGACACCCGCATCGTCTATGTCGCCGAAAGCGGCCCGAAGACGGCCCGCAAGCGTCAGCTCGCCATCATGGACCAGGATGGCTTCAACGCCCGCGCGTTGACCAACTCCAACGAGCTGGTGCTCACGCCGCGCTTCTCGCCGAACCGCCAGGAAATCACCTATATGTCCTTCGAGGGCAACCAGCCGCGCGTCTATCTGCTCCAGCTGGAGACCGGACAGCGCGAAGTGGTCGGCAACTTTCCGGGCATGACCTTCTCGCCGCGTTTCTCGCCGGATGGTCAGAAGGTCATCATGAGCCTGCAGCAGGAAGGCAATTCCAACATCTACACGATGGACCTGCGCTCGCGCACCACCACCCGTCTCACGTCAACGGCGGCCATCGATACCTCGCCGTCCTATTCGCCTGATGGCTCGCAGATCGTGTTCGAGAGCGACCGTGGCGGCAAGCCGCAGCTCTATGTGATGGGCGCCGACGGCTCCGGCCAGCGCCGCATCTCCTTCGGCGATGGTTCCTATTCCACGCCGGTCTGGTCTCCGCGCGGCGACCTTATCGCCTTCACCAAGCAGTCGGGCGGCAAGTTCTCAATCGGCGTGATGAAGACGGACGGCTCGGGCGAACGCATCCTGACCTCGGGCTTTCACAATGAAGGCCCGACCTGGGCGCCGAACGGCCGCGTGCTGATGTTCTTCCGCCAGGGTGCAGGTGCCGGCGGTCCGCAGATCTATTCGATCGACCTTTCCGGTTACAACGAGCAGCAGGTCCAGACCAAGGGCTTCGCCTCCGACCCGGCCTGGTCGCCGCTGCTGGAATAGGACCACAGGGTCACAGATAAGGCGGGTCTGCCGCGTTCTTGCCGCAAAGTCCTGTAAATCAGGCTTCACGGCGAGACGCGGCAGACCCGTTTTCGCATGACGTCCATCGCGCGGTGGTAAAGTGAATTCCCGGCGGGGCGGACAAGGAACAGAGAATGCGAGGGGCCGGGGACGGTCTTACAAGCAATCGTTAACCATAATCGTTGAGTGCGGATTAACCGACTGCGGTTACAGTCTGGCAACCCTGATTGAAAACCGTGCTTCAACGAACTTGACGCAAAAACTGATGCAAGGAGACCGGCTCATGAGCCGCATTCATTCCCCGGCCGCTGGCCGTATGCAGACCATCGCCCGCAACCCGGTGATGATCGCGCTCGTCATGACGCTGGCCCTCGCAGGCTGCGCCTCCAAGAAGAACCTGCCGAACAGCGCCGGCGACCTCGGCCTCAACGGCGGTGCCGGTGCCGCGACCCCGGGCTCGCAGCAGGACTTCACCGTCAATGTCGGCGACCGCATCTTCTTCGACACCGACTCATCGTCGGTCCGTGCAGACGCCGCCGCGACGCTCGACCGTCAGGCCCAGTGGCTGCAGCAGTATCCGAACTACGCCATCACGGTCGAAGGCCATGCCGACGAACGCGGCACGCGTGAATACAACCTCGCGCTTGGTGCACGTCGCGCTGCCGCGACCCGCCAGTACCTCGCGTCGCGCGGCGTTCCGGCAAACCGCATGAAGACGATCTCCTACGGCAAGGAAAAGCCGGTCGCCGTCTGCGACGACATTTCCTGCTGGTCGCAGAACCGCCGCGCCGTCACCGTTCTCGGTGGCGCAGGCATGTAATTCCTCGAAAAGAGGAACGCATGGAAAGGCGGCCCATCGGCCGCCTTTCTTTTTTCAACACACTTTGGCCGAACTCCGTTGCTTTTTAAGTGCATTTGGAAAACTCTTGCGCCTGCGCTTCGGCGTGTAACGGCACCAACAGGACGAACATAGATGAAGAAACTTGTCGCGGCAGGCGTTTTCAGTCTCGCAGCGGTAGCAGGCATGGTCGGGCCGATCAGCGCATCGCCGCTCTCGACGCTGACGAATGGCTTCCTGCCGGCGCAGAACGAGCGCGCGGCGAAGGGCAATGTGGTTCTGGCGCAGGCCATGGACCCGCGTGTCGGTGAGCTCGAAGAGCAGATCCGTACCCTCAACGGCCGGATCGAGGAAATGAGCTACCAGCTTCTGCAGATGCAGGAACAGCTCCGCAAGACGCAGGAAGACAACGAATACCGCTTCCAGGACCTGGAAAGCGGCAAGGGCGGCGCCAAAGGCAAGAGCGGCGCGCTCGACAAACCGGTGGATGGCGGCACGGCCGACCAGCAGACCGCAACGAACCAGGTTCCGGCGGATGATACCGCCGGAACCGACAGCCAGAGTGCTTCCAATGGCGGCACGGGCGCGCAGCCGCAGGAACTGGGCTCGATCCGCTTCGACGAAAACGGCAACCCGATCGGTGCGGCCAACAATCCCGACCTCGACAACCAAAGTGCTGCAATCGGCAACGACAACAGTCTGCCGGGCGTCGATGGCGGCAACAATCTGCCTGCGGCATCCGAATCGTCCACCGCATCGCTCGACAATCCCGACGATCTCTACAATGTCGCCTATGGCCATGTGCTGACCGGCGACTACCAGATGGCCGAGCGCGAGTTCCGCGACTATCTCGACATCTTCCCGAAGGGCGAGAAGGCGGCGGATGCCAATTTCTGGATGGGTGAAGCCCAGTATTCCCAAGGCAACTACAACGACGCGGCCAAGACCTTCCTGAACGCGCATCAGACCTTCAGCAAGTCGAAGAAGGCGCCGGAAATGCTGCTGAAGCTCGGCATGTCGCTCGCTGCCCTCGACAACCGCGAGACGGCCTGCGCGACGCTGCGCGAAGTCGGCAAGCGCTACCCGAACGCCTCCAAGGCTGTGAAGGGCAAGGTCGCGTCCGAACAGAGCCGTCTGTCCTGCTGATTGCAGACGAGCACCAGGCCGTGGCCCGCGCGGAACAGTCCGTCGTCGCGGCAGCCGGCCATCTCCTAGACAGTTTCAAGCGCCCGGCGCGTCTGCTGATCGCCATTTCTGGCGGCAGCGATTCGACCGGGCTCTTCGTGGCGCTCGCCACGCTTTGCGCCACCGGGCGCTATCCCGGTATCAGCCTTGTCGCCTGTACCATCGACCACGCACTTCGCCAGGACTCTTCCGAAGAGGCTGCGGTTGTCGCGGCACTCTGCGCCCGATATGGTATTCCTCACATCACACGCCGGTGGGATGGCGAGAAACCCGAAACCGGCCTTCAGGCGGCGGCGCGCGACAATCGATATGACTTGCTGGTGGAGGCCGCGACCGAGGCGGGTGCCGATGCGGTCCTGTCCGCTCACACGCGTGACGACCAGAACGAGACCGTCGCCATGCGCGCCGAGCGGTCGGCCGAGGGCGTGGGGCTGTCAGGCATGGCGGATGCCGTGCTGCTGCAAGGCTCGATCTGGCTGCTGCGGCCGTTTCTTTCCGTGGATCGGGCCGATATCCGGGCTTTCCTTGCCTCACGCGGCGAAACGTGGATCGACGATCCCAGCAACCTCAATCCTCGTTTCGAGCGGGTGCGCATTCGCCAGCGGGAAGGACGGGCGGAGCATGAGCGCGAGGCAGGTGACAGGTTGGCCTTGTCTGAGAGGGCCGCGGCGTTTTTGGCACGGAACGTGGTCAGGGACGATGCGGCCTTCGTGCTGGATGCGGGTTCAATCGACATCGCTCTGAGTGATCCCGCCGCCTGGCGCGGCCTGCTGATGCTCGCCGCCATGATCGGCGGACGCATTCACATGCTGGAAACGGCATCGGCCGCGCGCCTGCGCAGCTTTCTTGCCAGCGGCAGACTGTCGCGGCTTACCGCCGGCCGCGTGGTGTTTGACCGGCGGCGGGATGGGCTTTCTCTCTATCGCGAGTGCCGTGGCATCGAGACCATGACAGTGCAGGCGGGGGAATCGGCAGTTTGGGACGGGCGCTATCACGTGACCAATACCGCGCATCAGGCGATCGTCATCCGTGCCGCCGGCAATGAGGCGAATGACGAAGGGGAGGGGCGTCGTGGGCCTGCTCTGCGCGCGCTCAAAGCCATGCCACGCCTGAAATTCGAGGATGGGGCGACGGTGGCCGACGACACGGGCTTTATTCAAGCCGTCGTTGCGCCCTATCGGCTGTTCCTGCCGCGTTTCGACCTGCCGCTTGCCAATGCGCTGGCGGCCATTCTGGGCAATCCGGCTTTTCCGTCTCCGCCGAACGAATGAAGGCGCCGGCCTGCGCGTTGTGCTAGGATACCGCCGGATGTGGACGAGAGGCGTTGGAGATAGCGTTTCTCGTTGACGATAGCGTGAGAAATGCCCGTGGCCCGTGCGCTTTGCCTTGGCAAGGCCGCATGGCGACCCTATGTTAGGCGCTAAAGAAGCGGCCGGGAGACCTCGGCCGGGAAGGTACCTGGAACGTTCGATGAATCCCAATTTTCGCAACTTCGCCCTCTGGGCGATCATCGCCCTCCTGCTGATCGCGCTGTTCAGCATGTTCCAGACGAGCCCGGCGCAGACCGGCTCGCGGGAAATCCCCTATTCGCAGTTCCTCAAGGAGGTCGACTCGAGCCGGGTGAAGGAAGTGGTGATCACCGGCGAAAAGATCGTCGGCAGCTATGTCGAGACCGGCGCGACCTTCCAGACCTATGCGCCGGCGGGCGACAACTCGCTCGTCCAGCGTCTTGAGGCCAAGAATGTCGTCGTCAGCGCTCGTCCGGAAACGGATGGCTCCTCCGGCTTCCTGAGCTATATCGGTACGCTGCTGCCCATGCTGCTGATCCTCGGCGTCTGGCTGTTCTTCATGCGCCAGATGCAGGGCGGCTCGCGCGGCGCGATGGGCTTTGGCAAGTCCAAGGCCAAGCTTCTGACCGAAGCACATGGCCGCGTCACCTTCGCCGATGTCGCCGGCGTCGATGAGGCCAAGCAGGACCTGGAGGAAATCGTCGAATTCCTGCGCGATCCGCAGAAATTCCAGCGGCTCGGCGGTCGCATTCCGCGCGGCGTGCTGCTCGTCGGCCCGCCCGGTACCGGTAAGACGCTGCTCGCACGCTCCGTTGCAGGCGAAGCCAATGTGCCGTTCTTCACGATCTCCGGTTCGGACTTCGTCGAAATGTTCGTCGGCGTCGGTGCCAGCCGCGTGCGCGACATGTTCGAGCAGGCCAAGAAGAACGCCCCTTGCATCATCTTCATCGACGAAATCGACGCCGTCGGCCGTCATCGTGGCGCCGGTCTTGGCGGCGGTAATGACGAGCGCGAGCAGACGCTGAACCAGCTTCTCGTCGAAATGGACGGTTTCGAGGCGAATGAAGGCATCATCCTGATCGCCGCGACCAACCGCCCCGACGTTCTCGACCCCGCGCTCTTGCGTCCCGGCCGCTTCGACCGCCAGGTCGTCGTGCCGAACCCCGATATCGTCGGCCGCGAACGCATCCTCAAGGTTCACGTCCGCAACGTGCCGCTGGCGCCGAATGTCGATCTCAAGGTTCTAGCCCGCGGGACGCCCGGCTTCTCCGGTGCTGATCTCATGAACCTCGTCAACGAGTCTGCCCTGATGGCCGCGCGCCGCAACAAGCGCCTCGTCACCATGCAGGAATTCGAGGACGCCAAGGACAAGATCATGATGGGGGCGGAGCGCCGTTCCTCGGCCATGACCGAGGCGGAAAAGAAGCTCACCGCCTATCACGAAGCCGGCCATGCCATCGTGGCGCTGAAGGTTCCGCTCGCCGATCCGCTGCACAAGGCGACGATCATTCCGCGCGGCC
The DNA here is from genome assembly GCF_057798995.1 of Shinella sp. 20P9.1.1. NCBI lineage: Bacteria > Pseudomonadati > Pseudomonadota > Alphaproteobacteria > Hyphomicrobiales > Rhizobiaceae > Shinella > Shinella sp. 20P9.1.1. The sequence goes on from NZ_JBYOLC010000003.1 coordinate 350,244, forward strand.
GTGCGCTCGGCATGGTCATGCAGCTTCCCGAGGGCGACCGCTATTCGATGAGCTACAAGTGGATGGTCTCGCGCCTCGCCATCATGATGGGCGGCCGCGTTGCCGAAGAAATCACTTTCGGCAAGGACAATATCACCTCCGGTGCCTCCTCGGATATCGAGCAGGCGACGAAGCTTGCCCGCGCCATGGTCACGCAATGGGGCTTCTCCGATCAGCTCGGCCAGGTCGCCTATGGCGAAAACCAGCAGGAGGTCTTCCTCGGTCATTCGGTTGCGCAGCAGAAGAATGTCTCGGAAGCCACCGCGCAGAAGATCGACAACGAAATCCGCCGCCTGATCGACGAGGCCTATTCCGAGGCCAAGCGCATCATCACCGAGCAGAACCACGAGTTCGTGGCGCTCGCCGAAGGCCTGCTCGAATACGAAACGCTGACGGGCGATGAGATCAAGGCGCTCATCCGCGGCGAGAAGCCGGCGCGCGATCTTGGTGACGACACGCCGCCCAGCCGTGGTTCCGCCGTTCCGAAGGCCGGCCACAAGAAGGGCGGCGAGGCGGAAGGCGGACTCGAGCCGCAGCCGCAATAATCATCCGCAAGGATTGAAGGACGGCCGGAAAGACGTTCCGGCCGTTTTCCTTTGGTAACGAGCTGTAATCATTTCTGATCTGCGGGCAGATGCTATTTCCGCGCTTTTATGGCAAAGAAAAAACGCCGCCCGGCGCGATTAGGTTAAGGCAGGTTACGGATCTAAAGTATTTCGTCCATTAGCGGCTTGATGTATAACGCCGTTAGGCTTGGTGCACAGACACCTTGCAGCCGGGCGCAGCAGAGAGTGCCGCTAGGACTGGCGATTTCAGGAGCACATATGAAACGTCGTTATTTCGGCACGGATGGTATCCGGGGGAAAGCCAACACCTTCCCCATGACGCCTGATCTCGCCATGCGCGTCGGCATCGCCGTCGGCACCATCTTCCGCCGCGGCGCGCATCGCCATCGCGTGGTCATCGGCAAAGATACGCGCCTCTCCGGCTATATGCTGGAAAACGCCATGGTCGCCGGCTTTACCGCGGCCGGCATCGATGCCTTCGTTCTGGGCCCGATCCCGACGCCGGCGGTGGCCATGCTGACGCGTTCGCTGCGTGCGGATATCGGCGTGATGATCTCGGCCTCGCACAACCCGTTTTACGACAACGGCATCAAGCTTTTCGGCCCCGACGGCTACAAGCTCTCCGACGAGATCGAGATGGAGATCGAGGAGCTGCTCGAAAAAGACCTCATGGCCCAGCTCGCCAATTCGGCGGAAATCGGCCGGGCCAAGCGCATCGACGGCGTGCATGACCGCTATATCGAACATGCCAAGCGCACGCTGCCGCGTGACGTCACGCTGCAGGGCCTGCGGGTCGCCATCGATTGCGCCAACGGTGCCGCCTATCGCGTGGCTCCGGCCGCGCTCTGGGAACTCGGCGCCGACGTCGTGACGATCGGCAACGAGCCCGACGGTCTCAACATCAATCTCGAATGCGGCTCGACCCATCCCGAGACCTTGCAGCGCAAGGTGCATGAAGTGCGGGCCGATATCGGCATCGCGCTCGATGGTGACGCGGACCGTGTGCAGATCATCGACGAGACCGGCAAGATCATCGACGGCGACCAGCTGATGGCGGTGATTGCCGAAAGCTGGGCGGCCGACGGTCTCCTGCGCGGCAACGGCCTCGTTGCGACCGTCATGTCCAATCTCGGCCTGGAACGCTTCCTCACGGACAAGGGCCTCGGCCTCGAGCGCACCAAGGTCGGCGACCGCTATGTCGTCGAACACATGCGCAACCACGATTACAATGTCGGCGGCGAGCAGTCCGGCCATATCGTTCTCTCCGATTTTGGCACGACGGGTGACGGCCTTGTCGCCGCGCTCCAGGTGCTCGCCTGCGTCAAGCGTAGCGGCAAGACGGTGAGCGAAGTTTGCAACCGCTTCGAGCCGGTGCCGCAGGTGCTGAAGAATGTCCGTATCAAGGCCGGCAAGCCGCTGGAGGATGCGGCCGTGCGCCAGGCGATCGCCGATGCGGAAAGCGAACTGGCGAAGAACGGCCGTTTGCTGATCCGCCCGTCCGGCACGGAACCGCTGATCCGTGTGATGGCCGAAGGCGACGATCGCGGCCAGGTGGAGCGTATCGTCGACGAATTGGTGAATGTCATCGGCTCGGTGCGCAGCGCCGCCTGATTTCGCTATACCCAGATTTTTCTGAAGGGGACGGTGCTTTGCGCCGGCCTTTTCTTTGTGTCGCAAGTTTCCGGTGGAATTATGGCGCCGCTGCCGTGGCTTTTATTTAAATTTTACCAAGCCCGTGAACGCTTGTTAATGAATACGGTAAATCTTTGTAGTTAATCGGCCCTTAACCTTTCCTCTCCATTATCCAGTCCTGATCGAGGGACTTGGGGACCGGCGTACCGGCCGCGCCAAGTTGAAAGCCTATTGGAGCAAGGCCATGAGGAAAGTTTTGAGTGGCGTCGTCGCCGTCCTGCTGACGGGCTCGTCGGCCTATGCGGCCGACATCTATCAGCCTGATGTCATTGAAGCACCGGTTCAGGAAGCCGTCGTCGAGACGGGCGGCTGGTATCTGCGCGGCGATATGGGCTGGGCCTATAACAAGAGCCGTGGCGCGAAATATTTCCAGGGCTCGAACGGCAGCGTCCGTGAATTCGACTCCACGCGCCTCAAGAGCGGCTTCACGCTCGGCGGCGGTGTCGGTTATCAGATCAACGACCACTTCCGTACGGACGTGACGCTCGACTATATGTTCAAGTCCGGTTTCCGTGGCTCGACCTCCGGCAGCTGCGGCGTGTCGACGAGCTGCACCTCCACCGACGTGGCGTCCCTGACGGCGCTCAGCCTGCTGGCCAACGCCTATGTCGATATCGGCCATTACGGCGTGTTCACGCCCTATGTCGGTGCCGGTATCGGCGGCACCTATGTCCGCTGGGACAACCTGAAGAACACCTCGTGCGAGGACGGCGACCCGACGAACTGCGACCCGACCTTCGTTCACCGCGGCAAGAAGAACTGGCGCTTTACCTACGCCCTCATGGCCGGTACGGCAATCGACGTGACCTGCAACCTGAAGGCCGATGTGGGCTACCGTTTCCGTCACGTCACCAAGGGTGGCATGTTCGGCTACAACGAGGGCGGCGGTCCGGGCTACGACAAGGGCTTCTACAGCCACGAAGCGCGCGCCGGTCTGCGCTACTCCTTCAACGGTTGCGACCAGCAGGCCTATATCCCGCCGGCGGAAATCCCGATCGAGCAGCCGGTTTACAAATAATCCCTTCGCGGGACAGACAGCCAAGGCCGCCCTTCGGGGCGGCCTTTCGCGTTTCGAGGTTTCGTTTCGATTGCCCTGACTTCGGGCACTTAACCGTTTTTTCATTCCTTAACAGCTATGGTTAATCAACGGTATAAGGCAGCAACGTCCTCGTTTGCGCCCAGGCCGACCGCAACCGCCGGCATGTCCGGGCTTAGGGGGATCGAAGCCATGTTTCGACGTATCGCACCGCTTGGTATCGCCGTTTTCGCCGGCCTTTTGGCAACGGGCGCGTTTGCGAGCGATCTTGATATCATCAATGCGCCGGAGATCGATGTATCCGGCAGCGCCGTCTCCGAAGGCTGGTATCTGCGCGGCGATCTCGGCTATTCCGGCTGGATGAAGGGCGGCAAGCCGGATTACAAGACGTTCTCCTCCGGTGGTGTGACCGCGCAGGAGAGCTTTGACAGCGCGCGCTTCTCCAAGCCCTTCTCCTACGGTGCGGGTGTCGGCTACCAGTTCAACAATTTCCTGCGCACCGACCTGACGACCGACTTCTTCAACGGCACCCTCAGTGGCGGCTCGAATGTCGCCCGGCGTTGCAGCGCGAGCGAGCCGGCGGGAACGAGCTGCAGCTACAGCCATGAGGCCGACTACAGCGCGACCAACATCATGGCCAACGGCTATATCGATCTCGGCACCTATGCCGGCTTTACGCCCTATCTGGGTGCGGGCGCGGGCGTAACCTACGTGCGCTGGGACGACACCACCTTCAACCCCTATTGCGAAAACGGCACGGGCACCTGCTCGGGCACGGACTATCTCAAGGATAAGGCGGAGGGCGAGGACAGCTGGCGCTTCACCTATGCGCTGATGGCCGGTGCCTCGGTGGATCTGACCAACCGCATCAAGCTCGACGTCGGCTACCGCTATTCTGACACGGCGGGCGGCAAGATGTTCAAATATCGCCCGGCGGAACAGAGCCTCGGTGCGAGCGGCACGAAGGGCCATGACGACGGCTTTCAGAAGCACGAAATCCGCGCCGGCATCCGCATCACCACCTGGTAATCTATCGTTATTCGATCTGTTCAACGGCGCGTCGGGCAACCGGCGCGCCGTTTCCATTGCGCCGGATTATTTTTCGTTCGCGACATATTCCTCTTGACGGAAAAGCGGCTCTCCCATATTCACGGCGGCGGGACACCCTTCCCCAACGAAGGGCTATCTATCTGGAAGGATAGCGATCATGACGAAGACCGTTACCGCGCCGGACGTGCGTCCGAACAACACCCATTTTTCTTCTGGCCCGTGCTCGAAGCGCCCCAACTGGTCGCTCGAAGCGCTTTCCGATGCCCCGCTCGGCCGTTCGCACCGCGCCAAGATCGGCAAGACCAAGCTCAAGCAGGCCATCGATCTCACCCGTGAAGTCCTCGAAGTCCCGGCGGATTACCGCATCGGCATCGTGCCTGCTTCGGATACCGGCGCCGTCGAAATGGCGCTGTGGTCGCTGCTCGGCCCGCGCGGCGTCGACATGGTTGCCTGGGAAAGCTTCGGTTCGGGCTGGGTATCGGATGTCGTCAAGGAGCTGAAGCTCCCCGACGTCAGAAAGATCACCGCCGATTACGGCCTTCTCCCCGACCTTTCCACGATTGATTTCGACCGTGACGTGGTCTTCACCTGGAACGGCACGACCTCGGGCGTGCGCGTCGCCAATGCCGATTTCATCCCTGCCGATCGCAAGGGCCTGACGATCTGCGATGCGACCTCGGCTGCGTTTGCCCAGAACCTCGATTTCGCCAAGCTCGATGTCGTCACCTTCTCCTGGCAGAAGGTTCTGGGCGGCGAGGGCGCGCATGGCGTCATCATCCTGTCGCCGCGTGCCGTCGAGCGTCTGGAAAGCTATACGCCTTCCTGGCCGATGCCGAAGATCTTCCGCATGACCAAGGGCGGCAAGATCATCGAGGGTATCTTCCAGGGCGAGACGATCAACACGCCCTCCATGCTCTGCGTCGAGGACTATATCGATGCGCTGCTCTGGGCGCAGCAGGTCGGTGGCCTCAAGGGTCTGATGGCCCGCGCCGATGCCAATGCCAAGGTCATCTTCGATTTCATCGAAAACAACGACTGGATCGCCAACCTTGCCAAGGACCCGGCGACCCGCTCGAACACTTCGGTGTGCCTGACGATTGCCGACAAGCAAGTGCTGGCGCTCGATGCCGACGCCCAGGCTGCTTTCGCCAAGGGCCTCGTGTCCCTTCTCGACAAGCAGGGTGTCGCCTATGACATCGGCGCCTACCGCGATGCCCCCTCGGGTCTGCGCATCTGGGCCGGCGCCACCATCGACACCGCCGATCTGGAAGCGCTGATGCCCTGGTTGACCTGGGCCTTCGAGACCCAGAAGGCGACGCTTTCCAAGGCTGCGGCCTGATTTTTCGCGACCGGCTTCGTCCTTCGGGCGAAGCCACCTTTGATCTCATCTTCCCTGTTTCATTGAAGGAGGCCTCTCATGGCACCTCGCGTACTCGTATCCGACGAACTGTCGGAAACCGCCGTCCAGATTTTCCGCGATCGCGGCGTCGAAGTCGATTTCCAGCCGAAGCTCGGCAAGGACAAGGAAAAGCTCGCCGAGATCATCGGCAATTATGACGGCCTCGCCATCCGCTCCGCCACCAAGGCGACGGAAAAGCTGATCGCGGCTGCGACCAATCTCAAGGTCATCGGCCGCGCCGGCATCGGCGTCGACAATGTCGATATCCCGGCCGCCTCGCGCCGCGGCATCATCGTCATGAACACGCCCTTCGGCAATTCGATCACGACCGCCGAGCATGCCATCGCGCTGATGTTCGCCGTCGCCCGCCAGCTGCCCGCCGCCGACACCTCCACCCAGGCCGGCAAGTGGGAAAAGTCGAAATTCATGGGCGTCGAAATCACCGGCAAGCTGCTCGGCGTCATCGGTGCCGGCAATATCGGCGGCATCGTCTGCAAGAAGGCCATCGGTCTCGGCATGCACGTCATCGCCTACGATCCCTTCCTCTCGGCCGAACGCGCCCAGGAAATGGGCGTCGAAAAGGTGGAACTGGACGACCTGCTCGCCCGCGCCGATTTCATCACGCTGCATGTGCCGATGACCGACAAGACCCGCGGCATCCTGAACAAGGAAGCGCTGGCCAAGACCAAGAAGGGCGTTCGCATCATCAATTGCGCCCGCGGCGGCCTGGTCGATGAGGCGGCGCTTGCCGAAGCCATCAAGTCCGGCCATGTCGCCGGTGCCGGTTTCGACGTGTTCGAAGTCGAGCCTGCGACCGAAAGCCCGCTCTTCGGCCTGGAAAACGTCGTCTGCACGCCGCATCTCGGCGCCTCGACCACGGAAGCGCAGGAGAATGTCGCCCTGCAGGTCGCCGAGCAGATGTCGGACTATCTCGTCAAGGGCGCCGTCTCCAACGCCATCAACATGCCGTCGATCACGGCCGAGGAAGCGCCGATCCTGAAGCCCTTCATCCGCCTTGCGGACGTGCTCGGCGCCTTCGTCGGCCAGGTCACGGAAAGCGCGATCAAGGAAATCGAGATCCTCTACGATGGCGCGACCGCCTCGATGAACACCAAGGCGCTGACCAGTGCCGTTCTCGCCGGCCTCATCCGCTCGCAGGTCGCCGACGTCAACATGGTCTCGGCCCCGGTCATGATCAAGGAAAAGGGCGTCATCCTCTCGGAAGTGAAGCGTGACAAGTCGGGCGTCTTCGACGGCTACATCCGCCTGACCGTCAAGACGGAGAACCAGACGCGCTCGATCGCCGGCACGGTGTTCTCCGACGGCAAGCCGCGCTTCATCCAGATCAAGGGTATCAACCTCGATGCCGACGTCGGCAACCACATGGTCTATATCACCAACACCGACGTTCCCGGCATGATCGGCTTCATCGGCACGACGCTCGGCGAGGCCGGCGTGAATATCGCCAACTTCCAGCTTGGCCGCGACAAGCAGGGTGGCGACGCTATCGCGCTGCTCTATGTCGATGCCGCCGTCTCGGAAGACGTGCTGAACAAGCTGCGCGCCAATCCGGCGATCCGCCAGATCAAGCCGCTGGTCTTCAACGTCGACTGACCTTCGTCCCTCCCAAGACGAGACAGAAAGGCCCGCCGGTTCATCCGGCGGGCCTTTCGCATGTCAGGCCTTCGTTTCCTTCGGGCGGCCCCATTCGGCAATCGCGATGCCGCCAAGCACGAGGAGGAGGGCGGCGAAGTGGAAGCCGTGGATGGTTTCGCCGATCAGCAGCACGGAGAGAAGCGTGCCGAATACCGGAATGGCATTGATGAAGAGCCCGGCCCGGTTGGCGCCGATCATCTCGACGCCGCGCACATAAAGCACCTGCGAGAGCAGCGACGGGAAGATGCCGGCATAGAGCACGACCATCCAGCCGGTCTTATCCGGGAAGATGGCGGCATCGCGCGACAGCTCCCAGAAGAACAGCGGAATGGCGCTGAGAAGCGCGCCGAAGGCGGGGGCGGCGATGAAACTCTGCCAGTGCAGGGCCGGCTTCCAGCGCAGCGAGACCGTATAGGCGGCATAGACGATGCAGGCGAGCAGCATCAGCGCATCGCCGAAATTGAACTCCAGCTCGGCGAGTGCCGAGAATTCGCCATGAGCGGCTGTTACCAGCACGCCGATGAGCGTTACCGTGAAGCCGATGACTTGAGCGATCGAGGCCTGGATGCGAAAAAGCAGGAAGTTGAAGACGAAGATCAGCATGGGAATGCCGGCCTGCTCGATGACGGCATTGATGGCGCTGGTATAGCCGAGCGCGGTGTAGAGCAGCGCGTTGAACGCGGTGAAGCCGAAGACGCCGTAGAGCAGGAGCTGGAGCCAGTGTTTGCGGATGACCGGCCAGTCGCGTTTCACCTGCGGCGTCATCAGCACGAGGATGATGGTGAGTGCCACGACCCAGCGGAAGGTCGTCAGCACCATGGGGCTGACATGGCCGACCGCAATCTTGCCCGCGACCGAGTTGGCACCCCAGAAAAGCGAGGTCACGCACAGGTAGAAATAGGCTCTCGTGTTCAAGGAGACAGGATCCAGATGGAGAAAGAGGAGGGGCAGAGTGCGCCGGCGGGTGGCCCAGATAAGGTGAAAAAGCAGACAATGTCATTTAAAAAGCGGATGTGGGCCGTCATAACAGGGTCGCATTCCCAAAGACAACACAGTATAGATGCGCGGGTTTGTGTCAGGCGCACGCGTATGTGTGCGTAAACGGTAGCGCGTTCGCGCGCGAAAACGGGATAGGTGAAATGGCAAGTGTCGTAGTTGTCGGTTCTCAATGGGGTGACGAAGGCAAGGGCAAGATTGTCGACTGGCTTTCGGAACGGGCCGAAGTGATCGTTCGCTACCAGGGCGGCCACAATGCCGGCCATACGCTTGTCATCAACGGCATCAGCTACAAGCTCGCTCTGCTGCCATCCGGCCTCGTGCGCGGCAAGCTCAGCGTCATCGGCAATGGCGTTGTCGTCGATCCGCACCATTTCGTCGCGGAAGTCGAGAAGCTGCGCGCGCAGGGCGTCGCCGTCACGCCGGAAGTGCTGCGCATCGCGGACAATGCGCCGCTCATTCTCTCCCTGCACCGCGACCTTGATGCGCTTCGTGAAGACGCGGCGTCGGCCAGCGGCACCAAGATCGGCACCACCCGCCGCGGCATCGGCCCGGCCTATGAGGACAAGGTCGGCCGACGCGCGATCCGCGTGATCGACCTCACCGAGCCCGAAACGCTGCGCCCGAAGATCGAGCGCCTGCTGACGCACCACAATGCGCTGCGCCGCGGCATGGGCCTCGCCGAAATCTCCGTCGAGTCGATCGAGGAGGAACTGACGTCGGTCGCCGGCCACATCCTGCCCTATATCGACCGGGTCTGGGATCTCCTCGACAAGCAGCGCCGGTCCGGCGCGCGCATCCTGTTCGAAGGTGCACAGGGCGCGCTGCTCGACAACGACCACGGCACCTATCCCTTCGTGACGTCGTCCAACACCGTCGCCGGCCAGGCCGCCGCCGGTTCGGGCCTCGGCCCGACGGCGATCAATTATGTGCTCGGCATCACCAAGGCCTACACGACGCGCGTCGGCGAAGGCCCGTTCCCCTGCGAGTTGAACGACGAGATCGGCAAACATCTGGCGACCGTCGGCCGCGAGGTCGGCGTCAACACCGGCCGTCCGCGCCGCTGCGGCTGGTTCGATGCCGTTCTGGTGCGCCAGACGGTCAAGACCAACGGCATCACCGGTATCGCGCTCACCAAGCTCGACGTTCTCGACGGCCTCGACGAACTGAAGATCTGCGTCGGCTACAAGCTTGATGGCAAGGAGATCGACTACCTGCCGGCCAGCCAGGGCCAGCAGGCGCGTGTCGAGCCTGTTTACATCACGCTCGAAGGCTGGAAAGAATCGACGGTCGGCGCGCGCAGCTGGGCGGACCTGCCGGCCCAGGCGATCAAATATGTCCGTCAGGTCGAAGAGCTGATCGGCGCCCCGGTCGCCCTTCTGTCGACCAGCCCGGAGCGGGACGACACCATACTTGTGACGGACCCGTTTGAGGACTAATCTCAAGCCTAACACCAGTTCCGTGCCGTATTCCAATAGGATAGCGCGCGGACACCACGGAAAGTTCTGATGGCGGATTTTGTAGCAGTCATTCGAAGGGCCGTTGATGGCCTCTCGGACAACAATGCCGAGATGCGGCAGAAGGTTTACGAGAAGGCCCGCGGCGCCGTCCGTCGGCAACTCGAATCCATGAACCCGCGCCCTTCCGATGAGCTCGTGAAGCGCCAGCTCGACAAGCTCGAGGCGGCGATCGGCGATGTCGAAGGCGAGCACGCCGAGGCGCTGCCCGCCGACGATCCTGCGCCGGAAATCGTCCAGGAGCCTGTTGTCGAGGCTGCAGAGCCGGAACCCGTGGAAACGGTGGCGGCAGAACCCGCCGCCGTCGAGGAGCCGGAAGATCAGCCCGTCGAGGCCGAGCCTGCCACCGAGGTCGTGGAAGAGCCGGCCGCGCAGACGGCTGACGACGCCGAGCAGCCCGCAGAAGAAAACAGGGTTGAAGAGCCGCCGGTTGAAGAACCGGTGGCTGAAGCCGTTGTCGTACAGGAACAGGTTCCCGAGCCCGAGCCCGAGCCCGAGCCTGAACAGGAACCGGTCGCGGAGACCGTGGCGGAAGAGCCTGTCGTCGCAGAGCCCGAGCAGCAGCCGGCCGTCGCAGAGGCGCGCGTCGAGCCGTCCTGGCAGGTCGAGGCCGAGCCGGCGGACGACTACGTTCCCTCCTGGCAGGAGGCGGAACGGCAGGACGAGGCGCAGTCCGTCGAGACTGCCGCCGTCGTCGAGCCGGTCGCAGAAACCTATCACGTCCACGACGAGCAGGTGCCGGACGCCGCACCCGTCGCGGATGCCCGCATGCCCGCCGCCGAAGCGCAGTGGGACTGGAGCGATATCGCCCCGGTCACGACGCCTGCGGACAAGCGTGAACCGGCTGCTGCCGCCGGTACCGATCCGATGGCTTGGGAATGGCCGGAAGAGAAGGCGGCACAAGCCGAAGAGCCCAAGCAGGCGCAGCCCGCGCAGAAGAGCGAATGGGGCGATCTCGACGATCTCATCGGCTTCACTCCGGCGGCCGGGGCTGCCGCCGCCACGGCGTCCTCCTCGATGGAGCAGGCTGGTCTTACCGATGCGGCGACCAAAACCCCTGCCGTCGAAGCACGCACGCCACAGCGCTCCTTCCGGGCCGAGCCGCGCAAGTCGCGCATCAATTTCGGCGCCATTGCCGCGCTGATCGGCGTCATCGCGGTCGCTGGCGGCGCGGGTGCCGGCTATTGGTTCAACCGCGATGCGGTGAACGGCTGGGTCAACGAGCGCGTCACGTCCCTGACGGCGTCTTCGCCCACCACAAAGGAAACGTCCACGGCCGAGACCGCCGAGGGCGGCCGCAACCTGCCGGCCTCCACGACGACCAACGACACGACCCCGACGGATACGCAGACCGACGCCGCGGCAACGAAGCCGGCGACCGAAGTCGCCTCGGCCGACCAGAGCAGCGGCAAGTTCACCCAGCGTCTCCTGACGGATGGTACTGAGGTCGACGAAGGTCCGGCAGCGGCGCCCGAAGGGGTTTCGACCGAAGAGGGCAAGTCCGTCGCGGCCCAGACGCCGGAAACGGCGGAGGCGACCACCGAAACCGGCACCGGCGCGACCGCCACCGGCACGACGGATGGTGCGACCCCGGCCACCGGCACGGATGGCACGACGCAGACCCCCGTGACGCCCACCGATACCGGCACGGAGGCGACCACCGACACGCAGACGCCTGCCGCCACCGGCGAACAGCCGGCTGCAATCGGCGTTGCGCAGAAGATGTTCCTCTATGAGGAGCGTCTCGGCCAGACCGCGCCGACGGCGATCGAAGGCACGGTCGCATGGTCGAGCGCCGAGGAATCGCCCGGTGGCGATGCCAAGCCGGAGCCGGTCGTGCGCGCCCAGGTCAACGTGCCCTCCAAGGGCCTGACCGCGCTCATCACCTTCCGTCGCAACGCCGACAAGTCCCTGCCGGCGAGCCACATCGTCGAGCTGGTCTTCTCGCTGCCGGAAAACTTCGAAGGTGGCGGCATCGAAAGCGTGCAGCGCGTAGCCATGAAGCGGACCGAACAGGACCGTGGCGATGCGCTGATCGCGGTGCCGGCGAAGATCACCGACGACTTCCATATGATCGCCCTCAACGACTTCCCCGAGGCGATCGCCAAGAACACCGAACTGCTGCGCACCCGCAGCTGGATCGACATTCCGATCACCTACCGCAACGGCCGCCGCGCGCTAATCACCCTCGACAAGGGCACCGCCGGCACCGAAGCCTTCGACAAGGTGATGAAGGCCTGGTCGACGGCCGGCACGCAGTAAGGGATAGAACGAAACGCGAAAAAGGCCCGGCAGCGATGCCGGGCCTTTTTCGATTTCAGTCCGTTACAGAGGCTTATGCGTCTTCGATGACGCGGACGGCGCGGGCCTGCTCGGCCGCGAATTTCTGCACGGCCTCCTGGACCTTCTCGAAGGCGCGGACTTCGATCTGGCGGACGCGCTCGCGGCTGATGTCGAACTCGGAGGAGAGTTCTTCCAGCGTGACCGGGTCTTCGGCGAGGCGGCGGGCCTCGAAGATGCGGCGTTCGCGGTCGTTCAGCACACCCATGGCGCGGGCCAGCATGGCGCGGCGCGTGTCGAGCTCGTCCTGCTCGATCAGCATCTGCTCCTGGCTGTCATGGTCGTCGACGAGCCAATCCTGCCACTGGCCGGATTCGCCTTCGCCGGCCTTGATCGGCGCGTTCAGCGAGGCGTCGCCGGAGAGGCGGCGGTTCATCGAGACGACTTCATCCTCGGAAACCTTGAGCTTGGTCGCGATTTCCTTGACCTGGTCGGGCTTGAGGTCGCCGTCGTCGATCGCCTGGATCTTGCTTTTCATGCGGCGCAGGTTGAAGAACAGGCGCTTCTGGTTGGCGGTCGTGCCCATCTTCACCAGCGACCACGAGCGCAGGATATATTCCTGGATCGAAGCCTTGATCCACCACATGGCATAGGTCGCGAGGCGGAAGCCGCGTTCCGGGTCGAACTTCTTGACGGCCTGCATCAGGCCGACATTGCCCTCGGAAACGACTTCGCCGATCGGCAGGCCGTAGCCGCGATAGCCCATGGCAATCTTCGCCACGAGGCGCAGATGGCTGGTGACGAGTTCGTGGGCGGCGGTACGGTCGCCGTGTTCCTGGTAACGCTTGGCGAGCATGTATTCCTGCTGCGGCTCAAGCATTGGAAATTTGCGGATTTCATCGAGATAGCGGTTGAGACCACCTTCTCCGGCCGTAATCGACGGCAGCGTATTGCGGGCCATTCAGCACCCCTTTCTGAGTAGGCTTCCAGTTCGGCAAGCCTTGGTACGGAGCTTGATCCTGAAAACCGGATCCCCGTCAGCAACCACGCTCCCCGTGGGGCATGGCAGCCCCACTGATCCTACAGATAGGTGTGGCGAAACAATGTTTCAAGGCGCCGCAAGCTTCACGGGTGCGTGAAGGCGGGAGGGCGAAACGGATTTTGCGACACTCTGCTAAAGTGGGGACGGATGCCGGCAAATCAAGGGTCGGCGGGCTCATCGATGGACCGGAAGGCTTCGATCAGCTTTTCCATATCCTTGGCCGGCGGGCTTTCGAAACGCATGGTCTCGCCGGTCGAGGGATGCTCGAACTGCAAGAGGAAGGCGTGCAGCGCCTGCCGGCGGAACTTGTCGACGACCCTTTTCGGCCCTTCGGGCAGGCGGTTGGCCTTGGTCTTGAAGGCGGCACCGTATTCAGAGTCGCCCACCAGGGGGTGGCCGATATGGGCCATGTGCACGCGGATCTGGTGCGTGCGGCCGGTTTCGAGGTGGCATTCGACCAGCGAGGCGAGGCTGGTTCCGTCCTCGGTCTCGCCGTAGCGCTCGATCACCTCGTAATGGGTAATGGCCTCGCGGGCGTCGTCAGCGTCCTCGCTCTTGACGGCGCGCTTTGTGCGGTCGTTGCCGCGGCCGAGCGGTGCGTCGATCGTGCCCTTGATCTGGCGCGGGCGGCCCCAGACGATGGCCTGGTAGGCGCGCTCCAGCGGGCCGGTGCGGCCGTGATCGGCGAACTGGTCGGAGAGGTGGCGGTGGGCGAGGTCGTTCTTGGCGACGACCATGACGCCGCTCGTCTCCTTGTCGAGCCGATGCACGATGCCGGGGCGGCGCACGCCGCCGATACCCGACAGGCTTTCGCCGCAATGGTAGATCAGCGCATTGACGAGCGTGCCCGTCCAGTTGCCGACGGCGGGATGCACGACGAGGCCGGCGGGCTTCACCAGCACGATGACATCGTCATCCTCGTAGAGCACGTCGAGCGGGATATCCTCGCCCTTCGGCTCGGGATCGCGCGGGGCGGGCATGGTGAATTCGATGACGTCGCCGGGGCGCACCTTGCGCTTCGGTTCGTCGATGACCGTGCCGTTGACGATGGCAGCCCCTTCTTCGATCAGCGCCTTGATGCGGCTGCGCGAGAAATCGCCGGCAAGCGTGGCGGCAAGCCAGGCATCGATCCGCCCTTCGGCGTCTTCAGGCACCGTCAGGACTTTCATTGTGGCGTCGGCTTCTTTAAAGGGGTCGTTCATCGTTCAATCTACTCATTGCCGGAAGGGCGTTGGCCATGTCCAATATCGAAAACGACGATCAGGAAGACAAGCCGCTCGATCCCGTGATGGAAAATGTGCGCCGCAAGATGATGCGTCTACAGCTCGTCTCGGGCGGCATCATGTTCCTGATGTTCCTGGCGGTGCTCGCGGCCATTGTCTATAAGATCAACACGCGGGAAAGCAAGCCGGACGCCGCCCTTTCCGCCGCTTCGGGCGGGCTTGCCGTGCCGAGCGATGCACCGGTCAAGGCCACAGCGACGCTGCCGGACGGTTTTGCGCTGTCCGCGGTGTCGAATTCGGGCGGGCAGATCCTGTTCTACGGCGTGATGCCCGATGGCGCGCGCAAGGCGTTCGTCTTCGACATCGCCGCCGGCCGCACCGTCGCGGAAATCGACATCAAGGGCAACTGACCGGGAATGGCAGCCGAACCGGTCCGCATCGACGATCCCGCCGATCCGCGCATCGCGGGCTTCGTCTCGATCCGCGAGCGGGACCTGACGGGTCGCGACGGCCGCTTCATCGCTGAGGGCACGGTGGTGCTGCGCATGCTGGGCAGCGCGCCGGCAAGGGCCAACGGTTTTGCCTGCGACGCGATCCTGCTCCTGGAAAACCGTTTTGCCGGCCTTGCCGATGTTCTCGCCGCCTTTGGCGACGCGGTGCCGCTCTATGTGGCCTCGGCGTCGGTTTTCGATGCCGTTGCCGGCTTCAACATGCATCGCGGCGTGCTGGCGCTTGGCCGCAAACCCGCAGCGGAAGCCGGGGTGTCGCTTCTCGGCAAGCTGCCGGAAACGAGCCTGGTGCTCGCCGGCTGCGGCCTGTCCAACCATGACAATGTGGGCTCGATCTTCCGCAATGCTGCCGCCTTCGGGGCGGATGCCATCTTCCTCGACGAAACCTCCTGCGATCCGCTCTATCGCAAGGCGATCCGGGTTTCCGTCGGCTCGGTGCTGAGCGTGCCGTTTTCGCGCGGCCTCGGCGCCCAGGCGATGCTGGAGGGGCTGGCGGCCGAGGGTTTCGAGATCTGGGGGCTTTCGCCGCGCGGTGCAGTTTCGGTCGCGGCCATTCCGGCGGCGCGGCGTATCGCTTTGGTGCTCGGCACGGAAGGCGAGGGGTTGCCGCAGAGCATCCTTTCCCGGTTCCGCACGGCGCGCATCCCACAGCGTCCCGGTCTCGACAGTCTCAATGTCGCGACGGCCAGCGGGATTGCGCTCTATCAGATCGCGCTGGCGATGGGCCGGGTCGACTGACGCCGCTCAGCAGCGCACACCATCCCACAATTCGTTCGGCGAGCCGGACTGGTCCCGCCATTTTCCGGTAAAGCCGCTGTAATCGGGCTTGAAGGTGAGGGTGAGTTTGCCGCTGCCGTATTTGTCCTGCCAGTCCAGCGTATGGTCGAGACCGGTGACGGGGGCGGGCTCGTTGAGCGTGCCCGAGGTCATTGTGCCGACATCGGCGAACTCGTAGGTGCCGGTCAGCCTTCCGTCGCTTTCCGTCTTGAATTAGGTGTTGGTCTGGACCAGGGCGCCGTTGCTCCAGAGCCGACCGCAATATTGGCCGGCGGCGGTGACCTCCTGTTTCGGAGAAGGCGCGTTTGCGCCGGTCAGGCTGAGCACGAGGGCAAGGATGAGGGTCTTCATATCGTGCTCCCCTAGAGCATTTCCAGCCGAAGCGAGTTCGCTTCGGCGTCGGACAATGCGTTAAAAACAAAATCCTAGAGCATTTCCGGTGTACCAGAGTTCACCGGAAATGCTCTAGGTTTAGGCCTCGTCTCGGCCGATCTGCTCACGCACCCGCTGGGCAAGGCTGCGGTCGTCGCCATCAAGGCTGGGATCGAGCGCCGCGATGAGATCATGCACCGGCGAGCTTGCGCCTTCGCGCGCGGCGGTCAGCACGATCATCTTGCTGGCGAGATCGGCCATCTCTTCGCGCAGGGCCGTATCGTTGTCGCCCACCTTGGCGGCCAGCAGCCGCTCGGAAAGGGCCGTGCCCTGGCTGCGCACGTCTTCTTCCAGCGCGACGATGTCGATGGGCGGCACCGCCTTCTCTGTGCGGCGCGGGGCAATCCTGCCCGGTGTCAGGGCACGGGTAATGCCGGCGGTGCGGGCCGCTTTGGCGACCTCCTTGTTTTCGGCGGTCAACGTCTTCACCTTGTCGCGCAGGCGGGTGATTTCCGCGATGCGTCGTTCGATTGCATTATCCTTGTCGGCGGCGCCGGCGAGTTCGCGCGTCAGCCGTGTCTCGAGCTGGCGCACGCGGCCTTCCTCGCGGCCGAGGCGCAGCTCCAGCGATTTCGCCTTTTCGCTGGCCGTCTTCAGGTCCTCGCGCGCCTTGTCGCGCTCGTCCTTCAGGTTGCCGATGCGGCTCTTCAGGTTCTCCATCGTGGTCTCCTGCGTCGCAATGTCGATCTTCATCGCGTCGATATCGGACTGCAGATGGGTGATGGTGGTGTTGAGCTTGTCGATCGCGGTCAGGCGGCTGCGCACCTCGCGGTCGGCGCCGGCCAGTGCGGCCTTCAGCTGCTCGCCCTTCATCTCTTCGCGACGAAAGGCCGAGCGCATGTCGCCGGCCTCAATGTTCATGTCGGCGATCTGTGCATGCAGTTCGGCATTTTCCGTGCCGATGGCGGTGGCCTGGGCGAGCAGCTTTTCGTTGCGCACCATTTCCAACGTGTGCCTTTCGCGCTCGCGGCGCACGCTCTGGGAAAGCCGCGCGTTTTCGGCGGCAAAGGCGGCGCGGGCCATGTCCTTCTGCGCGCGCACTTCCTGAGGGCTGAGCGGCATGGTGGCCTTCATGCGGGCTTCGGTGAACTTGACGATGCGTTTCTGGATTGCCGGCGCGATGAGCAGTCCGGTCAGCGTGGCGGCGAGAAAGCCAAGCGCGAAGAGGAGGGCATACTCGATCACGGATCAACTCGCTTCAAAACGGGTCCCAATCCAACGCGGCGGGTCCAAACGGGATGTCGGGCAGGGGCACTATAGCGGCTTGCCCGGATTTGCGGGAGGGGTCGTTCCCGCGAAATCAACTCTCGGTTAACCAGACGGCCGAGCCGCTCGGTTCATTCGGAAGGAGGATATCAGAAGGGGTTCCAGGTCGGCTGGCGGGTCAGCTTGAGATAGCCTGCATTGATGCCGATGCGGGCGCCGACGCCGGTGCGGATCGGCACGAGCACGATATCGCGGTTGACGTTCACCTGCATGCCGAGGCCCGCGATGACATAGGCGGAGCCCGAGACGCCGCCGAAGCGGTCGTAGAGCGCGTTCACGTCGGGCAGATTGTAAACCAGCATCATCGTGCGGCTGCCCTGGCCGCCCCAGTCGAGGCCGAGCGACGGGCCCTGCCAGAACACCGAGTGCTGGCCGGCATTCTTGGTGTTGAGCGTGCCTTCGCCATAGGTGAGGCCCGCAACGAAGGCGCCGGAGCCTTCCTGGCCGAGAATATAGCCGTTCGGCAGGCCGTAGGATTCGAACGCGCGCTCGACGAGCTTGGCAAGCCCACCGGAGGTCTCGCCGAAGAAGCCGTGGCCGGCATCGACGATTTCCTGCATCGAATACTGGCTGGATTGCTGTGCCTGTGCAGGCAAAGCAACGAGCAACGCCACAAAAGCCGCGATTGCGAGCCTGAATGCCGTCGTGACCAGATTTGTAACAGCCATGTCCCGTTTGCCTTCCTTGATGTCTCGGCCCCGTTCCATGCTGCAATTTGATCTTATGGTCTTAACAATCGGTTTACCAAATGTGGTGTCATTATGGCTGGATTCAAATCGAGCACGCCTCGCGCAATCATGGCGTGCTATGCGTCGCGCGGAATGGTCCCGCGTGCGCCTTCACACGGCGTCCCGCGATGAAAAATGCGTGGATCCAGGAGAAATTTATGGCGAAAAATCCGAACCTCACGCTGACAGGTCCCGATCTGGCAGCACTTTTGTGCAGCCGCGTCTGCCATGACGTCATCTCGCCGGTCGGCGCGATCAACAACGGTCTCGAGCTGCTCGACGAGGGCGGTGCCGATGCCGAGGCGATGGATCTCATCCGCACCAGCGCGCTGAACGCGTCCGTGCGTCTCAAATTCGCACGCCTTGCCTTCGGTGCCTCCGGCTCAGTCGGCGCGTCGATCGATACCGGCGAGGCCGAAAAGGCCGCGCGCGATTTCGCCGCCGCCGAAAAGAAGACCGAGATCACCTGGAACGGCCCGCGCGCCATCATCCCGAAGAACCGGGTGAAGCTGCTGCTCAACCTGTTCCTCGTCGCTTACGGCGCCATTCCGCGCGGCGGTTCGGTTGACGTGACGCTGGAAAACCCGGAATTCGACGCGGTCTTCAAGCTCGCCGTGAAGGGCCGCATGCTGCGCGTTCCGCCGAAGTTTACCGAAATCCTCTCCGGCACGCCGGAAGAGTCGGTCGATGCCCATTCCATCCAGCCCTACTACACGGTGCTTTTGGCCGACGAAGCCGGTATGGAGCTCGATGTCGCGGCAAGCCCGGAAGAAATCGTCTTCAGTGCGCGCATGGCCGCGGCCGCCGAATGATGCGAAAGCGGCCTGGTGTTAACCATGGCCGCTAACGCTTTGTTTGCCAGTGGGCGGTAGTATCGCTTCCTGTACTGTTCCCGCTTAACGAGCGGGAGACCTTAGGAGCAGCTAATGCAGCGGTTGATGATCGCCGACGGTTCCGATGTCGTCCGCAAGGTCGGCAAGCGTATTCTTTCCGGTTTCAATTTCCTCGTGCTGGAAGCCTCAAGCTCGCTCGAAGCGCTGGTACGCTGCGAGGCCGAGCTTCCCAACATCCTGATCGTCGACGCCACCATGGACGGTGCGCTCGAACTGATCGGCAATATCCGCAACCTGCCGCAGGGCAAGTCGGTGCGCATCTATTATTGCGTGGTCGAGGCGGACCTGAAGAAGATGATGATGGGCAAGCGCGCCGGCGCGGACGATTTTCTCCTGAAGCCGTTCGACCGCAAGATCCTGACCCAGGTCTTCAGCAATCTCTCGATCGCCGCCTAAGCGGCCGACAATCGCCCCATTTTCGAACGCGGCCGCTCGTAGGAGCCGGCCGCGTTTTGTGTTTCCGACGTGGCGTTTCATCCAGACAAAGAAAAACCCGCCGGCAAGCGGCGGGTCGAATTCTTGTGCGGGGAGGGCGGGCCGTCAGGCGCTTTCGGCGTAGTCGCCATCGGGCTCGCGCAGCACGTAGCCGCGGCCCCAGACCGTCTCGATGTAGTTGGCGCCGCCGGCGGCGTTTGCGAGCTTCTTGCGCAGCTTGCAGATGAAGACGTCGATGATCTTCAGTTCCGGCTCGTCCATGCCGCCATAGAGGTGGTTGAGGAACATTTCCTTGGTGAGCGTCGTGCCCTTGCGCAGCGAGAGCAGCTCGAGCATCTGGTATTCCTTGCCCGTCAGGTGCACGCGCTGGCCGCCGACTTCGACCGTCTTGGCGTCGAGGTTGACGATGAGCTCGCCCGTCGAGATGACCGACTGGGCATGGCCCTTGGAACGGCGTACGATGGCGTGGATGCGGGCGACGAGCTCGTCCTTGTGGAACGGCTTCGTCATATAGTCGTCGGCACCGAAGCCGAGGCCGCGCACCTTGTCCTCGATGCCGGCCATGCCCGACAGAATCAGGATCGGTGTCTTGACCTTGGACAGGCGCAGCGTGCGCAGAACTTCATAACCCGACATGTCGGGCAGATTGAGATCGAGCAGGATGATATCATAATCATACAACTTGCCCAGATCGACACCTTCCTCGCCGAGGTCGGTGGTATACACATTAAAGCTTTCGGACTTCAGCATCAGTTCGATGCTCTGCGCTGTCGCGCTATCGTCCTCAATGAGTAGAACCCGCATATCTGTCCCCTTTTCCGCCGCTCAAGGTACCTGGCCCCCTACGCGATACGGATCCAGTCGTTGCCTGATTTGGAGGCTGCCACGAAATGGTTAACAAATCCTGATTCACTTTGGCAAGGTGTATCGATCTGTTAATTATTTTAGGCAGACTCCTGATTTCTAATGTGAATCGGAAATGTGTCTCTTAATTTTTCTCGTTAAGAAACAACGCTAACCGACTCTTTAGACTCATCAATGCGAACCACCTTGTTTTTCGCGAACCGCATTTACTGAGCCTTAAATCATCGGACCTATGATTAACGATGCCCGTAAACGAAAGGTTACCAGCGGTAGGGATTCATTAATTCTCGCTAGGTTTTTTTTAACGCTCGACGTGTTTTGTCGGGTCACGGGTGGAAATACCGGCTTCAATGGGTGGTGAGAGCCACGTTTTGAAACTGATTTGGAAATGCCGGGTTAAGCGTTCGCCATCGTGTTCGGCGGCCGCCAGCCTTTATGCCGGGGTCTCGCTATCCACGGGAGTATTGCGTATGAAGTCGCGTGAGAGCCTAGTTCGCCTGAAGGAATTTCAGGTGAAAGACAAAAGACGGCAGCTGTCTCAATTGCAGCTCATGATGTCCGAATTCGAACGGATGTCGAAGGAGCTGGAAAGCCAGATCGCTATCGAAGAGAAGAAATCCGGGATTACCGATCCCAGTCACTTCGCTTACCCCACCTTCGCCAAGGCGGCGCGGCAGCGCTCTGACAACCTGCAGGTCTCGATCCGGGAACTGAAGGTGCAGCAGGATGCTGCGGAGCTTGCGCTGGAAGAGGCCGAGGCGGAGTTCGCCAAGGCTTCGGCGCTGGAAGAGCGCGACAACGCGGTCCGGCTTCGCGCCTGATCCCGTTTCGGTTCTGAAGAACCCTCGCGAGCGGCCGCAAGACCGCTCACGAGGGCTCTTCGCGTTTGCTTAAAGGTTCACGACGTCGGCCCAGTCCTTATGGCGCAGCGCCTGTGCCTTGAAGAACGGGCAAAGCGGCATGATCTTCCAGCCGCCCTTGCGCGCCTCTTCAACTGCGTGCGCCGCCAGCGCTTGGCCGACACCCTTGCCACGCAGCGCATCCGGCACGCCGGTATGGTCGACGATGATCAGCTGCGCCGAGGCACGGGAATAGGTCACTTCCGCCTCGTGGCCTTCGACGGTGACGGAATAGCGGCCCTTCGAGCCGTTGTCTTCGTGCCGGATATCCATGGTCTGCTCCTCGCTGATGGGGTGTCTGTGCCATCCTTTCCCGTTCGATCCGATCCGGCAAGTCAGGAGGATGTGAACAGTCCGTGCTGCATCGAGCCGAAACGGGTGCTATGCAAGGCGATCTCAAACGCGAACCGCCCTATGATCTTCGTCACTCCAGCCCTTCTGGTTCTTTCCAGCCTCTGCCTCGCCTTCGGTCTCGTCCTACCGCTCGTCCGCTTCGAAAAACTCTATTTCTTCGATGAGACGCCGTCGTTGATCGACATCGTCGCCTCGCTCTGGGGGCAGGGGAGCGGCGGGCTTGCCGTGCTCGTCGCACTGTTTTCCGTCGTCTTTCCGGTCGTCAAGCTTTTCGGCATGGCGCTGGAGGCGACCGCACCCGCGGAGGTGGGCGGCGGCAAGGCGAATTGGCTTGCCCGGCTGCTGCCGGTGCTCGGAAAATGGTCGATGATGGATGTGATGCTGGTGGCGCTGGTCATCGTGGCCGCCAAGACGAGCGGCATGGCCTCCGCCTTCACGCAGCCCGGCCTCTGGTTCTATGCAGCGTCGGCGATCATGACGGGTCTTCTGCAGATGAAACTCAGGCCGCATTGAGCCGCAAGTCGCAACAAAACAGCGGCCGCGTTAAACGCGGCCGCTTGGGTCTTGATCCAAAACGGGGCTAGTGGCGATACTGCTGGATGCGCGTGGTGCGCAGGCCGGCAAGGCCGTGATCGTTGATGGAGGACTGCCAGGACAGGAATTCTTCGACCGTGAGTGTATACCGTTCACAGGCTTCTTCGAGACTCAAAAGCCCGCCACGCACGGCGGCGACGACTTCTGCCTTCCGGCGAATCACCCAGCGCCGCGTGTTGGCTGGCGGCAAATCGGCGATCGTCAGGGGGCTGCCATCGGGGCCGATGACGTATTTAACGCGGGGTCGTATCAATTCGGTCATTGGACTCTCTACATAAACTCAAGACCATATGCGGGAACTCTAGCCCGCCACATTTAAGATTTGCCTAAGCGCACACTAACAATTTTCTAATCTTTTGAGCGGCTTCGCACTTGGCGCTCGCCTCGCGAGGCACTGGTTTCCGCTACGTTGGGGAAGAGGCCCGTTTACGGCCGCCGCATGGGAGCCATGCAAATATTTCATTTCTATTTTATTCAAATGCTGCTAATACGCCCCCAAATTTAAGGGGGCGGTATCGGATCGGTGCCACCGGAGCTCCCTGGAAGCATCCACATGAATTCCTTCCGCGCGCTGTTTCCTTTGGGAATACGGCGGCCGTGGCGTTTTTTAACGCTGCCTGACCAGGGATGCTCCAAGATTTTTCCGGACCGAGAATGCACACGAGCCCGGCGCGGCGCGCCGGCGGTTGGAAACGGAAAATGAGAGATCCAGACAACAGGCTCCTGCAGCAGGGCTGGCCGCCCGAGTTTTTGTCCACGGCGAATTTGGAAACCGTGCAGACCGAATATGAAGTGCTGCACCTGATGCGCCAATGCGCAAATCACTTCCGGTTCAGCCATTTCCTGGTGGCGCGCTTCCCGGCCAATGAGCAGCAGCGTTTTGCCGAGCGCCTGCTCGTCAGCAACTGGCCGGCCGACCTCGTGCGCAAATATGATGCGATGACGCTGTTCCATATCAGCCGGCTCGCTATCGAAGCCGGCATGACGAAGCTGCCGATCCAGGGCGACAGCACGCTCCTTGCACCGTCCGATTGGGAAAACACCCAGGCCGGAAGCGCAATCGCGCTTGCCGACAGCCACGGCCTGACATCATCCACCGCCTTCCTTCTGCATTCCACGACTGGCGATCCCTATCTGATGGTGTTTTCCGGCACACGCGCGCCGCTTGCCCGCGCCGAGTTGACGGAACTGCATTTCACTGCGTTGCAACTGTTCGAGTGCCTCGAAAAGACCTTCGTCTCGGTCACGGCCGGTCGGGAAAAGCTCTCCAGCCGCGAGGTCGAATGCCTGCGCTGGGCAGCGGCGGGCAAGAGCAGCGACGAGATCGCCATTATCCTGGGTATTTCGGTCTATACGGTGAGTAGCTATTTCAAGAGCGCGACCCGCAAGCTGCAGGCGGTCAACCGCATGCAGTCGATCGCGATCGCGTTGCGCCTGCGTCTCATCTGATTTCCCCTTGCGCTGAGATTTGCCCTTTCTGCGGACCGGAAGGGCAATTCCGTGCGTGGCCGGAAAGACGAGGTTTCCGGCCTTCTCTTGCTCTCGGTGCGGCAAGTTTCTATATGTCGCCCGAAGGATGCTCCGTTGTCGCGGGGCGCCGCAACGGCCGGTTTCGGCCCCAAGCCAAGGTGCGCAGCGGCAAAGGCCAAACCACCGGAACGGACCTCGCGTGAACAGTCTCGATTTCGATCGCAAGCCGGAAGATACCCGTGTCGTCGTTGCCATGTCGGGCGGCGTCGACAGTTCCGTCGTGGCCGGCATCCTGAAACGTCAGGGCTATGACGTTCTCGGCATCACCTTGCAGCTCTACGATCACGGTGCCGCCGTGCACCGCGCCGGCTCCTGCTGCGCCGGCCAGGATATCGACGATGCGCGCCGCGTCTGCGAAACGCTCGGCATTCCGCATTATGTTCTCGATTATGAAAAGCGTTTCCGCGAAACGGTGATCAACCCCTTCGCCGAAAGCTACATTGCCGGCGAAACGCCGATCCCTTGCGTCGCCTGCAACCAGACCGTCAAGTTCGCCGATCTGCTGGCGACGGCCAAGGACCTGGGCGCTGATGCGCTCGCCACCGGCCACTATATCCGCTCACGTCCGAACCCGCAGCCGGATGCGCCGGAGCGCCGCGCGCTCTATCGCCCCGTCGATGCCGAGCGCGACCAGAGCTATTTCCTGTTCGCCACGACGCAGGAGCAGATCGACTATCTGCGCTTCCCGCTCGGCCATCTCTCCAAGGCCGAGACCCGCGCGCTTGCCGAGGAGATGGGTCTTGTCGTCGCCAAGAAGGCCGACAGCCAGGACATCTGTTTCGTGCCGCAGGGCAAGTACACCGATATCGTCAACAAACTGAAGCCGAATGCGGCGCTCGCCGGCAAGATCGTGCATATCGACGGGCGCGTTCTCGGCGGCCATGACGGCATCCTGCACTATACGATCGGCCAGCGCCGCGGCATCGGCATCGCGACCGGCGAGCCGCTCTACGTCGTCTATCTCGACGCACGCTCGCGCCGCGTCATCGTCGGCCCCAAGGAGGCGCTGGAAACGCGCCGCCTTTACCTGCGTGACATCAACTGGCTCGGCGACGGTGATCTCGATGCCGTAGCCGCCGGCGGCTTCGACTGCTATGCCAAGGTTCGCTCGACCCGCCCGCCGCGCCCCGCGCGCCTCGCCTCCAACGAGCACGGCATCTACGTCGAGCTGTCCGAAGGCGAGGCGGGCGTCGCTCCCGGCCAGGCCTGCGCGCTCTATTCCGGTGAAGGCGAGGACGCCCGCATCTATGGCGGCGGCTTCATTCAGCGCTCGGAACGGGAAGCGGCTGCCGAAGACGCGCTGAAGCGCATCCTCGCTACCCCGGTCGCCGCCTGAAAAGCTCTGTCTCCCTAGGCCTGTGCGGACAAAGCGATTTTTCCTGCAAAGGTCGCTTGACACCCGCAGGAGCCGCCCCTTATAAGCCGCGCACCGGATGAAAAACGGACTTGGTTCCAATCGTCCTTCGGTCGGCGGAGTAGCTCAGTAGGTTAGAGCAGAGGAATCATAATCCTTGTGTCGGGGGTTCGAATCCCTCCTCCGCTACCATCGTATCCCCCACTCGTATTCTGGGGGCGGTGTCGGACAGCAAAGACCGCTGTAGCACGCCGCGACTTTTGACACGCTGAATGCGAATTTCTGAAAATCGCAACGACCTGTCAAAACCGGCTTAGTGCGATACTCAACGCCCCCTTGAAGACCAATTGATTTCCCGCCCGGTTCAACGCGACACCTCGGCCGGAACAATGAAACTATGCGGTCTGAGATCCATCGTCACCCACTGACCGGATAATACCTGTTCCCGCCCCTCAGGGTTGATGGGGTGCTCCTGGGCATCTAGCGCTCCGAGCCTATCGAGGAAGTCACGATCGTCTGCATCTCGCATATTCATGAAAAAACTGACCTCGACACCCTGCTTATGCCCCCCAAGAAAGCGTGGACGCTACCGAGATCAGAGCCGACGAACGCAGCCAGACGGCTAATCTCCAGTGTTCCGAGACATAGCGGAAATGCTTCTTTGACGCGCTCCCAAGCTCTCATTCGCAATTCTTGTCCGAAGATCCAGGCAGGCACATTCAAAATGCACTCCCAGACCGGCTCCTCATGCGGATAGATTTCTCCCGCCCAATAACGTGACGTCCAGTCGGCGTGATAGTGGTTTCGCCAGTTCTTGATCCAATTTGAATCAAGCCTCGTAGCTGGAAGGTCGCCATCAATCTCAAGCTCCACCATATTCTCGGCCCTGAAGTGTTGGCCCCAGGATTGCCGGGCGCTAACAGCGCTCGTTTGATCGGTGAAGCAATAGAAGCCGTGTAGCCTCGAAACGTGGTGGGGTGCCTCGGCGCGTCTGGTTTCCTCCAATTGGACCTCATAGCCGAAACGGGGTGACGATATGTCTCGTAAGAGGTTCGTCGACCACACAGAAAGGAAGCCCGGTTCTGTTGGAGGCGGCACCAAAACGCATCGGTAAGCCGCCCAAGCGCACACGGGATTGGAGATGTCTAGATAAGCCCAAAGTCTCGTCATGTTCATTATCGCGAAGGTTGCTGATATGCACTTCTGTCGGATTGCACACTGGATATACGAAGTCGCCCGAAGGGGGCTTAGTCCCCTCAAAAGCTATGGCGCTACGCTACCCTTTCTGGCCCGCCATGCATTTGACTAGCGCGGCGCCTGCTTTGGTCGATCCGCGTGCTTTGAGCAGGTGAGGCCGATCGCTGATACCGTCCTTGATCGCGATCTGCTTTTCAGCTTTGAAAAACGCAACCACGAAGGTCTCCGAATTTTCGACAGAGAGAGCGGTTTCAGACGCTGCAAGATTGTCTGCGACCGTCCCTACAGTGCCGGACTGTCCGACCAGCCTTTTGCCGTCGATCGCGAATTCTAGTTCGGGGGGTGAGGTCATTGAGGCTTTCCTCAAAAGCGAAGCCAGGGACAGCTCGAACCGTGAGACCCTGTTTCGCAGTGTCGCAGAAGATGATGACGCCTGATCTCATTGAGCTTGAATAGGAGACAGTGGTCATGTTTCCCCCGGAAAAGGGGTCGTCCTCGCTTTCAACGGTCCAACTTTCAAATCCGGCAACGGCCGGCGTCGATAGGGCCAAGAGCCCAGCGAAGACTGATATGAAACGTCGCATTACAAACCCCCTTTCACCCTGCAACCTCAAGTCATTTAGACAGATCAACGCGACGTTGCCAACTGGTGCGGTTTGGCGGTGATGAGAACTTCCTTCACGCTACCGTTTCGACCCTTCCCGGCAATCGAGTAGGAGCAGTCCAGCTCCTCGATCGAGAAGTCTTTGAACGTGTCGTACACGCCTTGAACCGCGTTTAAGGACAAAATGAAGGTGCCTCGAAGCCGCTTTAAGGCCACTGTCATGTCCGCGAACTGGTCACGGCCGAATGCATCCGGGCCATAATCGTTTTCGTTCCCCCATTAGGGAGGGTCGAGATAGAAGAGCATTCCCGGCCGGTCATAGCGCTCGATGAAGGAGTGCCACGGCAGGCATTCAATCACGACGCCTGAGAGGCGTTCGTGGATACCCGCGACCATCATCATGGCTTCGGCCTGGCGCGTTTCTGTCCCGAGCACTGTGAGGGAAAGCTTCTCTTCCTCGCGGTCCTGGTTGTTACGCTGCCCCTCGACGGCGGCTTTCGCCTCATCCTCGCTCTGGAAGATTTCCGGGATCTCGTAGACTGGCCCGTTGCCGGCTTCCTCAACTTTCTTGCGGATCGCCTCCTGGGCGTCATGCCAATGGGCACGGATCGTGCCGTACTTGGCGCGCGCCGTGCCGCGCAATCGTGCTGGTGTAAGAGGCGGTGCCGGTAAAGACGTGGGTGATGCTGTCGATCGACCACTGGCCATCGGCGTCGCGATCAATGCCGGCAACGGTCATCATGGTCTCGGCCTGGCACGTTTCCTTGCCGAGGACCGTGAGTAAGAGCTTCTCCTCCTCGCGATCCTGGTTGTTGCGCTGGCCCTCGACGGCAGCTTTAGCCTCGTCCTCGCTCTGGAAGATTTCCGGGATCTGGTAGACTGGCCCGTCGCCGGTTTCCTCAACCTTCTTGCGGATCGCCTCCTGAGCATACCCTCCACTACCAGTTTGATATGCTCCGGGCGGCTGTTGAGGCCCGGTTTGCGCTCGCCAGTTTCAAGATCGATGTTCCCGCCGAATTTGGTGGCGATAACGATCTGGTCACGGAACGGCTCGACGCCTTCGCCAAGGATGCGCTCGACTTCGTGGGGACCAACCAAAAGGTCGATCGACCATGAGCAAGGATGCTCTTCCACCCCTTCCGGCCGATGCGCCGGGTGCCACCAACTTCCGCTATCGTGAACAGCATGGCGTGGTTCTCGTCTGCGAAGACGAGGCGGCGCAAATTCGCCTTTGCACCGGACAACCTTCCGAACAATCTGGCTCTCGTCGAGCTCCTGAAAGTCTGGGCGGAACGCAAGCAGGCGCGCCTCGGCCAAATCGCCCTGGCCTGGCTGCTGGCCCAGACGCCGTTCATCGTGCCAATCCCCGGAACCACCCAGATGGCGCACATGATCGAGAATATCGGCGCGCCCGCGATCAGCTTCTCGTCTTCCGAAATCGCGGAACTGAATGCGGCCGTGGCCGCCATCGAAATCAGGGGCGAAAGACTGCCCGCCGCCGTCCAGGTGTTCTCGGATGTCGAGTCCCCCGAAAAATCCTGATCCTTCACAGGACGGCTGGCTGACCCGGTTCTGAAGGGCGCGATCCACTTCTCGCTAGCGTCCTTCATGTTTCTGACGTCCCGTCTACGGTTCCATGCACGCCAATGTATGCTGCCCAGCAAGCGTGCGTTGGTGGAGCCGATCAGATGCCTCCTAAGCCGCTATGCTGACGCGTGACGCACGTCGCGTTGCAATGGCCGCTTTGGGCGAACTCGGACAAGGGCACCAGATCCTACAATGTCCGCTCTAGCCTCTCGACAACAAACACCAGGCAGTCTGCTTGCGGCCTTAAACCGGCCACTCCGGCAAGCAACCTGTTACCCGGATTGGGAAGATGCTGCCAATAAAACCCACTGAACTACGCGGTTGGCGGTTCGAGTCCTTTCAAGAGCTTATCAGCGACATCATCGAATGGCACTTGGGAATGCGCTTCACAGCTCCGCGAGCCGCAGTGCTTGCGACTTGATGGCCGCAATGGAAAGGAGCTGGTGCGTGAGGCCGGGGAAGGCGGCAGGGAAGCGCCCGTCGAGAGCGGCGGTTCCAACCGTGAAGCCGGCGGCCTTGCCGCTGATGACCGCGTGAATGCGCTCCGGGCGGTCGATCGATCCGGCGACGATCACCGGTTTTCCGACAGCCTCACAGACGGCCCTGATCAGTTCCGGAACATCGACCGCGGCGCGGTAGGCAAGCAGGTCCAGGCCGTGAACGCCCTCCCGTGCGGCCAGCATCCGGGCGCTTGCGACTATGTCCTCGGGCGCGCCTTCAAGGATGCTCGGATGGCCGGTGATCCGGCCGGGGAAGGGGTAGTAACGGATGCCTGTATCTTTGATCAGAGGCAGCACGTCGTCGACATGGGTGCCGCCAAGCAGATAATCGACGCCGAGGCGGAGTGCGGAGCGAACGGAGGAAAGCTCGCTTTCACGATCGAGCGAGACGACTTCGAGATAACTCGTTGCGCCTGCCGCCTTGATCGCGCGCTGCAGGGTGGCGAGATCGTCGAAGGGCAGGCCGATATCCTTGAAACCGATATGGCGCACACCGGCGGCGATGACGGCGGGAAGCTGTTCCAGTGCATCGGGAATGGTGCGGTCATTGCTGGTCAGCATGAAGATGAAAGCGGGATGGGCCATGTTGTTATTCCTGATCGGATGAGGTGCCGGCCAGCCGGCGGGCATAGTCGATGGCGGTCTGCAGGCTTGCGGGGTCTGCGATACCCCGGCCAGCAATATCGAACGCGGTACCGTGATCCGGGCTTGTGCGAACGAAGGGCAGGCCGAGCGTGATGTTCACGCCTCTTTCCAGCCCGAGATACTTCACCGGGATCAGCCCCTGGTCGTGATACTGGGCGACGACGATATCGAAGCGGCCATTGCGGGCCTGCATGAACACCGTATCGCCGGGCCAGGGGCCGCTGGCATCGATGCCTTCCGCGCGCGCGGCGGCAATCGCCGGGCGGATGATGTGGATCTCCTCGTCCCCGAACAGGCCTCCTTCGCCGGCGTGGGGATTGAGGCCCGCCACGGCGATGCGCGGCCTTTCGATGCCGAGCGCCCGGCCGCCCTGATGGGCAAGCCGGATTGCCGCCATCTGGGCGGGGAAATCCGCACGGCGGATCGCTTCCGCAAGCGAGCAGTGGATGGTCACGAGCACGGTGCGGATATCGTCATTGGCCAGCATCATTGCCACACGCCCGCGGCCGCCATGCTCGGCCAGGATTTCGGTGTGTCCGGGATAGGATATGCCGGCGGCGGAAAACGCCTCTTTATGGATGGGGGCGGTGACAATCCCCGCGACCTTGCCGGCCTTTGCAAGCCGGATGGCCGCGATGATGGCATCGTAGGCCATCCTGCCCGCCTCGGCGCTGACGGTGCCCATTGGAGGAAGCTTGGTGAGGGTAGAGGATGTGAGGACATTCACGGCGCCCTCCTGGAGGGGCGCTTCGGAGTGTTCGACCACATTGAGATCGAGCGTGCCGCCGAGCATGGCAATGGCTCGCGACATCGCTCTGGGATCGCCGATGACGAGATTGGCCCGCAGTTCGGGTTTCTCCAGCATCGTCCTTGCGATGATCTCGGGACCTATGCCGGCCGGATCGCCCATGGTGAGGGCGAGAGGTTTCAGCAGCGTCGTCATGAATGCTTCCTTCCAATATCAAGGATGGTGTCGGCCGCATGGCGAAGCGTCTCCGCCGAGCCGAAACCGCCGGCCTTCATGGCCAGCAGAAGGACGCGGCCGCTTGGGAACAGCGCCCTGCCGAGCGGGAAGCCGGGCTCGATTTCGCGCAAAAGCGTGAAGCTACGGATCGACAGCCGCTCCATCAGGGCGTTCATCGTTTCCCCGCCGGTCGCGATGACCGCGTCGTAACGTTGCCGGGAAAGCGTCGTCAGGGCTTCGTCGATCAGCGTGGTCAGTACGGTTGCCGGATCGCTGGAGCGGTTTTGCGGCGCGCGAAGGCAGGCGACGGAAGCCTCGGTGTCTATCTCCGCCGAACGGTCGGCGATCGCAACGTCCGTCGCCGCTAGCCGGTCGCACTGCTCGTGGCTGACCGGGTTTGCGCTGCCCACGAGCACGAGAACACGGGCGAGGGCATTTGCCTGGGGTGTATGTGTCGCCGGCGCCGAGGGTACGATCGTCGCCAGAGCCGCCGCCATGCCGGGCGAACCGACCCAGAGCGTGGATCCGCGCGGGGCAAGCGTTGCCACCCGGCGATTGAGAATCGTTTGGCTGGTCGCGTCGAGGATGACGACCGGAGCATCCGCGATGTGCCGGCCGATCTCGGCTTCGGCAAGGTCGGCCGGAACGATGACTATCCTGCCCAGTTCCGGCTCGATCAGGTCCCTGATGGCCGATGTGCCTGCGGGGTGCACGGGATCGCGGCCATAGGCGGTCTCTGCGACGGGCACGCCATCCAGCAGCTGTATGCCGGCCACCGTCGTGCGGCCGGCCGCCGGGAAGGCCGGGGCGATGACCAGATGTCTCCGGCCGCTCGCCCGGAACGCCGCGGCGATCTCCGACCGGATATGGCCGCGCAGGGTTGAATCGATCGTCTTGTAGAGCGTAGTGCGTTTGGCGAGTGCCGCAACGGCCCGGCCGGTCGCCTGTCCGGCCGCCGCTTCGTCCAGCATGCGGCTGCCGGTGTCGATGGACACCAGCAGCTCCCGGGTTGCCGGGTGTTCCTGCCGGCAGATGAGGGGTGCATAGCCGCGCGCCAGGAAGGCAGCGGCGCCGTCCGCTGCACTCGTCAGATCGTCGGCGACGATTCCAATTCGTTCTCTTCTGTCAATTGTCTGTTCCATGCGTGAACAGTAGGCCACGGTGAAACAGGAAAAAATCGATATGATCTGACGAATATCGGTGATAAAAAATCACCAATGAAACGAGCTGAACTCCCATCTCTGGATGACCTGCGCGCCTTCGAGGTGGTGGCGCGTCTGGGCTCCGTGCGCGCCGCCGCGGAAGAGCTCAATCTCACCCACGGGGCCGTCAGCCGCCGGGTGGCGAAACTCTCGCTCGATACGGGTATCAGGCTCATCGAGCCTTCGGGGCGCGGGATCAAATTGACGGATGCCGGGGCGGAACTGGCTGCGGCGGCAACGGGTGCCATGTCCATGGTCTCGACGGTGCTTGCCAGGCTGCGCTCGGCGCGCGCCGAGGCCCCCGTGGTCATCTCCAGCGAACGTTCGATCGCCATGCGCTGGCTCATTCCACGCCTTGCTTCCTTCCAGGGACGATATCCTAACGTGGACCTGCATTTGTCCGTGGGCGGCGGGGCTTTCGACTTCACCCGTGATCACATCACGCTGGCAATCCGGCGACTGGATTTTTCGATCGACGCGAATTGGCGGGTCGAGTCCCTTTTCGAGGAAGCGGTCGGCCCCGTGATGCATCCCGATATGGCCGAGCGTTTCGCGGCTGGCCACTATGTGGCCCTGGCGGCGCGGACGCGGCCGGACGCGTGGCAAAAGTGGCTGTCGGCCCATCCTGATCGCCACAGGCCGGAATCCACGCGGTTTCTCGACCACCATTTCCTCATGGTGGAGGCCGCACTTGCGGGGCTTGGCGTCTGCATGTGCCCCCGGATCCTCGCGATCGACGATGTTTCCAAGGGCCGCCTCGTCGCACCGCTGGGATTTACCCCCGACGGATCGCGTTATGGCCTGATCAGCCCCGCCGCGGCGCAGGAAAGCCGGTCGGCCTCCCTGTTTCGGTCATGGCTTGCCGATACCATCGCGGCCGATCTTTCCGGTGAAGGCGGGCCTCTCGCCGGCTCTTCCGGCTAGGGGGCGTTTTCGTGCGCCGGCGGCCCGGCGCGCTCGATGATCCGGATTCCCTTGTCGGCGAGAACCTGCAGCAGCGATGACTGGTAGTGCTTGATGGCGCCGCGCAGCCAGGTCTCGAACTTGCGATGCGCGACGGTCGGTGGGCGGTTCCTGTGCTTGAAAAGAAGGTAGCACTGCGCGCTGACGAGTCCGACCCGGTAGGGCACGACGAAGCCGCCTGACTGGATGGGCGGCAGAGCGAGGAAGCTATCGCCGATCGTCAGTCCTCCGCCCGACGCCGCGACGGAGAGGCAGAGCGTCGTCTCATTGAAGACGGTGATGTGTTGCCGGGCGCCGCCGGCGTCGATGCCGGTCAGGCTGCACCATTCCTCGAACATGTCGTAGTTCGCATCAGCCAGATAGGGCGCCTCGCAGAGCGGCTTTTCAGGCCCGAGATGGTTCGTCGCAAAATCCGGGGTGCAGACCAGCATGTCGATCCAGCGGCAGAGGACGCTTTCCTGAAATGTCTTTGAGGCAAGCGCGCCTTCGTTCGCATAGAAGATACGGAAGTCGAAATCCTCATCTTGCCGAAGGACGCCATTCCTTTCCGCGGTGATCTCGACCGAGATGCCGGGATTGGCGACGAGGAACGTGCCGATCTGGCTGGCAAGCCAGCTTGACGCGAAGTCGCGACAGACGAGCACGCGAATATGCCGCTCGTCCGGCGCCCGCCGGCTGACCGCTTCAGTCGTCGAATAGATGATCTCAAGCCCCTGCCGTAGCCCGGCGAAAAGTTCGCCGCCGGCGGGCGTCAGCTCGATTGCGTTGCCAACGCGCAGAAGCAGGGAGCGTCCGATATCGGCTTCCAGCAGCGTCACCTGCTTGGAGACGGCAGGTCGCGTCACGTGCAGTTCCTGCGCTGCGGCCGAGATGCTCTTCAGTCGCGCTACGGCTTCGAAGGCGCGCAATGCGGTCAGGGAATAGTGCCGGCGCATCGTCTTCTCCGTTACTTCAGGTTACTGAATCGGGAAAACTTGTCACTTGTCAACGGGGGAGGGGTGCCACAGTCTGGACCCATTCGAAACCACTGCATCCCGGAGACTTCCCGTGCCGAAACCCGTTCGCTTTTCATCAACCGGACCAGATGGTTGGCTTGGCCTTCCTGATCTTGCGCTCGAGCATGCGGAGCTGCTTTCGGGAAAGCCGCTGGGTCTCGATCACGCCTATTTCTCGCGGCCCGAGAAGGGTGTCCGCGCCGGTATCTGGCGGTCGACGGCCTATACCGAGCGTTACGAGGATTATCCGACCGACGAGTTCATGGTCGTCCTGGAGGGCGAGGTTTCGCTGGAGGCGGACGACTTCCACGAGACCTATCGCAAGGGGGACAGCTTCCTCGTGCCGAAGGGGTTCAAGGGCGTGTGGCGCCAGCCGGTCGACATGCTGAAATTCTACGTGATCATCGAATAGGTCCGGCCGTGCTGAACGAAGGACGATACGACTATATCATCGTTGGCGCGGGGTCCGCCGGCTCGGTGCTGGCGAACCGTCTCGGGGAAGATCCCGCCACGCGCATCCTCGTCATCGAGGCGGGTGGCAGCGAGAAGTCGATCTTCGTCGATATGCCGGCGGCGCTGTCGATCCCCATGAACACCGCCCGCTTCAACTGGGGCATGAAGACCGATCCCGAGCCCCATCTTGGCGGTCGCGAGGTGAACCTGCCGCGCGGCAAGGGTCTCGGCGGCTCCTCCTCCATCAATGGCATGTGCTGGGTTCGCGGCAATCCGATGGACTATGAGCTTTGGGAGGCGCTCGGAGCATCCGGCTGGCGCTGGTCGAACGTTCTGCCCTACTTCCAGCGGCTTGAGAATGTCGAAGGCGGGGGCGCGCTCCGGGGAACGGCCGGCCCGGTCACGGTGCGGCGTGGCGCGGCGGCAAATCCGCTCTACGGTGCCTTCGTGGATGCCGGCTGCCAGGCCGGCTATGCGCGCAGCGCGAATATGAACGAGCGCCAGCACGAAGGCTTCGGGCCGATGGAGATGAATGTCGGTGGCGGTCGGCGGATGGGTGCGGCGCGTGCCTATCTTCGCCCGGCCGAGGCGCGCGGCAATGTCCGCATCGTCACCGGCGCCTTGGTCAATCGGGTCGCGATGGAGGGGCGACGTGCGACGGGCGTTGATTTCATGGTCGCCGGCGAACTTCGATATGCGACGGCTACGCGGGAGGTCATTCTTTCCGCCGGCTCGATCATGTCGCCGGCGATCCTCAAGCGCTCGGGCATCGGACCGGCGGGGGAGCTTGCGCGGCATGGCATCGCGGTTGTGGCTGATCTACCGGAAGTCGGCGAGAATCTGATGGACCACCTGGAACTCTATCTCCAGATGGAATGCACGCAGCCCGTCAGCCTCTTTCCGACGCAAAGCCTCTGGGGCAAGGGGCGCATCGGAATCGAGTGGCTGACGATGAAGCGCGGCCTCGGCGCGACCAATCATTTCGAGACAGGCGGCCATATCCGTAGCCGCGCAGGCATCGTCTATCCCGATATCCAGTTCCATTTCCTGCCGCTCGCCATCTCCTACGATGGCAAGACGCTGGCCTCCGGCCATGGCTTCCAGGTGCATGTGGGCACCAAGCGCTCGAAGAGCCGTGGCTGGGTGCGCCTGCGGGACGGGCGGCCGGAGAGCCTGCCGCGCGTTCGCTTCAACTATATGAGCCATCCCGACGACTGGGACGAGTTCCGCGCCTGCATCCGCCTGTCGCGGGAGATTTTCGACCAGCCGGCCTTCGCGCCCTATCGGGGCCGGGAATTGGCGCCGGGGGCCGCGGTGGAGGATGACGAGGCGCTCGATCATTTCCTCAAGGCGAAGCTGGAAAGCGCCTATCACCCCTGCGGCACCTGCCGCATGGGAACGGACGACGGCGCGGTCACCGACCCGCAAGGGCGCGTTCGCGGCATCGCGTCACTACGGGTGGTCGATGCTTCCCTGATGCCCCAGGCGACCGCCGGCGATCTCAACGCGCCGACCCTCGTTCTGGCGGAGCGGATGGCCGACCTGATCCGCGGCCGGCATCTGCCGGAAGCGACGGATGCCCCGCTATTGGCCGATCCGCACTGGCGCACCCGCCAGCGGGGCGACGCGATCACCCGGGATTATGCGCAGGAGCGGGACACGCTCGCGGCGGCGCTGCTGGCAAATGCTCGCGGCGAGCCTGTACCGGCCGACGCCATGTGATGTGCCTGCCATCGCGCGCAAGGAACAGAGGGAGGAAAGCATGAAGGGCATTGAAGGAAAAACCGCATTGTCGCGCCGGCAGTTCCTCGGCGCCGGCGCCTTCGCGTTCGCCATGCCCGCCATCATCGGGCGTGCTTCCGTGGCTTCGGCCAAAACGAGTTTTGCGGGCGAGGAACTGATCGTGGTCCCCTGGTCCGGCAATTACGAGACCGTCTTCAAGGAGACGGTGGTCGACCCGTTCAACGCGCAATACGGCACCCGCGTCGAAAGCGTCGGCGGCTGGGACCAGATGGTGCCGCAGATCCTCGCCGCACCGGCCGACAATCCGCCTTTCGACATCACGATTACGGAAGAGGCCATCACGCTTCAGGGTGTCGCGGAGAAGATCTGGCTTAAGAACAACAGGGCCGCCCTTCCCAATCTCGATGCGGTTTATCCCTATTTCGCCGAAACACGGCCGGGAGCCGAGGACTACGGCGTGCCCTTTGCCGGCGGCACCTGCATGCTGATGTTACGCAAGTCCCTCGACCTTTCTCCCAGCAGTTGGTCGCTTCTGTGGGAGGACAGGCTTGCAGGCAAGACAACACTGGACGGCTCCTCCTGGTGGTGGACGCTTTCCGTGGCGGCCCTGAAGCAGGGCGCGAAGCTAGATGCGCTCTATTCGACGACGAGCGCCGAACCTTTCTTCGCCGAACTCGACAGGCTGAAGGTCGCCCGCTGGTACATGACCGGCGCGGAGCAGGCGGCCGTGCTGAACCAGGGCGAGGCGGATGCTGCGCTCACCTATTCGTCTGATGCCTTCATCTTTCTGCAGGACAGCCCCGACGAGTACATCGCCGCGGTGCCGGACGAGGGCACATCGGCATGGACGGACTGGTTCGTGAAGGTCCGCGGCACACGCCACGGCGATCTCGCCGACCTCTTTTCCAACTATCTTCTGGCGAAGGAAACCCAGGACCGCTTCCTCGCGAAATCAATGGTCTTCATGTCGCGCCGGGATGTCGCCGTGCCCGCCCATTGGCACAACTATCCGCGCTCGAACGAGGATCTCCATAGCATGTTCCAGCTCATCACGATGAAGGGCTGGGGCGAGATCAACGCGGATTATCAGGTCTTCGACAGCAGGATGAAAATGACAATCGCCCGGTCGTCCGGCCGCTAGCGGCCGTTCGGCAAACGCTCATCGTTAAAAAAGGG
This sequence comes from Shinella sp. 20P9.1.1, assembly GCF_057798995.1. Classification (NCBI taxonomy): domain Bacteria; kingdom Pseudomonadati; phylum Pseudomonadota; class Alphaproteobacteria; order Hyphomicrobiales; family Rhizobiaceae; genus Shinella; species Shinella sp. 20P9.1.1. The sequence continues at coordinate 387,404 of NZ_JBYOLC010000003.1, forward strand.
GAACACCAGAATGAGCAATGACCTCAAAAGCATCCCGCTCTCCCGCCGGAGATTTCTGGGCGCGGGCGCCGCGCTGATCGCTGCGCCGGCCATCATAGGCCGCGCATCCGTCGCCTCCGCCGAGAAGAGCTTCGCGGGGGAAGAACTGATCGTCATGTCATGGTCCGGAAACTACGAGACCGTGTTCAAGGAAACCGTGATCGACCCATTCAATGCGCAATATGGAACTGCGGTGGAAAGCACCGGCGGCTGGGACCAGATGGTACCGCAGATTCTGGCCGCGCCGGCAGACACGCCGCCTTTCGATATCACCATAGGCGAGGAATATGTGTCCATCCAAGGCATCGCCCAGGGTCTGTTCCTCAAGAACGAAGTGGCTGCTCTTCCCAATCTGGGTGCCGTCTATCCCTATTTCGACGAAACCCGGCCGGGTGCGGAAGGTTTTGGCGTGCCCTTCGCCATCGGCACCTGCATGCTCCTCATGCGCAAGTCGCTCGACATCGCGCCGGACAGCTGGAATCTCCTGTGGGACGAAAGGCTCGCGGGGAAGGTGACTGTGGATGGCTCTGCCTGGCACTGGCCGCTCTCCCTGACGGCATTGACCAAGGGAGCGAGCCATAAGATCGACGAGATGTATTCGTTGGCAAGCGCTGAACCTTTGTTTGCCGAGATCGACAAGCTGCGCCCGGCGCGCTGGTACATGACGGGTGCGGAACAGGCGACCGTGCTCAATCAGGGCGAGGCGGACGCTGCGCAGACCTATTCCTCCGACGCCTTCGGTTTCCTGCAGGACAGCCCCGACGAATATGTCGCCGCCGTGCCTAAGGAGGGCACCTCGGGCTGGACGGACCGCTTCTTCAAGGTCCGCGGCACGCGGCACAACGATCTCGCCAATCTCTTCTCCAACTATCTTCTGGAGAAGGAGACGCAGGACCGCTTCCTGTCGAAATCCATGGTCTTCATGTCTCGCAAGGACGTCACCGCTCCCGATCACTCAAAGGACTATCCGCGCACCAATGAGGACGTTCACGGCCGCTTCCAACTCATCACCATGAAGGGCTGGGAGAAGATCACCGCCGACTACGCGACCTTCGACAGCCGCATGAAACTGTCCATCTCCCGGTCGGCCGATCAATGATCCGCTCCGAACCAGCTCTCGAACTCGACCGGCTCCACCGTGCTTATGCCGCGGTGGTCGCGGTCGATGATGTCACTCTCTCGCTTGCAAAGGGCGAGTTTCTGACCCTGCTCGGCCCGTCCGGATCGGGAAAGACGACGACGCTGCGGATGATTGGCGGCTTCGAGGCGCCTGATGGCGGTGAAATCCGCATTAATGGCGCCCCGGCACAGCACCTGCCGCCCTATCTGCGCGACACGGCGACGATCTTCCAGTCGGGTGCGCTTTTTCCGCACAAGACCGTGGCGGACAATATCGCCTTCGGCCTGCGGATGCGGGGCGTGCCGCGCGACGAGATCGCACGCAGGATCGCTGAATCGCTCGATGTCGTAAGGCTCACCGGCAAGGAGGACCGGTATCCCGAACAGCTCTCGGGTGGCCAGCGCCAGCGTGTCGCGCTCGCCCGCTCGCTTGCGGTCCGTCCGTCCGTGCTGCTCTTCGACGAGCCGCTCTCCGCGCTGGACCTGTCGCTGCGATTGCAGCTGCGCGCGGAAATCCGCCGTCTCCACCAGCAGATCGGTTTCTCCGCAGTTTACGTCACGCATGACCAGGACGAGGCGATGGCCCTGTCCGACCGGGTAGCCGTGATGAACCGTGGGCGCATCGAGCAGATCGATCGCCCGGATGTCGTCTACGGCGCGGCCAGCACGGAATTCGTCCACGGCTTCGTTGGCGAAAGCTCCTGTCTCGACATCCTTGCCGACGCGGAGGGGTATCGTGACAGCGGCCGTGTGCCTCTTCCCTTGGCCCTCGCCGAGCGCCTGCCGCCGGGATCGCACCGGCTCTATCTGCGTCCTGCGCGCCTTCGCCTCGGGCCGGATGCGGAAGCCGCGCCCAACCGGCTGCAAATGCGCGTCGATACCGTCGAATATCTCGGCGACAGCTGGCGCTACCACCTGGCTGCCGGCGAGGTTGCGCTGGTCGCCGATCATCATGCGGATCTGGGTTTCGGTCCCGGTGCGGATGTTACCCTCGGCTGGGAGGCCGCGGCGATGCGGATATTCTCATGAGACGGCCCGGCGAAAGCCGCCTGGCGGCCTGGCTTGTGATGGCTCCTGCGCTCTGTCTCTCCGTCGCGGGCTTCGGGATTCCGGCGCTCTACATGGCGCGCATGAGTTTCAACGAGCACGAGCCGCAAACCGCCTTCTCGCCCGGCTTCACCTTCGAAAACTATCACCGGCTGGTGTCCGATCCGCTGATCCTCACGGTCATCTGGAACACGGCGCGCCTTGCGCTCGTCGCCTCCGTCGCCACGGTGGCCATTGCCTATGCCTTCGCACTGCTGGTCTGGTTGCGGCCGGGGCGCTGGCGTCTCCTTTTCGTCGGCGTCGCGCTGCTTCCCATGCTGGTTTCGGAAATCGCGACGATCTTCGGCTGGTGGACGATCTTTCCCAAAAACGGCCTGCTCAGCTATGCGCTGGTTTCGTCCGGGCTCTTCCAGGACAAGATCAGCCTGATGTACACCGAGAGCGCCGCGCTGGTGGGGCTCGTCTATGTCACGCTGCCCTATTGTTTCTTCATCCTGCTGTCCGTCTTTGACGGGCTCGATCGCCGCACGCTCGAAGCCTCGGCCGACCTCGGCGGCCCGCCCTGGACGACCTTTGCCGAGATCATCCTGCCGCAGACGCGGGTCGGCTTGCTTGCTGCCTTCGCGCAGGCCTTCATCTGGACGATGGGCGCCTACGCGACGCCGCTGGCACTCGGTCCCGATACGCTTTGGACGCTCGGCTATTTCATCCAGGACCAGATGCTGGGCAAGCACCACTGGCCGATGGCCGCAGCACTCTCCATGGCGCTGACCCTCGCGGTATCGTTGATGATCCTGCTCGTTCGCTGGCTGCAACCTGAACAGAGGTCGTTCCATGTCTAGCCTTGTCCGTGCCTCCTCGCCGCTGGGCGGCCGCCTGCTGCGCCTTGCGGGAATTGCCTTTTGCCTCACGCTGGTTGCTTACATCCTGATCCCGATTATCGTCACGCTCGTCATGTCGTTCAGCGGCAGTCAGCAATTGCGGTTTCCCATCACCGGCTGGTCGCTGAAATGGTACGTCACGTTCGCGAGCAGCCCGCAATGGGTGCGCGCGCTGACGAACAGCCTTTTCATCGCCACCGGCACGATGGTTCTGTCCACCTGTACCGGCGTTGCCGCCGCATGGGTCTTCACCCGCCATCGGTTCTTCGGCGCGTCGGTGCTATACCTTGCCATCGTGGTGCCGCTGTTCATGCCAGGCGTTGTGCTCGCACTCGGCATCGCCATGACCTTCAGCAGGATAGAGATGTTCGGCGCGTCGCCTTTCGGGTCGCCTTATCTGGTGATCCTTTCCCATTCGCTCTGGGCGATGCCGCTCGTCTTCCTGTTGATGGAGGCGGTGTTTCGCACCCTTGACCAGCGCCTTGTTGAGGCCGCCTTCGATCTCGGCGCGCGGCCGCTGCGCGTCTTCATCGAGGTCGTGCTACCGAGCTGCCTGTCGGGCATCCTATCCTCGGCGCTCTTTGCCTTCGTCATCTCGCTCAATGAGTTCATCATGGCGCTCTTCCTGACGGACCGTGATAGCCAGACTTTGCCGGTTCTGATGTGGCTGTCGCTGCGCTCGGCCGCCACGCCGCAACTCGCCGTCGCCTCCATGACGCTGACCGCCGCCGTTCTCCTCGGTCTGGCGCTCATCGCGATCCTCACCACGACAAGGCTGCGTCTGCAGTCCCGCTGACCGCCGCGCCACCCCGCATGACAACCAAATGGAGCTTTGCGCCATGTCCGCCGATATGATCATCGAGAATGCCAGAATCCTGACCATGGACCCGTCTCTTCCGCGCGCGGAGGCCATCGCCGTCAAGGACGGCGAGATCCTGTCCATCGGCGAGCGGGCCGCGATTCTCGGCCTGCGCAACGGCTCGACCGAGATGGTCGACGCGCGGGGCGCAACCGTCCTGCCTGGGTTCATCGAGTCGCACATGCATCTTGCCTGGGGTGCCATGGGACTGGGCGGTCTCGATCTGGGAGGTGTGCGTGGCTTCGATGCGCTGGCGCAGAAGATCGGCGACCATGCGAAGGCCAATCCTGAGGTTACGGTGCTTCGTGCCAATGGTGCGGATCACGAAATACTACCCAATGGCGAGCGGATCACACGGCATCATCTCGACCGCATCGTCGCCGACCGCCCCTTCGCCATGACCGCGGCGGAGGGGCATACGATGTGGGCCAACACCCGCGCCTTGGAGGCGGCCGGCCTGCTGCATGGCAAGGACCTGCCGCCCGGCAACGAGATCCTCATGGGCGCGGACGGGCTTGCCGGCGGCGAGCTACGGGAATGGGGCGCCTTCGAGCCCGTGCTGGAGCTGAGCGGTGAACTGCGCCTGTCGCTCGGTCTCATCACCGGCGGCGAACCCGATCGTCCGCCGACGGACGTCGAGCGCGCGGCCGACAGGCAGATGACCAAGCGTGGCCTTGACTATTGCGCGAGCCAGGGCATTACGTCGCTGCACAACATGGACGGCAATCTCTACCAGCTCGAACTGCTGGCCGAGATCGAAGCCGAAGGCGCGCTCTCGGTGCGGGCCCAGATTCCCTTCCACTACAAGAATTTCATGACGCCCGATGTGCTGGAAAAGGCCTCCGTCATGGCCGAGCGCTACCGGTCTGAATGGCTATCCTCCGGCATGGTAAAGGCCTTCATGGACGGTGTTCTGGATAGCTGGACCGCCTACATGGACGAACCGTATGCCGACCGCACCGATTGGCATGGCGAACCGCTGTTCACCCAGGAGCATTTCAACGCCTTTGCCGCCGAGGCTGACCGGCGAGGCCTGCAGATCGCGGTGCATGCCTGCGGCGACGGATCCGTGCGCTCCATCCTCGATGGCTACGAGCATGCCCGCCGCATAAACGGTGCGCGCGACAGCCGTCACCGCATCGAACATGTCGAGGTCATCCGCCCCGCCGACATCCAGCGGCTGGTCGACCTCGGCGTCATCGCCGCCATGCAGCCGCAGCATCCGCCGGGCGCAATGAACCTGCCGCTGGAGCCCACGCTGTCACGCGTCGGCCAGGCACGCTGGCCCTATGCCTGGGCCTCACGCACCCTGCGTGAAGCCGGCGCCCACATTCCTTTTGCCTCCGACTGGCCCGTCTCTCCGATCTCTCCGATCCTCGGCATCCAGGCCGCCATCCGCCGCAAACCCTTCGCACCGGGTTATCCCGACCAGAGCTGCACGCTGATGGAGGCGCTCTCGGCCTATACGGTTGAGGGCGCCTATGCCCAATTCATGGAACACCGCAAGGGCCGACTGAAATGCGGCTATCTCGCCGATATCGTCGTGCTTTCCCACGATATAGAGCTGATGCAGGCGGATGTTCTGCACGAGGCGGAGCCTGCGATCACGATTTGTGGCGGCAAAGTCAGCTATCGCAGAGGCGCTTAGTCGGCCATTAGATCCGCGATTAGAATCTCGAGTCCGTGCGCATTCTGCAACAGCGGGGCCGCCGGTTCGCATCCGTTCAAGAGCTTTTTTCAAACCTAAGACTGTCGGCGGCGTCCTGCTGACTTTGAGATATGCGGCGATGACCTCGTTGGCCATCAGCGGGCCGATGGACATAGAAGCGACGTGGGCGAGTTTCGCACTACCGCGTCCAGCCTTCGTTACTGGTAGACCAGTTCAACAAGGTCAGACGACAACAACACGCACGATAATCAGTCCGCATCACATGGTGCGCGCTTCGTTGCGCATTTTGTGGTTTTTTTTGCATATTGACAATTTCAACAAATCCAACATAAATCCACATAACTGGAGATGAAGGTCGTGGATTTTTCGGTTCTTGCACTCAGATCGGCACTTACTAACGGCGGCCTCACGTCCGAGGCGCTTGTGCGCGAAAGCCTTGAGCGCATCCGGCGATTGAACCCGATCGTTAACGCCTTCAGTCAGGTCTATGAAACGGAAGCGTTGGACGAGGCGCGTGCCTGCGACCGGGAGCGGACACAAGGCCGGTTGCGTGGCCCGCTTCATGGCATTCCGATGGGCGTGAAGGATCTTTTCTTCGTCGCTGACAGGCTCTGCCAACGCGGCTCTGCCGCCTACAAGGATTTCGCTCCCAAGGCGACGGCGCCGATTGTCCAGCGGATGATCGATGCCGGATCAATCATGATCGGCAAGACGACGACAACGGAGATGGGGTGGTCCGGCTCCGGATACTCGCAATTCTATGGGCCGACGCGCAACCCTTGGAGCCCGGAACTGACGAGTGGCGGCTCGAGTTCCGGTTCCGGTGCGGCGCTTGCTGCGCGCATGGTCCCCTTCACGCTGGGGTCCGATGGCGGCGGCTCCGTGCGCATCCCGGCGGCCTTTTGCGGCGTTTTCGCCATGAAGGGTTCGCTGGGGCGCGTACCGGCCTGGCCGTGGAGTGCCACGGAAATGCTGTCTCATGCCGGTCCGATGAGCCTTTCGGCCAAGGACAGTGCCGTCCTGTTCAACGTCGTCAAGGGACCGGATCCGCGCGACCATCAGGCGCTGCCCGATGACGGCGCCGATTATACCGTGCCACAATCTCTCGGTTCGTTGCACATCGGCTTCGCGCCGAGCCTGTTCGGCTTTTCGGTCACGCCTGAAATCGACCGGGTGGTGCGGCAAGCCGTTGCGACGCTTTCGGCGGCGCTTGGTGTTGATATCCACACGGTCGTTCCGGACTGGCAGGATCCGATCCGGATTTTCGAAACGCTCTGGGTCGCTGGCCGTGGCGTCGCCTATGGTGCGCAGGCGGATCTCTCGGCTTTCGGCAGCGGTTTCCGCGGTCTCGTCGAAGCTTCGGCACGCTACAATCTCGCCGACTATCTCTGGGCGGCCAAGGCGCGCGCGGAATTCGCCGGCAGCGTCCACGCACTTTTCGAGGATATCGACCTGCTGCTTCTGCCCACCGTGCCGGTCGAGCCTTTCGCCGCCGACCGCGAGGCACCGGAAGGGTTCACGTCGCCGTCCGAGGTGCTGGCCTGGACCGGTTGGACACCCTTCACCTATCCGTTCAACCTGTCCGGCAATCCTGCGGCCTCGCTGCCCTGCGGATTGACGGTGAATGGCCTGCCGGTCGGCCTTCAGGTCGTTGGCCGGCGGCATGCCGATGCGCTTGTCATGGCGTTTTGCCAGCAGGCCGAAGATCACCTTTTCCAAAATAAAATACCTCCGCTTGTCGTTGCTGGCGACAAAGCGGGGTGGGGAACACCCAGCAATCCAACTGCGGAGAAATCGTCATGCAATTCAACAGGAGAGCATTCCTAAAGAGTTCCGCGCTCGCTGGCGTCGCCGTCGGCCTTCCGGTCCTCAACACTGCCTTTTTCGTCAATCCGGCGCATGCCGCCGAGGGCAAGGTCCTCAATTTCATGTCGGCGGAGAACCTGACCGGCAACTGGGATCCGTCCTCGCACACCACGCTCGCCCAGATCAATCTGGAGAGCTTCGTCTTCGGCTATCTCACCCGTGCGCCGATGCGGCCTGACAAGCCGGACGAGCTGGTGATGGAACTGGCGACCGACATGAAGCTCGTCGACGAGCACACGCTCGAATTCACGCTGCGCGAGGGGGTGACCTTCCACGACGGCAAGCCTTTCACCGCCGAAGACGTGAAGGCGACTTTCGAATATGCCAGCCAGCCCGACCGGCCGGCAGCCTGGTATCCCGGCGCCTGCGAGGTCGAGGTGGTGAGCGATCATGTCGCCCGCATCAAGACCGACAAGGGCGGTTACCCGGCGAGCCTCTTCTGGTTCCTCTCCGCCTTCCTGCCGATCATGTCGGCAAAGGATGTCGCCGATCCGAAGACGCTGTCCTCCCGTCCGAACGGCACGGGTGCCTTCAAATTTGCCCGCCAGGACGGCAATACCACGGTGCTTGAAGCCTTCGACGGCTTCTATCTCGGCAAACCGGCCATTCCCGGCATCAATTTCAGCTTCGTCGGCGATGCGACCACGCGCACGCTGGCACTGCTCAACGGGGAGGCGGATCTCATCGAACGTCTCGAGGCCGAGCAGGTCCAGACCATTGAGGAAACCGGCGGCTACAAGCTGAACAAGGCGGTTTCCGTCGAGAACAAATATCTCTGGTTCCGCTGCTCCAAACCGCCCTTCAACGATCCGCGCGTGCGCAAAGCGGCCGCCCATGCCATCGACCGCGCCGTGTTGCTCGATATCCTCGGTGTTTCCGGCCACGCCTCCAAAGCCTGGATTTCGCCGGTCAAGTTCGGCTACGTCGATACGCCGAACTATCCGGAATACAATCCGGAGGAAAGCCAGCGGCTTCTGGCCGAGGCGGGCTTCCCGAAGGGTGAGGGCCTGCCGGAACTCGAATACATCACCTCGGTCGGCTTCTATCCGAAGACCAAGGAGTATGGCGAGGTCATCACGGCCATGCTGCAGGAGCAGGGCTTCCCGGTGAAGCTCAATGTCATGGAAGTGGCGGCCTGGAACGAGCGGCTCTACGACCGTCCGGGCGGAGGACCGGGGCACATGATCGACTGCGGCTGGTCGACGGGCTCGCCGGAACCGGACCTCGTGCTGCGCACCCATTTCCATTCGATCTCGAAGCGCATCTGCGGCATCGACGACAAGGATCTCGACGCGGTGCTCGACAAGGAGCGCAACACGCTGGATCCTGCCGAACGCAAGGCGGTGATCCAGAACGAGGTGATGCCGATGCTGGCCGACAAGGTGCCGGCGCTGTCGCTTTTCACCTCGGTCTTCATCCACGCCATGCGCGAGGGTCTGGACGGCATGTACTTCTATCCGAACGGCATGATGGACGCGAACAAAGCGACCCTCGCCTGATGGCAAGCGGCGGCCGTCCCTGAGGGGCGGCCGCTCCATACCGATCAGTGCAAGGGGAGACGCATGTTCGTCCTATCGTTCCTGGTGAGACGCGTCCTGCAGGGAGCGCTCATCATTCTGCTCGTGACCTTCATCATCTTCACGCTCCTGCGCGTGGTGCCGGGCGATCCCGCGCGCCTCATCGTCGGCGGCATGGCGCCGGACGAGGTGGTGGCGATGAAGGCCAAGGAGCTCGGCCTCGACCGACCCATTCCGGTCCAGTTCGTGTCCTATCTCGGCGATCTCGTGACCGGCGATCTGGGCACGTCCTTCGTGCGACCGAAGAGCGGGGCAAGCCTCGGCGGTGCATCCTTCGATGATGCCACTCGTGAGGAGCGGGCCAAGGTGCTGGATCTTATCCTCGCCACATTGCCGATGACGCTTCAGCTGGCCGCCGTCGCCCTTGCTTTGGCTCTGCTGGTAGCTGTGCCGCTCGGTACGCTCGGCGGACTCTATCCGGGAAAGTGGCCGGACAAGCTGGCGCTTGCCATCGGCTCCATCTGCGTATCGACGCCGAATTTCTGGCTCGGCATCGTCCTGACACTGTTTCTGTCGGTGAAACTGAAATTGCTGCCGGCCATTGGCTATCGCGGCTTCAGCTATACGATCCTGCCGGCGATCGTGCTGGCCGTCGAGATCGTGCCGTTCATCCTGCGCACGCTCACCGTTTCGGTGGCGCAGGTGATGCGCGAGGATTTCATCCAGCTGGCGCCGATCCGCGGCCTTACCCGCAGCCGCACGATCTTCTCCCATGCGCTCGGCAATTCGGCGATCCCGCTCATCAACCTGCTCGGCGTCCAGCTCGGCATGCTGCTCGGTGGTGTCCTCGTGATCGAGTTCATCTTCGACTATCCCGGTCTTGGCCTCCTGACGATCAACGCCGTGCTGCAACGCGATTTCCCGCTCATCCAGGGCATCGCCATCTTCATTTCCGTGATGTTCGTGATGATCAACGTCCTCGTCGACCTCATCGCGATGACCATCGATCCGAGACTGGAGTATTGACGTGGCCGATATCGCTCATGAGACCGTTGCCGCGCGTCCGGCGGTAAAACGGGGTGTCACCCCCACCCGGCGCATGCTTCAGATCGCGGCCGCACGCACGGATTTCCGCATAGGCCTGATCGGTTTCGGCCTGCTCGTCGGGTTGGCGATCTTCCTGCCGCTGATAAGCTCGATCGACCCGATCAAGATCGCCTACGGTTCCAAGCTCCTGCCGCCGTTTCCGGCAGAGGGCTGGAAGTGGCCTTACCTTCTCGGGACTGACCAGCTCGGCCGCGACGTGCTGATGCGCTGTCTGGTGGGCTTACGTTATTCGCTGCTGATCGGTATCACCACCGTTGTCCTGATGTTCGTCGTCGGCTGCAGCTTGGGCCTCTATGCCGGGTTCCGCGGCGGCTGGGTGGATGCCGTCATCATGCGGCTCACCGACGCGCAGCTCTCGATCCCGATGATCATTCTCGCCATCACCATTCTCGGCGTTTCCCGCCCGACGGTGCCGGCGATCATCCTCGTGCTCGGCCTTTCCGGCTGGCCGCTCTATGCTCGCGTCGCCCGCTCCGTGGCGCTCGGCGAGCGAAGCCGCGGCTATGTTCTGGGCGAGCGGGTGCTTGGGGCTTCGGATTTGCGTATCATGCTGCTCTTCGTGACGCCCGTCGTTCTGCCGCCGATCGCCTTCGTCGCGGTGCTCGACATCGCCCGCATGATGATCTTCGAATCCATTCTCGGTTTTTTGGGCCTGGGCGTGCAGCCGCCCACGCCGACCTTCGGCAATGTCATCGCCGATGCGCGGAAGTACCTTCTGAATGCCTGGTGGATCGCCACCATGCCCGGCGTCTTTATGCTGGTTTCGCTGACCTGCCTCAACCTGATGGGGTCGGCGCTGGAGCGCGCGCGCAATGCGGTTCTGCGAGGAGAAGCGTAATGCCCGGTCCCATTCTCGCCGTCTCCAATCTCAGTGTCGACCTCGATCGGGAAGGCCGCAACCGGCGCATTGTCGATGATGTCAGCTTTTCTCTGGCGCCCGGCGAAGTGCTTGGCCTTGTCGGCGAGGCCGGATCCGGCAAGTCGGTGCTGGCTCGTGCGCTGGTGCGCGCTGTGACGACACCCCTGGAGATCGCGGCCGGCAAGGTTGTCTTCGAGGATAAGGACGTCCTGGCGCTGCCGCCGCGCGCGCTCTCCGCCATCCGCGGCAACCGCATTGGCTTCATCGGAGCCAATCCGATGGGCTCGCTCGATCCGCGCTTGCCCATCGGCCAGCAGATTGTCGAGAAACTACGCTGCGTGCGACCGGAAATCGGTCGGGCCGAGGCGCGCGAGAAGGTGCTGGACCTGCTTGCTCGTGTGCACATTCCGTCGCCGGTTGCTCGCTTCCACGAGGCGCCGTTCCAGTTCTCGGGCGGCATGATGCAGCGCGTGATGATCGTCGATGCGCTCGTTTCCGATCCCTCGCTGGTGATCGCCGACAATATCACCCAGCCGCTCGACGTGACGGTGGCCGCCCAGATCATCCGTCTCATCGACGGCTTGCGGCAGAGCCTCGACACTGCCTTTCTCTTCATCTCGTCGTCGCTGCCGGTGGTGGCGCAGATCGCCGAGCGTACGCTCGTCATGCAGCGCGGCCGTATCGTGGAGGAAGGCCGCACGGTGGAGCTCGCAGCAACTCCCCAGCAGTCGTATACGCGCGCGCTGATCTCACGCATCCCGTCGATCTGGAAGAATGTGGCGGCCCCGCCGGCGCGAGAGGGCGAGGCGGTGCTGACCGTCGACAACGTCATGCGCTCCTACCTTGTGCGCCGCCGTGGTTCCTTCAACGCCTATAACGAGGTGAAGGCGGTGCGCGACGTCTCCTTCACCGTGAAGGCCGGCGAGAATTTCGGCATCGTCGGCGAAAGCGGTTGCGGGAAATCCACCCTGACCCGCCTTCTCGCCTGGCTGGAGCGGCCGGATGGCGGCCGCATTGCTTTTCTCGGCAAGGACCTCTCTCATCTTTCCGCTCGCTCGCTGACCGAAATGCGCCGGTCTTTCCAGCTGCTTTTGCAGGATCCCTATGGGTCGCTGCCGTCGGGCATGCCGCTCCAGCGCATGATCGAGGAGCCGTTGCTCATTCACGGTGTCGACCGGGCGGAGGCGTCGCGGCGAGCACAGGAGGCGATGGCCGAGGTGGGGCTCGACATGGAGCTCGCCGATCGTCTGCCGGTGGGCCTGAGCGCCGGCCAGCGCCAGCGTATCAACATCGCCCGCGCGCTGGTGTTGAAGCCGCGCCTGCTCATCCTCGACGAGACGCTGTCGGCGCTCGACCAGGTGGAGCAGGCGGAGCTTCTGGATCTCTTCAACCGGCTGCAGGCAACACACGGATTTTCCTATGTGTTCATTTCGCACGACCTCGCACTCGTGCGCCGGATGTGCCACCGTATCGCCGTCATGTATCTCGGGCGCATCGTGGAGTTGGCCGACAACAGCACGCTTTTCGAAAAGCCGCACCACCCCTATACACGGGCGCTGCTGAGCGCCATGCCGACGCTGGAGGATAACCGTTTTCCGCGTGTTCGATACCTGCTCGACGGCGAGCCGCCGAGCCCGATCGACTTGCCGCTTGGCTGTTCGTTCCGCTCGCGCTGTCCGCGTGCGCAGGGCGACTGCCAGAAAACCGACCCGCCGCTGCTGGCTCTTGCCGGGGGCAACTACGCCGCCTGCCTGCATCGGCACGAGGCGCTGCATGAGGAGGAAGCCGTTCATGTCGAGTGAGATCCGCAAGGAGGTCATCCTGGAGCGCCTGGACCGCGATCAGCGTGTCAGTGTGCTCGAGCTTTCGGCTGAATTCGGCGTTTCCGGGGAAACGATCCGGCGCGATCTGAAGGATCTCGAGGCCGAAGGAGCCGTGCGGCGCGTGCATGGCGGCGCCATCCCGGCAGGCCGTACCGCCGATACGCCGATCACCGAACGCATCAAGCTGAACGCGCTGGAAAAAGACGGTGTGGCGAGCCTTGCGCGCGATCTCATCATCGATGACTGCGTCATCTTCCTCGACACCGGCACGACGACGCTGGCGCTCGCCCGCCGGCTCGTCGGCTTCAAGAAACTCAGGCTCTACACGAATTCTCTGCGCATCGCGCAGGCGGCCTGCGAGCATTTTGGCGTTCAGGTGCTGATGACGCCGGGGCATCTGCGCCCGGTGGAGCAGGATCTCGTCGGCTATGACACCATCGCCTACATCCAGCAGTTCCATTTCGACATGGTCTTCATGGGCGCGGCGGCGGTGAATGCCGATTATGGCTTCATGGACTTCGAAGAGGACGAGGCGCGCATCCGTCAGGTGCTGCTGAAGCAGACATCGCGAAGCGTGATGCTCGCCGACCATTCCAAATTCGGCAAGGTCGGCAATGTCATCACCGCGCCTTTCAGCCGGGTTCATACGCTGGTAACGGACCGCCGCCTGCCGGATGCTCTCATGTCCGCCGTTCAGGCCGAGGATATGGAGATCATCCATGGATAGCGCGACGGTGACGGCCGGCTCCAATGTGATCGAGATTTTCGACCGGATGTCGGCGATTGGCGCGCATCCGGGGCAGGGGATCACACGGCTGGCGGCGAGCGCGGAAGATGGCGCGGCGCGTGGCCTTTTCGCTGACTGGATGGCCAAAGGTGGCGCCCGCATTGCGACCGATGCGATCGGCAACCAGTTCGCCTGCTTCGATTGGGCGGGGGAAGGAGCCGGCTGGATTTTCGCCGGGTCGCATCTCGACAGCCAGCCGCGCGGCGGGCGTTTCGATGGCACGCTTGGCGTTCTTGCGGCCGGCTGCGCGGCGCTCGATATCGATGCGCGGGTTCGCACCGGCGGTTTTCGGCCACGCCGGAATCTCGCTGTCGTCAACTGGACGAATGAAGAGGGCGCGCGCTTCCAGCCGAGCCTCACCGGCAGCGCGGTCTTTTCAGGCGCCTTGCCGCTGGAAGAAGCGCTCGCTCTCGGGGACGGAGCTGGCGTGGCGTTGCGCGATGCGCTTGGTGCCATCGGTGTGACCGGTGAAACGGGCAAAGTACCGCCGCGTCCCGACGCCTATGTCGAATTGCATGTCGAGCAAGGCCGTATCCTGACGGAGGCCGTGCGGCGTATCGGCGTGGTCGAGGGAACCTGGGCCGCGCGCAAGATCACCGCAGCCTGGATCGGCCGTGCGGCTCATACGGGGCCGACCCCGATGGCGGATCGGCGCGATGCCCTTCTTGCCGCAGCCCAGGGCATCACGGCCTTCGAGGCCCTTGTCGCTGCGCATTATCCCCATCTCCATCGCTCGGCGGCGCGCCTCGTCATCGAGCCGAATTCGCCGAATGTCGTGGTCGAGCGCGCAATGGTCTGGTTCGAACTACGCGGTCTCGATGTTGCCGAACTGGGGAATGCGGGGGCAGCAGCAATCGCTGCGTTCGAGAAGGCGGCGCGGGAAACCGGCACGCGATTGGAAATCGCCGCCGACGTGCTGCGCGCGCCTGCCGGCATGGACGATCGTCTGGTGACGCTTGCCGGCGAGACGGCGCGTCGCTGCGGCTTCGAGCCCTTAAGCATGCATTCCGTGGCCGGACACGACGCCGTCGCTTTGCAAAATATGGGCATTCCGTCGGCCCTGATCTTCATTCCGAGCGTCGATGGCGCCGCGCACCATCCTGACGAATTGACACGCCCGGAGGATGTCGAGGCCGGCCTCACGGTTTTGACGGAGATGTTGCGGCGGCTCGCCGAGGGAGAGTTTCATGCAGAACGATGAGGCGATACACTCCGCTCTTGCCGCCGTCGGCCTGTCCGGTGCGGTTCTCTCTGCACCGCTCGCGGGTGTTGTGTCTCCCGTCCATCGAGCCGTCGAGAATATCTGCTGTCTCGCGACGGTGCCTGACCAGCCTCCGGTCTTTATCAAGCACCGGCATGATGACATGGCGGACTTCATCGCGCCGGAGCGCGTCGCCGAAGCCAGCCGGAAGGCTGGAGAAATCAGGATCGCACCACGGTTGCTGCATGCTGATACCGCGCGGGGTGTTCTCGTCTTCGAGGCGCTGGGCGAGGAATGGGCATGGGGTCATGCCGACGTGCTCCGCCGCCCCGCCGTACTCGAAAACCTGCTCGCTGCCAAACGTCGCTTCCAGACCGCAGCGCCGCTAGCGGAGGAGCGTAGCGTATTCGATCTTGTCGCGGTGTATAGAGGGCTTGCCGAAGGGGCTGGCGCCATCCTGCCCGCGCCGGTGGGAACTGTGGCAGCGGCGGTCGGGCGGATTGGTGCCGCAATTGCCGCGGCAGGCGTCGATCGTGTTGCTTGCCATGCCGATGGTGCATCGTCGAATGTCATGGTCGGGCCGGCAAACGCTGTCCGACTGGTCGATTTCGAATGGGCGAGACAGGCGGATCCCGCGCATGATCTCGGAACGGTGCTGGCCGAACTGCTTCCCTTCGATGGCGACGCCTTGCTCGCAATCGAGATCGCTACTGGTCGGCCGGATGCGCGGACCCTTGCCCGTGCGCGGCTCTACGGTGCGGCTGATGATCTGATGTGGGCGCTGTGGGGCTTCATCAGCGCGGCGCGCTCGCCGCGAAAACACGTGGAATTCTTCAAATACGCCGAATGGCGGCTGCTTCGGGCGCGGACCGTGATCGAGGGGCCGCGCTTCGAGACATGGCTGAAACAGGTCTGACGGAGGGGCGAATGCGACGCAGTTTGGGTGAAGGCGTATCTCCGGGCGAGCAGGCGATCGAGGCTGCTATCCTTGCTGTGGCGGACTGGCGGGAGCGCCCGGTTTTCTACGAGTCGGTGCCGGGAGGCATCAGCAATCCGAACTGGCGGGTGCATGTCGAAGGGGCGCCGCACAGTTTCTTCGTCAAGATTCCGGGCGAAGGCACGGAAATGTTCATCGATCGCCGCACGGCCAACGAGGCCGGCCGCAAGGCGCATGCCGCGGGTGTCGGCGCGCGCATCATCGACTTCTTTCCGGAAACGGGTGTGGAGGTCAGCGAGTTCGTCGAGGGGCTGCGCACCTCCACCAATGCCGATTTCCTCGACCCGGTCGTGCGTTTCAATGGTCTGCGCGCCTTGAAGGCGTTCAACGACAGTACACCGCTCTCCCAGCGCAAGACGACATTCGACATGATTGACGAGCATTTCGATCAGGCTCTGGTGCTCGGCGGCGAGTTTCCGGAGGACTTCGGCTGGCTGAACGCACGCTACCGGGAGGCGCGGCAGGCTCTGGAGGCATCCGGTCTCGACCTCGCACCTTGCATGAACGACACGCTCGCCGGAAATTTCCTGCTGCATGCCGATCAGCGGGTCATGCTGGTCGATTTCGAATATGCCTCGACCAATGACCGCGCGGCCGAGCTTGCTTTGTGGTTCAGCGAGATGTGTTTCTCGACGGAGGTGGAGGCGGAGATGATCGAGGAATATTATGGCCGTTTCGATCCGGCGCTTCTTGCGCGTGTCTCCCTGTTCAAGGCGTTGGTCGATCTCAAATGGTCGACCTGGGCCATGGTGCAGAACCGGATCTCCTGTCTCGACTTCGATTTCTTCAAATACGGCTTCTGGAAGCACATGCGGGCGCGCTTCGTGATGAGCGATCCGCGCTGGGCAGAATGGCTGAAGGCGGTTTGAGGAAGGCAATGCAATGATATCAGTTGACTTCATGCACAGGCTCGCCGCGGTGGCGGCGCGCGAGGCTTTGCCGCGGTTCCGGCAGGCCGGTCTGGTTTCCAACAAGCTTGCGGAGGGGTTCGATCCCGTGACGGAAGCTGATCGGGAAACGGAAAACGCGATCCGTGCGCTGACCCGGGCCGAGTTCCCGGATCATGGCATCCTTGGCGAGGAGTTCGGTGCAGAAGGTTCGCAGAAGCGGTTTGTCTGGGTTATCGACACAATCGATGGAACCCGCTCCTTCATTTCCGGGATTCCGCTCTGGTGTACGCGTGTGGGTTTGACGGAACACGGCAATGCCGTCGCCGGCATGATGGTGCAGCCTTTTATCGGCGAGTTGTTCTATGCGGCCGGGCAGGGTTCTCACTACGAAGGGCCGCATGGCGGCAACCGGCTTGCGACGCGAGCAACGAAAGATCTCGCCGATGCCACGCTTTGCACGACCACGCCCGCGATTTTCGATCCGGCCCAGCGGGCTGCTTTCGACCGGCTGGAACAGCGGGTTCGCCTGTCGCGCTACGGCACGGATTGTTACGCCTATTGCATGCTAGCCGCTGGCCAAATCGACCTTGTCGTTGAGGCCGGTCTGCAACCCTATGACATTGTTGCCCTCATTCCGATCATCGAACAGGCCGGCGGTGTGGTGACGGATTGGCGCGGCGGGCCAGCGGAAAGCGGTGGCGCCATTGTCGCGGCAGCGACGGCCGAACTGCATGCACAGACGCTGGCAGCCCTGGCGACGGCTTGACTTCCCCTGCAAAGCGTCCCTTGTCTCTGCGGCTTGGCCGGCGCCACGGGCGCCGGTCTTTTTTTGCTCGCTCGGGCGATGATTGCCGACGTCCTCAATTTCCAACATGCCCCAGGTAAACGAGGAAGCATAGATGGATGCCCGTCGTCACAACGATATCAAAGCAAAGTCCCAGGGGTTCCCAGACTGACCGAAACCGTTTCCGGCAATCATGATGTGAGCATTGCAAGCCCATAAAACACTCCGGTGCGGGGTCGTCAGTTCACATCCTTTTAAGGCGAAGTAAGTGCACGGCTTTGGCAGCTTTGCGCCTCCACTCCGGCCGTTCACGCGGGCCGCAAATTTCTCCAAAGCAGCCGCTCGGCCTGTTTGGGCGTCAAAGCGACGCTCAATGGGAGTTTTCAGACGGTCTACCCCCGTTGCACGAATTCGTTTATCTATCGTTTTCATCAATTCGCCACGAGGCTGTGATATCTATCTGGTAGGGCGACAGCGTAGCGTTCCGGGCCTATTTCCGCAAAGAAATCACGCGCCAGCTCGGTAAAGCGGCGGAGGAAGACCGGCTTTGCGCCTCCGTATCGATCCGCGATCATCAGGCGTGGCGTCGGCAGGATTTCAATCAGGGGCCGGCGTACCAGCCGGTCGCTGTCGGGACTTCCAAGCCCGATTGGGCGCATATTGAGGATCGACATGCCAAAGCCTGATGCCACGGCGGCGCGAACGGTGTCGTAGCCGCGGGTGCGAAACGAGATTCGCGGTCTCTGGCCTGCGAGATCGAAAAGCGTCACGAGATATCCGGAGGTCTGCGGAAGGTCGAGCAGCACCAGGGGGCGCGTCACCAGTTCGGCGAGGTTGAGGCATTCCTTTTGGGCAAGGGGGTCGTCGGCATGAAGCAGGGCGTGCGCCGGCACATGGGCGAGGGTGACCGCATCCGCGGGGAGGCCGGGGCCGATATCGTAGGCGACGATCGCATCGACCATGTTCGTTTCAAGCCAGGTCAAGAGCTGCGGCTGCTCGCCCTCGAAGAGCTGGATTTCCGTATCGTACCCCGCGACGAACCGATGCAGGAGCTCCGGCATGAACAAGGCGCCGAAGGGCTCGAAACAGCCGATCTTCAGGACCGGCGGCATGCCGGACGTGTATTTGTCCATCGTGCGCTCAAATTCTGCCTCGGCGGAGAGCAGGCGCCGGGCTGACGCGATGAAACGCTCACCGGCCGGCGTGAGCGTGACGCCCTTGGAGGGGCGGCGTTCGAAGAGCCCCGAGCCCATCTCGCCTTCCGCCTGGCCCACGGCAGCCAGAATGGATGATTGCGCAATGCGGCAGGCGCGCGCCGCAGCCGATATCGATCCCGTCTCCGCGACAAGCACGAGATAACGAAGCTGGCGAAGGGTCAGGTTCATTCATCCATTCCATGTAGCAATCAGCATCATATTTTGCATTTTATAGAATGCACTGTTTCGGCCATGCTGTCTTCACTGGTTTTCAGGAGGGAAGACGCCGTTGAACAGCAGCCGCCAGTCCATCTCGCCAATCTCCGATGCGCTGGACCTCTGCCGCATGGATGTCGCCGCCCTGATCGCCGCTTTCGGGGCCGGTACGCTTTCGCCGGTGGAGGTCGCCCGCGCGGCCCTTGCCCGGGCCGAGGATGTCCAGCGGCGTTTCAATGCTTTCACCCGCATCGATCATGCGGGCGCGCTGGAGGCGGCCCGGGCGGCCGAAACCCGTTGGCGGGCCGGCGCGGCGCTTTCTGCCATCGATGGCGTGCCCGCCACGCTCAAGGACATCGTGCATGTCGAGGGGTGGTCGGTGCGGTACGGAAGCCGGGCAACCGATGCCGCACCGATGACCAGAGATGCGCCGTCCGTTGCGGGCATGCGTGCGGCCGGGGCCGTCTTCATCGGCCAGACCACGACGCCGGAATTCGGCTGGAAGGCCGTAACCGACAGCCCGGCCTTTGGGATCACGCGTAATCCCTGGAATCCTGAGCGGACGCCCGGCGGTTCCTCCGGTGGCGCGGCTGTTGCGTCTGCGACCGGCGCTGGCGTCCTCCACCTCGGCACGGATGGCGGCGGATCGATCCGGGTGCCGGCGGCCTTCACCGGAACCTTCGGCCTGAAGCCGACCTTCGGCCGTGTCCCGGCCGATCCGCCAAGCGTCTTCGGAACGGTCGCCCATATCGGTCCGATGACCCGCAGCCCGGCGGATGCGCGGGCGATGCTGTCCGCCATGGCGGGACGAAACCTGCGGGACTGGAGCCAGCCCTGGGGCGAGATGCCCTCGCTCGATCCCCGGCCCTTCGACTGGAAGGGGCGAAAAGTCGCTCTTTGGATGACGCCGCCGACGGGATCGCTGGATTCCGCCATTGAACGGGTTGTCCTGGATTCGATCCGGCAGATCGAAGCTGCAGGCGCAATCGTCGAGCCGGTTCGGCTGCCAGGCGACGACCTGCACGAGATGTTCCACGCGCACTGGATGACGGGCGCGGCAAGCCGCCTCGCCCAAATCCCGGCCGACATGCATGGGGACCTCGATCCCGGCTTCCTCGAGGCCGCGGCGGAAGGATCGCGCTTAAGCCTGATCGACTACATCTCCGCCCAGCAGGCTCGCGCCCGCTTTGGTGCGGCGATGGACCGTCTGCTCGCAGATTATGATCTGCTTCTTTCCCCCACCACCGCCTGCCTGCCCTTTGCGGCCGGGCGGGAGGTGCCGGAGGGTTCCGGCCTGTCGCGGTGGACCGAATGGGCAGGTTTCAGCTACCCGATCAACCTGTCGCAGCAGCCGGCCTGCACTCTTTCCTGCGGAATGGCGGAAGGACTGCCGATCGGCTTGCAGATCGTCGGCCCACGCGGTGGAGACGGCTTCGTGCTCGATGCCGCCGAGGCGGCCTGCCGCTTGATGGGAGGACTGTGATGCCGGATATCATCTCACTTTCCCTCAATGCGCTGACGCTCATGAGCATCCTGATGCTCGTCGCCTTGGGACTTGCGATCATCTACGGCCTGATGGGCATCATCAATCTCAGCCACGGCGAGTTCGTGACCATCGGGGCCTATACGCTGTTCACGGTACAGGCGGCCGGCGGCTCTTTCTGGCTGGCGCTCATCGTTGCGCCGGTTGTCGGCTATCTTCTCGGCACGGTCCTTGAGGTTACGGTGATCCGGCGCCTCTACGATAGGCCCATCTCCACCATTCTCGCCACCTGGGGGCTGAGCCTCATCCTGCAGCAGGCGATCATCCTGATCTATGGCGCCGCACCCCGGCCGGTGACCGCGCCGTTCGAGGCCTCGGTGCAAATACTCGGCACCACCTATCCGGCCTACCGGCTCTTCCTCATCGTCTTCGCCTTTGCGGTCATGGCGGGCTGTGTGCTGGCCTTCCGGAAGACCCCCTTCGGCCTTGATGTCCGCGCGGTGATCCAGAATGCGGGCATGGCGCGGGCGCTTGGCGTGAATGCCGAGAGGGTCTATCGCCGAGCCTTTGCAAGCGGAGCGGCGCTTGCGGCCCTTGCCGGCGTTCTCATCGCCCCGCTCGTCGCGGTGACGGCGCTGATGGGCGTCAATTATCTTGCACGGTCCTTCTTCGTCGTCCTTGTCGGTGGCGCGGGCTCCATCCCCGGCGTCGTCGCCGGGTCGGCCTTCGTGGGAGGGCTGGAATCGCTGCTTTCCACCACCGTACCGATCACCGTGGCGCAGGCCAGCGTGCTGATCCTTGCGGTCGTCATCGTGCGGTTCCGTCCGCAGGGGCTGGTGCCGGCATGACACAACGCGACAAGACCTGGCTTTTCATCACCTTCACCATCATGGCGGCGCTCGCGGCCTACCCGGCATTCGGTTCGTTTTCCGGGGTCTCCGGCCTTCGCGACATCCTGCTTTTCGCGCTCTTTGCCGTCTCGCTCGATCTTTTCTGGGGGCGTACCGGCGTCCTCTCCTTCGGCCACGCCACCTTCTTCGGTGCGGGCGCGTACGGTATGGCGATAATGACGATCCACGTGGCGCCAGGTGCGGCCTGGGGCAGTCTTGCGGGGCTTGCCTTCGGCGTCGGCCTTGCCGGCATGATCGCGCTCGCCGTCGGCTATTTCGTCATCTTCGGCGGGGTGCGCGGAGCCTATTTCACCATCGTCACGCTGGCCTTGACCCTGATCGCACAGCAGATCGCCATCGGCTGGTCCTCCATCACCGGCGGCGATGCCGGTCTGATCGGCGTGCCACCGCTCACCATCGGCATCCCGATCACCGGCAAGGTCTTCTACTATCTCGTGGTTGCCGTGCTGTTCGGTATCGTGCTTACCCTTTGGGCGGGGCTGCGCGGCCGGAGGGGGCTCGTTCTGAGAGCAATCGAGGATGACGAGCGCAAGGCCCAGACGCTTGGCTACAACACGTCGCTTCACCTGCTCGTGGTCTTCGTCCTGTCTGGGCTGATCGCGGGGCTTGCAGGCGCGCTCTATGTCACGGGAACCGGCTTCGTCGCTCCGGACATGATCGCCCTTCTTCTCTCGACCGAGGTCATCATGTGGGTCGCGGTCGGCGGTCGCGGTTCCCTCATCGGCGCCGTCGCGGGAACGATGATCGTCTGGCGGCTGCAGCAGGAGGTCTCCACGCTCAGCGCGTCGGCCTGGCCGCTGTTCATCGGCGCGTTCTTCCTCGCCATGGTGTTCTTCTTCCCCGATGGCCTGCCCGCTGCCGCGCAGAAACTCTGGACGCGCTGGAAGACAATGAAGGAAGGGAGGGCGGCATGATGGTCGGCGGAGAATTGCGCACCGAAGGTCTCGGCCGCCACTTCGGCGGGCTGGTCGCAGTCGAGGGTGTCAGCGTAACCTTTGCCGCAGGAGAGGTCTCCTGCGTGATCGGACCCAACGGAGCCGGAAAATCCACCCTGCTCAACATGATCTGCGGTGCGATCGCGCCGAGTTCCGGCTGCATCCTGTTCGAGGGCAAGCCGATCGATCGGCTCTCGCGCCATGCGATCGCCCGCGCCGGCATCGCCCGCAAGTTCCAGGTTCCGTCGGTCTTTGGTTCTTTGACGGTCGCGGAAAACCTGGCTGTGGCTGGCGGTGGCGACACGGAAGAAGTGATGGCGCGCACCGGGCTTGCCGCCGAGCGCGATATCCGCGCCGAGGTGCTGGCCCACGGCAAGAAGCAATGGCTGGAAATCGCCATGGGGCTGATCCGCAAGCCGCGCCTGCTGCTGCTCGACGAGCCGACGGCGGGTCTTTCGCCGGAGGAGACCCAGGCCGTGGCCGACCTCCTCCTGTCGCTTCGCGGCACATGCACGGTGGTGGTGATCGACCATGACATGCATTTCGTGCGGGCGCTTTCCGCCCGGACCGTGGTGATGCATCAGGGCCGGCTCGTCGCGGAAGGCGATTTTGCGACAATCGAGCGCGACCCGATGGTGCGCGATATCTATCTGGGGCGTGCGTGATGCTGGATGTGAACGATCTGCGCGCAGGCTACGGCAGCACCGAGGTTCTGCAAGGTGTCACCCTGTCGGTCCGAAAGGGCGAGGTCGTATCGATCCTCGGCCGCAACGGCGTCGGCAAGACGACCCTGATGAAGGCCTTGATCGGCCTCAACCGGCCCTGGGCGGGACGGGTTGCGCTTAGCGGCAGCGCCGTTGCCGGCTTGCCGCCGGAAAAGATCGCGCGGTCAGGCCTTGCCTATGTGCCACAGGGTCGCGGCATCTTCCACAAGCTCTCGGTGATAGACAACCTGACGATGGGCACGCGTGCCCGCCGGGACCGCAGTGCGACGGTGCCGGCCGAGATCTTCGAGATGTTCCCTATCCTTGCCGAGCGCCGCAACCAGCTGGGCGGCACGCTTTCGGGCGGGCAGCAGCAGCAGCTGGCGCTTGGCCGGGCGCTCGCCGCCGCGCCGGATTTCCTGCTTCTGGACGAGCCGTCCGAGGGTATCCAGCCAAACATCGTTCAGATGATCGGCGATATCCTGCGCAAGCTCGCGGCCGAAAAGGGTCTGGGCGTGCTTCTGGTGGAACAGAACCTCGATCTCGGCCTCTCGGCGGCCGACCGGGTGCTGTTCATGGAGAAGGGGCGCATCGTGCACGAAAGCGCACCGCAGACGCTCGAAGAGGAGACGCTTCACCGGTATCTGGCCATCTGAAGACGCCCGGGTGGCCGGGATTGCATCAAGGCGAACCAAAAGGGGAACTACAATGACGCTTATCACCCGCCGCCGCGCGCTCCAGGGCCTTGCCGGCATCGCCGCCGCCTCGGCGCTCGGCGCACCGTCCATCCTGCGCGCCGCCGACACGATCAAGCTCGGCTTCCTGTCGGGTCTCACCGGCCTTGAAACCATTCTCGGTGAAACGCAGCTCCACTGCTTCGAGCTCGCGGTGGAAGAACTGAACGCGGCCAACGGCATTGGCGGGCGCAAGATCGAATATGTCGTTGAGGACGACCAGACCACCACCCGCGGCGCGATCGAGAAGGCGCGCAAGCTGGTGTTCGAGGACGAAGTCGCCGCGACCATGGGCATGATCGCCTCGCTGGAGCATGTCGCCGCCCGCTCGGTCACCAGCCCGGCGAACCATATCCTGATGTACTCGACCTATTACGAGGGCGGCGTCTGCGACCGGAGCTTCTTCTCGACGGGCCAGGTGCCGAACCAGCAGATCGTGCCGTCGCTCGGCTGGCTGACAAAGAATACCGGCAAGACGGTCTATGTCATCGGTTCCGACTACATCTGGCCGCGCAATTCGGCCGAGGTCATCAAGACGGAGATCGAAAAGCTCGGCGGCAAGCTGCTCGGCGCCGAGTTCGCACCGTTCGGCACGCAGGACTTCGCACCGATCTTCGACCGCGCGCGGGCGGCCAACCCCGATTTTATCTGGATGATGGTGGCGGGCGCGGATGTCATCACGGCCCTGAAGCAATACCAGTCCTTCGGCTTCAAGCAGCAGCTCTTTTCCAATGCGCTGGACGAGCTGTTCTCCTTCGCCCACCCGGAATTGACGGCGGGCGCGCTTTCCAACCAGGCCTATTTCATGAAGCTCGACACGCCGCGCAACAAAATCTTCACCGAGGCCTTCGCCAAGAAATACGGTGCCGACAAGCCGATCAACGCCATTGGCGAGGCGGCCTATGACGGTGTATACCTTTATGCCGCCGCCGTGGAGAAGGCCGGATCGACGGACAGCGAGGCCGTGATCAAGGCGCTGCGCGAGGTGGAGTTCGACGCCCCGCAGGGTAAGGTGAATTTCGCCGCCAACAACTGCCTGCGCGCAAATTCCATCCTCGCCCGCGGCACGCCTGACGGCCATTGGGAAACCGTCGAGAATTTTGGCCAGATCGACCCGGATGTACCCGGATGCACCCTGAATTGAACGACATCCTCACCTCGGGGAAGGCGGCAAGGGCCGCCTTCCTGTCCGGCGCGGCAAGTGCCGAGGAGATCGCCCGGGCGATGCTGGCGTGCATCGTCCGGGAGAATCCCCGGATCAACGCCTATCGCGAGACATTGGAAGCCACGGCGCTCGCCGAGGCTCGCGCTGCCGATGCTGCAAGGGCGGCAGGCCGCGACGCGGGGCCGCTTGCAGGGCTCTGCGTGGCGGTGAAGGAAAACATCGACACGGTGCCGGCGCATGCAAGCGCCGGCATGCGCTTCCTGCGGAACCGGAAAGCATCGGCGGATAGCTGGGTCGCCGCGCGGCTGCGCGTGCTTGGCGCGACGATTGTCGGCACCACGATCAGCGACCCCGGCGCCTTCGGGGTGCGGACCGCCGAGGTGGTGCACCCGGTCGATCCCGGTCTCTCCGTCGGCGGCTCGTCGGGCGGTTCCGCTGCGGCGCTGGCGGCGGGGCTTTGCCATGCGGCAATCGGTACCGATACCGGTGGATCGATTCGCATCCCTGCCGCGCTGTGTGGCGTCGCGGGTTTGAAACCGAGTTTCGGCCGGTGGTCCCTGGCAGGTGTCTGGCCCCTCGTGCCGTCGCTGGATCATGTCGGTCCGATGGCCCGCACGCGTGAGGATCTATCGCTGGTGGCCAACGCGCTTGCGCCCGACCTGTCGCCCAGCCCTGCGGCACGGCATGTCGTCTTCGATCCCGATTGGATTGCGGAATGCGCGCAAGACGTACAGGAAACGTTTGCTCAAACGCTGAAAGCGTTGGAACGCGCCGGCATCACGCTGTCTGAAACCCGCCTCCCTGCGCTCGATCGGGTGAGCGGCGTTCACAGCACGATCTTCTGCGTCGAGACGGCCGCCTTCTACCGCGGCTTCGTCATCCCCGGCGCCGAATTGCCGCGAGAGGGACGGGGGGCCGTCGATCATGCGGAATCGATCGGCATGTCGGCATACCTTGCCGCCTGTCGCGACCGCCAGCAGATGCGGGCGGCGGTCGATTCGATCCTTGAAGAAGGCGTGGCAATCGTGAGTCCCACGACTGCAATGGCCAAGGCACCGAAAGCCGCGGCAACCTTGGATGTCGGTGGAAAGAAGCGGGATTTCACCTATGGACTGGTCCGGCTGACCTGCCTCTTCGACCATACGGGCCATCCCGCCGCGGCCTTGCCGGCACATGGCGGTAGCTTACAGGTCGTCGCCGCCCGAAATGACGACCATGGAACGCTGGCGCTGCCGCTTGTGTAACGGTACGCGCCTGGAGTTAGCGTGTCGATTACGTGACGCCGGTGCCAATGCGGCCGAATTCATGGTGCATTTCTGCGATCGGTTGCCCGTTCGTATCCCGTCAAAGTGTGCCGACCTTCAATATTTCTGCTTTCGAACAATTTTGTTGCCGCGAGGGCCGCTGATGGTCGGTGTTCTATCCCGGTTCTCAAAAACAAGGCTTCGCCACCGTTCAACGCGGTCGGCGGCCAAAGTGCCGCTTTTGACAGAAGCCTGAACTGCGCAGCCCGGTTCATGCACATGGGTACAATCTCGAAATCGGCAACGCGGCGCCAGTTCCACGATGTCGGCAAAAAGCGTGTCGATGCCATCGGTGACATCGCTGACGTAGAGCGTCCTAATTCCAGGCGTATCGATAACCCAACCGCCACCGGGAATGGCATGCAGGGATCGCGCGGTCGTGGTGTGACGGCCTTGCGCATCATGTTCGCGAATACTGCCGGTTTTCTGCTCCGAGCCATAGGCAGGACCGGTCAGCGTGTTCACCAGCGTCGACTTTCCGACCCCGGATGATCCAACAAGGGCGATCGTTTGGCCAGCACCGCACCAGCGACGCAGAAGAAGGCTTACATCGGTGGAGCGTCCATTCAGTGCAATGACAGGCAGGCCACGCTGCAGAGCCTCGGCCTGCGTCTGGAAAAGGCCAACGTCGTCAGCGGTGTCAGCCTTTGTCAGCACGACGACCGGGTTGCTTCCCGCCTGGTTGGCCATGACGAGATAACGTTCCAGCCGGTCAGTGTTGAAATCGGCATTGCACGATGTCACGATCAACAGTGTATCGACGTTGGCAGCAACGAGTTGCTGGCCACGTCCGACCTCCGGACGTCTCTGAAAAACGGTTTTTCGATTGAACCGGCGAACAAACATGTCAGACGACGGATCGGCTAGTACCCAGTCGCCTACCGCAAAATCCGCCGTGTTGGCATTGGCTGAAAGTTCCAGCTCGACTGGCCCTGCAACACCGATTGCCTCGATGCGTGCCCGGTGGACTGATGCGACACGCCGTGGCACGAGGTCTTCCTCGGCAGGCTTGATCTGATCTGCGAAGAAATCAGACCAACCAAGCAACTCCAGGGATGTGGGAAGAGGTGCGTTTGTCAAATTCCGCTTCGCATTCACTGAGGGAGCTTACTGATGGTTTTCACAGGCCTTCTACCTAGCCGCAGTGCCGTTCTCGCTTTGGCAAAGAGTTCGCGTAAGCAGCAGCCTCGCCGGAATAGGGGAAAGGCTCCCCCAAGTGACTGTCGCCGTCGGAAACCTGGAAGGCAGGCCCATCGATCTCGATGATCTTATACCCATTCACGTATTCAAACTTTGGCGTTTTCCAACCCATAAATGCTCTCCAGCTTCGGTCCAATGTTTCCAAACCTGAAGATGATGTCCGACCGTCATTCTCAGCATGCTATTGCTCTAACAGGTATTCGCACAAAAGACGAATTCGTCGCCGCCGGTTCGATCCCGCTCAAGGCGGCGGACGGAGATTGGCAGATGGGCGGACTGCATTTCCGCTGACAACAGGTGCCAGAGGTTTACATCCCATCAAGAGCTTTGCGGCAACCGAAATTTAGCCAAGCGCTCGCCTCAACGCTCGCGACAAAGAGGCAGCAGATGAAAACCCGCACATCGCCGCGATTTCGGCTTTGGTAAGCCCAGGTTGAAGCAAATGTTCCCGCGCCCGCGCCAACCGCATGTGGAGGTAGCAGCGGCCCGGTGACAGTCCCAGCTCTTCCTCGAAAAGTCGGGCCATGGTGCGCAAGGTTAAGCCCGCGGTAGTGGCAATCTCCGGTAAGGCAAGAGGCCGCTCGATATGGGCCGTCATCTGGTCCAGTGCCTGGCGCAGGCGCGCGTTGGGATGGGATGGAAACGCCCCGAAGGCGGGTTCGGCGGGCCTCGTCATCCGCGGGCCGTTCAGGAACATCGCTGCGGCATCGAAACGCGCGGTCGCTCCGAACCTGCGCGTGATTTCCTGTAAGGCCAATTCCATCGCCGCGGCCGCGCTGCCGCACGTCATCCATCGTCCGTCGACCACAAAAGGCGCGGAGACAACTTGCACGTCGGGGAAGGTTTCGGAAAACTCCGCCAGCAGTTGCCAATGCAACGTCACACGACGGCCATGCAGGTAGCCGGCACGCGCCAGAAGCCACGCTCCGGTATCGGCGGCGATGACGGCACCCGCCTTTCTGGTCAGCCGCAAGGCACGGCGCACGGCGGGATCGTTTGCGTCGCCGCGAAACCGGTCGCCGCCGATCAGTATCAGGAGATCGCAAGAACCCGTCTCCGCAAGCGGCTGCTCCGGCGCCATGGCCAACCCGCTGGACGAACGTACGGCCTCGTCATGAGGTGTCAGCACCGTCCAGGTGATCTCCGCGCCATGTTCGTCGCGGACCACGCGCATGGGTTCGATGAGACAGGCGAGCAGCATATTCGAGAAGGCCTCGAACAACAGAACGTTGATGCGCAGCGACTTTTGTGCGTTTGGCAGATCGTGCTTCATATTTGGCAGATTATGATGCTCGGGATGCAATGATCAAGGTTAGTTTGGCCCAAACCCGTTCTGGAGACCCTCATGACGAACCGCCGTCCGCTCGACCACATCCGCGTTCTGGACTTTGGCCACTACCTTGCCGGACCGATGGTCGGCATGATGCTTGCCGATCTGGGCGCCGAGGTCATCCGCATCGATCCGCCGGGCGGGCCGCGTTGGCACGATCCTGCTTTCGAAATGCTGTCGCGCAGCAAGCGAGCGTTGACCCTCGACCTCAAGACGGAAAACGGTAGGCAAACCGCTTTGGCGATGGTCGCTCGCGCCGATGTCGTCATCGACAATTTTCGGCCGGGCGTCATGGCGCGGCTGGGTCTGGGGCCAGCCGATCTGCGCGCGGCAAATCCTGGCATCATCTCGCTTTCACTGCCCGGCTTTGCCTCAACCGACACCGAGCTTGCGCCACTGGCCGCCTGGGAGGCGGTGATCGCCGCCCGCACGGGGCAGTTCACCGATATGGGGCTGAACCGGCAGTTGATGGGGATCAACCCCTCCTTCACGCCGCTCGGCCTCGCCTCCGCTTATGGCGCAGCGTTTGGTGCCATGTCAGTTCTGTTAGCACTCGGGGCAAAAGACAGGATGGGTGGCGAGCATATCGAGGTGCCACTGGCGTCGGCCCTGTTCGAGGGACTGGTCTATAATTGCGAGCAGATCGAGGACTACCCGGAGCGCTACAAATCCCCGCGCGAGGTGGAACTGGATCGCCGTCGCGCGGAAAATCTACCGCTGAACCTCAGCTATGCCGATCTTGGTGAGTTCCTAGACCCCTTTTACCGAACCTATCGCTGCGCCGACGGGCGCGGCTTCTATGTAGTGTCCTGCTCCATCGTCACGCATCCGCGGCGGGTCCTGCATGTGCTGGGTCTGGACGACCTTGCCGCAACGCTACCGGATTTCGACGCCTATCTCGACCGGAAGGACTGGCCCGAAGACTGGGCGATGCGCAACTACCCCGTTGGGTCGCGCGACCGCAAGCGTGTGGCTGAGGCCATGCAGGCCGCCTTTCTCACACGGCCCTCGTGGGAATGGGAGGAGCTTTTCGGTGCAGGAAAGGCGCCGGCCTCGGCGCAACGCAGCACGCGGGAATGGCTGGACGATCCGCATGCGCGCGCCTCCGGTCTGGTGTTGGAGGTCGACGATCCGCGCCATGGCCCGATGCGGCAATTGGGGAACCTGGCATGGCTGCTGGGCGACGATGGCGCCCTGGAGAAGCGGCCGGGGCCCACGACCGACGAATTCCGCGACGACCTGCCTCGTCTGATGGCTGAACCGCCGCGGCCCCACCCGCAAGGCAGGAACAAGGGCGGCTGGCTTGATGGACTGAAGGTCGTGGATCTGACGAATGTGATCGCAGGCCCGACGATCGGATCGACTTTGGCGCGCTTTGGCGCCAAGGTCACTTCGGTACAGCCAGTCAATCCCTCGGTTGATCCGTGGAATGCGATCGTGTTCGGCCTGCACGCCCACCGGGGCAAGGAGAGCGTGCTTCTCAATCTGGGCAGCGATCAGGGACGTGCGGCTCTGGAGCGGCTGATTGCCGATGCGGATGTGGTAACGATGAACGGCACGGACCAGCAGCGCGATGACCTGAACCTCTCGCCCGGGAGGTTGGCGGCGCTCAATCCCCGGGCGATCTTGGTGCAACTAGACGCATGGGGCGGACCGCGGCGAGGGCCGAAGTCCGATCATCTGGGCTATGACGATCTTGCCCAAGCGGCGACGGGAGTGATGGTGAGGTTCGGCGGCGGGCTGGATACTCCCGAGGAACACGCCCATTTTGGAACCATCGATGTGCTGACAGGCTATATGGCCTGTGTTGCGCTCGGTGCGGCGTTGGAGCGGCGACGGGTTACCGGCAAGGGCGGTGTCGCCCGCGCCGCGCTGGCCGGCTGCGGCGCGATGATCCAGGCGCAGTTCATGTATGATTTTGACGGCCGTGCGCCGTTTGACGAACCCGCCGGGCGGCAGGCGCGTGGATGGGGGGCGTTTTATCACTGCTATCGCGCCGCCGAAGACTGGATGTTCTTCGCCGCGCCCACCGAACGGGGCGGGGCACTCGCCCGCGTGCCTGAGCTGGAAGACTTGGCCGGGCTTGGCAAAAACGAGCTGATCGAGAGGTTGGCGGAACGCTTTGCCCTTCACCCGGTCTCCCATTGGCAAGGACGATTCCGCGAAGGGTCGGCCAGCGTGGTTCCGCTTGGCTCCCTCTCGGGCAATCGCCAGGCCGGTCTGCATCATGAAAGCGAGGGGCCGGCCGACATCCGGCAAGCGACCTATCGCGCGATCCGCCATGACGGCCACCCGATGGGTCGCTGGGTCGATCTGGTCGCACCTAATGCCGTGCGGCCCGAGCACGCGACGATCACGGTTCCCGCAGCAGCCCCGAAGCCTGGCGCACAAACGCGGGCGATCCTGTCGCGTCTCGGCTATAGCGAAGCCGAGATCGCGGCGATGATCGAGGCGGGCGTCGCCGGCGAAAGCTGGTCCGCGCGATATCTTCCGGAGTGATGTGATGACCACCGAAGGCAAAGGTCCCGCCATAACCCCACGGACGCGCGCCCGCGCGCGTCACATCCTCGATCACTACTATATCGGCCCGTCGCGGGACGCCGCAGTGCTGGAAATCTGGGGCTACACCCCTCGCATGACCTATGCGCCCGGCGAGGAAGTCGTCCTGCACGTCTCGACGACGGCAGAGCGCTGGTCCTACGAAGTCGGGCGTGACGGTTCCCGGTATGAGCCGGTCCTTGCCGTCGAGAACCTGCCGGGCCATCACCACGATACGCCGGCCGATTGTTCGGTTACGGGCTGCGGCTGGCCGGAGAGTGCGCGCTTCATCGTGCCGACGGATTGGCGGCCGGGGGGATACCTGATCACCTTCATCGCCGAGCGCGATGGCGACCGGATTGAGGAACACCACCTTATTCTGGTCCGCCGCGCCCGGCACCTTCCCCGCGCCCCCTATGTTCTGGTTTGCGCGACCGGCACATGGCTGGCCTACAACTGCTGGGGCGGCTCCAACCATTACGAAGGCATCACCGGACCGGAGGGCAACGCCTTTTCCCCGGTTCTATCGACGCAGCGCCCTTGGACGCGTGGATTCTGCAAGCTGCCCGCCGGCGCCCCGCGAGCGCTGCCAGAAGGGCCGCAACGCCCCGACGGCATGGTGCGCTATCCCTACATGGAATGGGCCTATGCCTACGGCTATTCCAAGAAATATGCCTCGGCCGGCTGGGCGAGCTATGAACGCCTCTTTGCTCGCTGGGCCGAGAGCGCCGGTTATGATCTCGACTTCGCCACTCTGCATGACCTCGACGCTGACCCGGGCCTTTTAGACGGCCACAGCTGCGTGATCTTTGTGGGGCATGACGAATACTGGAGCGCAGCGATGCGCGATGCCGTCGACGCCTTCGTCGCTGGTGGAGGCAAGGTCGCGCGCTTTGCGGGCAATTTCCTGTGGCAGACGCGGCTGGAAGACGAGGGCCGCCGACAGATTTGCTACAAATATCTGGCCGAAAATGATCCTCTTTCAGGAACCGGGCAGGCTCATCTGGTCACCGGGGCCTGGGAGGTCGCACCCGTCGATCGGCCCGGCGCGCTGACCTTTGGGGTTAATGCGTTGCGTGGGATCTACACGGGACTCGGGCGATGTGTCGGCCTCGGGTCGGGTGGCTTTACCGTGTATCGATCCGGACATTGGGCCTTTGCCGGAGCCGGACTGGGCTACGGGGACCAGTTGGGCGCCGCCTCGCGTGTTTTCGGCTATGAGGTGGACGGGCTGGACTACCGCATGGACGACGGGTTGCCGTTTCCCACGGGGACTGATGGCGGCTCCCTCGATATCACCATCCTCGCGATGGGCCTTGCGACCAACATCGAAACCGACAATCGGATTTGGGGCGAGACGCAGTATATCGAGGCGTCGGATGCCGCCTTTAAAGCGCAATCCCTCTATGGCGCGGTAACTCCCGAAACTCTGGATGCCAGCGCCCGCGGAAACGGCATGATTGTGCACTGGGCGAAGGAGCGCGGCGAGATTTTTACCGTTGCGACCTGTGAGTGGGTGGCGGGTCTCGCGCGTGGTGACATGCAAGTTCACACCGTTACGCGAAACGTGCTCGACCGGTTTGGTGAGCGGTGAGGGGCCATTCGTGGCTTAGCATCACCGAGTTGCACTGCCCTGCAGATATTCTGTAGTCAGCCCATATCGTGCATTTGAACCAGGTTCAGATCATCCATCATTTTTCCCCCAATATGGGACGCACAATAGGCGGTTCTTGCGTGTTAAGGAGAGGAGCGGGTTAAGGGCGCGAACGAGCGTCCGTTCCCCGGCAATCCAGATAAAGTGCGGATCGTCAGGTGAATAGTGCGCACTTCGGAGTTCGTCGAGGCGCGAAAAGAACGACTGTCGTTCTTCACCCGGTATCCAAGCATTTTTTGGGCTCACAGGGTTTGTCACGCTGGATCGAAAGTATTCCGGCTCTGCGAAAATAAAAGTGTGCACTGCGGGAGTGTCTCCCAGATTCTCCGTGATCCGGGCGATTGCGGGAAGTGCCGTTTCATCCCCGACCAACAGATATCGGTTTGCCCTTTTTATGCCCAATCCGCACGGGCCAGAGAGACCGCAGATATCGCCCGCCTTTGCCGTACAGGCGAAACGGCAGCCTGGTCCCTCGGTGTCATGAAGCGCAAAGTCGATGTCCAGCCAACCTGCGTCCGCGTCTATCCGACGGATCGTATAATAGCGGGTTGCGACGAGCTCGCTTCCCTCGCGACTTTCGGCCGCGATGAAGGCCCGAAACGTTTCCAGGCTATCCGCATCCCATCGCGCCGGAATGTATGCGCGGGCATGGAGGTTGGCGTCGGTATCGAAATGATGCAGGTCGTTGCCCGTGAGACGGAGGCGCTGCATTTTCGGTGCGATTCGTGTCGAGGAGAGCACGTGCATCGCCCGGAAACTGCCATTTCTCCTCATGCCCTTCGTCCGATCAAGAAGAGGAGGAAAGGCCCGCCGATGAGTGTTGCCAGCAGACCTGCCGGGATTTGATATGGAAAGATCATGTTTCTGCCGGCCCAGTCGGCAATAAGGAGAACAAGCCCACCCGTCAGAGCCGAGGAAAAAAGATGGATCGAGGGGCGCCGAAAGCCGGCGAGGCGAGCGAGATGTGGTCCCATCAAGCCCGAAAAACTGAGCGGCCCGACCAGCGTTGTTGCCACAGCCGTCATGACCGCCGCGATCGAAAACAGGATCGAGCGGCTTTCAATCAGGGGTATGCCGAGGGACGATGCCGCGGGTTCACCTAGTGACAGAAGTTCAAGCCAGCGGGCAATTAGCGGAATGGTGAGGCAGCCGAAAAACAGCACGACGGCGGCGGCGATGGCATCAGAGGGGGTCACAGCGTAGGTCGACCCCGAAAGCCAGCTCAGGACCTGCCCCAAGCGAGGATCCTGGCTCGTCATCAGCAGCGCGATGATAAAGCTGGAAATCGAACTCAACGAGACGCCAAGCAGGAGCAGCCGGTTTCCGCCATACGCGGGTCGGCGCGACAGGATCAGCATGACTACGAGCACAATGAAAGCACCCGCTGCCCCAGCGCTGATCTGTCCCCATCGTGTCGGCTGTGCGACTGCCATGATGAACAGGATTGTGCCGACCAATGCGCCGGAGGAAACGCCCAGAATTTCCGGCGAGGCCAGCGGATTTGATGTCATGCGCTGCAGAATGGCGCCGGCCAGCGCCAGCATCGCACCTCCGGCAAAGGCGCACACTGCCCGTGGCAATCGCCAAGTCGAAAGTTTGAGGAGGGTGTCACCACTGGAGAGTTCCCAGCCACCCAATCCACGGCCGAGGGCAACTGCAAGCCAGAAAAGTGGGAGGCTGACAAGGATCAGCGCAGCCAGCAACAGGATAGGATGCCTCTTTCGAGCACCCCCTTGGCGCGCCCGTTGCTCCGGCACATTCGCCGGTCTCAGCCGGCGGATTATCACAATCAGCAGTGGTGCGGCCAGCAGGCCTGTAATTGTCCCAACCGGGAAGAGCCGATAGGTGACGGGAAAGGAGAGCACGATCTGATCCGTCAGCAGCAGAAGCAGTGCACCGATCAGGCTCGACCACACAATCGCTCCACCGGTACGTCGCATACCGAGGCCACCCGCAATCGCCGGTGCGGCGAGGCCGATGAAGCTGATGATACCGACCTGTGCCGTTACAAGCCCGGTGAGCGCGGTCACCAGAACCAGCGCGATAATGCGGAAGGTCGTGGTGGAGAGACCCAGGCTGCGGGCGCTCCGGTCGTCAAGCGAGAGGATCGTCAGTGGGCGCAGAATGAGCGCTATGGCGATTGCCAGACACGCAAGACGGGGTGCCAGAAAAAGCACGCCGGTCCAGTCCTGCTGATCGAGATATCCCGCGCCCCAGATGAACAGTCCGAGAAGCAGGTCATGGTTGAACAGCGTCAGCACGGCGCTGGCTGCCCCACAGTAAAGGCTGACGATCAGGCCGGACAGGGTCACGGTCTCCGCTGAGAGGCCGCCTCTCCAGGAGAGGCCGAGAACGGCAAGAAGCGCAAGCGCTGCGCCGGCAATCGCGATCCATGTCTGGGCAACGAGCAGGATGGAAGGTGCGAAAACGCCGGCAATTGCAAGTGTCAGGTACGCACCCGCCGAAACGCCGAGCGTTGCGGGTTCTGCCAGCGGGTTTTTCAGGATCCGCTGCATAAGCGAGCCGGAGAGGCCGAGTGCCCCGCCGGCCATTAGGGCCATCACGATGCGCGGCATAACGGTATATTGGAGCAGCAGTTCCGCCGTGCTCGACGGGTTCGGAAACAGGATCGTGCTGATGCCTGCCCCCTGAGGCAGCACGGCATAGATGTTTTTCAGGCAGACGGCTGCAGCTGATATCGCCATTATGCCGAGAATGGTCGAAGGATGGCGTAGTATGTCGCCCGGCCTCATGGCGCAGTGGTTTCCGTCAACGCGAAGGATGCCAGTCGCGCAAAACGTCGCGCCGAAGGCAGGCCCCCGTAAAATAGCACGTCGTCGATCGCAACGGCCCGGTTTTCCCGAACATAGGGAAGGCTGGCTATGACTGGAGATCGCAGCGCCGTTTGCAAAAGCAATCTGCTTTCGCGCCCGACTGACAACAATCTTGCATGGGGCTGCTGCGCAAGGGCATCGATCGTGATCGTCGCATGTCCATAAAAAGAGGTCGGGCCATCCCATGCATTTTCGATAGAAAACTGGTCGAACAGGCTTTGAAAAAGGCTGTTCTTTCCGAAGACGAGGGCACGGCGTGTGTCGAGTAGGGTGACGATATAGACCGCCCTCCCATCATAATCTCGCAATCTCGCCGCAGCCTCTGATATCCCTGCTTCGTAGGCATTCATGTAGGAGGAAAATGCACTAGGCCTTGCAATCTTGCCGGCTAGCCTTTCAAGTTTTATGCGGGCATTGGTAAGCCTGTCGATGCGTTGTGGGTCGTCATTCGCATCGGGATCGAAGAGAATTGCCGGCGCGATCGCATTCAGTTCCGGCCGAAGCATGTCGAGTTCCGGATGCAGAACGATCAGGTCCGGGAACAGGCTGTCAAGCAGCTCAAGATTTGGCTCTGAGCGAAGACCGAGATCGTGGGTGTGGGGCAGTGCCTCCGGCTCCACCACGCGCTCGCCGTAACGTGTGCGCTCGGGCAGCGTGATGACGTTTGCACCGAGCGCCAGCAGGTTTTGCGCACTGGTCCAGTCCAAGGCGGCAATTTGCTGCGGTGGAGGCTTACGGGCACCCGCTGTCGATGGAAAAGCAAAAGACATCAACCCGCCGAGAAATGCCCGGCGGGACATGATTTGGCGTGACGTCCGTCGCCGGATCACGCGTCTACCATTTGTAGGCGAGGGTGGCGTTGATGGCGCGCCGATTGCCGTAAACAACGGTGTTCGAGTAGAAGCTGGGCGTGAAATACTTTTCGTCTGTAAGGTTTGTGCCGCTGATCGCTAGCGTCAACCCATTCAGATCGACGTTTTTCGCGCCGAAGTCATAGGCGATCGAAGCGTCCAGAAGTGTATGGCCGGGAACCTTGACCTGCGATCCTGTCGTCGTGTCCATCACTGCCATCGAACTGCCGACGTAGCGTAATCCCGCGCCAAGTCTCAGGCCGTCGAACGTGTCGTCCTGAAGAGCGTAATCAAGCCAGAACGATGCAGTATGATAGGGAACAGACGCTGAGCGGGATCCGATCGCGCTGACGCCGCTCGTGTTCGGATTGTCCTCCGTGACACGCGCATCCGTGTAGGAATAGCCGGCTGTAAGACTGAGCTCGCCGGTCAGGTTTGCCTTGGCTTCGAGTTCGAAGCCGCGCGAGCGTATCTCGCCTTGCTGCACGGCATAACCGACATGCAGAGGGTCGGCCGTCGTGACATTCTGCTGTGTGATCTGGAAAACCGAGGCGGTGAATAGAGCATTCCAGCCAATTGGCTGATATTTCACACCGGCTTCGTATTGCTGCCCCGTTGTCGGCTCGAAGGGGCTGCCCGAGAAATCGATCGTTGAGTCGGGCTGGAAGGAGGTCGCGTAACTGACATAGGGCACGATGCCGTTGTCAAACATGTATCCAAGGCCGATCCGGCCGCTGAAGGCGGCATCGTCTGTCTTCGTCACGCTGTCGGAGAGATTGTCGTAGATCTTACCGTTGACCCAATCATACCGTCCGCCGAGCGAGAGAATCAAGTTGTCCCACTTGAGCTGATCCTGCGCATAGATGCCGAACTGCGAAGTGACGGTCCTTTCATCCGACCAGAGCGGATCATAAGTCAGGGCAGGGCCGCCATAGACCGGGTCGAGAACATCGATCGTGATGAAGTTGGAAGAGTTGGCGCGGCTTTCCTTGCCGGAATAATAACCGTAATCGGCGCCGAGCGTGATCGTGTGGGTTACAGGACCTGTCTCGATCTCGCCGCTGACATTGTTGTCGAAGAGGAAGCTGTTGATGGTCTTCGGCCGCTTCTGCGTGCCGATATTGGCGAAATGGCCATTAACCAGCGCCGTTGGCCAGTCCCAGATGAAACCGGCCGTATAATCTACCTTGGAATGGCTGAACCGGGCACTCTGGCGATAGGTCCAGCCATTGTCGAATTCATGCTTGAACTCGTTGCCAACTGACTCTCCTTCCACCTTCCATTCGGTGAGCCCGGGCACGCCGAGATAAGTGCTGGACGGAATCCGCACGCCGTTGTTGAAGATCGTGTTGTCCATCGGCAGGCTCTGCTCGCCGCCGCCCTTTGTCGTCTTCTGGTAATTGGAGAGCAGGGTGAAGCTCGTCGCATCGTCCGGCTTCCAGGTGAATGCCGGCGCGATGTAGAAGCTGTCGTCGGGCGAGTGGTCGATTTGCGTACCGCTATCGCGGTAAAGACCAGTCAGGCGATAGAGGAAGGTGCCATCGTCATTGGCGGGACCACCGAAATCGAGAGCTGTCTGCTTTCTGTTGAAACTGCCATACTGGAACTCGACTTCCCGCAAGGGCGTCTCGGTCGGGCGCTTGGTCGTCGCATTGACGAGGCCTCCCGGTGTCGCCTGGCCGTAAAGGACCGAGGACGGCCCCTTCAATACGTCGAGACGGTCGAAAGCATACATCTCGATATCGCTGTCATAGCTATTGAAGCCGTTGCGCAGGCCATCGCGATAGTTGGCGAACTGGCCGATCGCCCTGAAGCCGCGCAAATAAATGTCCGGCATTCCCTGGCCGCCAGGATAATCGATCATGCGCACGCCGGGCGTATAGGCGACGGCGGAGTTGAAATCGGTAACGCCGCGATCGTCCATCTCCTTGCGCGTCACGACGTTGATCGTTTGGGGTACTTCAAGGATCGGCGTGTCAGTCTTGGTGCCGGTCTTGCTGCTTTCTGCAACATAGCCATTAACGCCACCGGCGTCGCCCGCCAGTATGATCGGCGCCAGCACGGTTGCATCGCCTGTTACACCGGCACTGTCTGCCGGAATGTCACTGATGATGGTCACGGTGTTGGCGTTGGTGAAGCTGAATTGAAGCCCCGAACCGGAGAGCAGGGTGGATATCGCCTGCGACGTGCTCATCGTGCCACGCACGCTGTTGCCGGTTGTGGAGGCGACCGGCGTTTCGGGGAAGACGACATTGATGCCGGTGGTGCGAACGATGTCGTTCATCGCCTGGCGGATCGGCTTGGCGGGAATGTCGAAACTATGCTGGCGCCCCGCCAGAGCCTGTGCGGCGGCCGGTGTTACACCGGTGCCAACCACGGCAAAGCCTGCCATCATCGTTGCTGCCAGCAGAACCATGGTCCTGTTTCTCAATGCATTGCCCCTCATACGTCGCCCTCATTCCGAACAAAACCAGCACAGCCTGCCGGTGTCCGGCATCGGCTTCTCATAAGGAATGTCGCCCGGCGCGCGCGCGCACCCTCACATTTTCTCAAGAATTTTCTTTGGCGGTTCGAAGGTGTCTGTCAGGGGCCGACCACGGTCATGCGACCGAAACTGTTTAGGCGGAAGCCGACGGTTGACTGCAAGGCGGCAAGCGCCTTGTCGGTGTCGTGGAGCGCAATATTGCCGCTGACCCTGAATTCGCCGAGGCTCGAACCCACAAGCACGATCCGTCCGGGCCGGTAACGTTCTATCTGGGCAAGAACGTCGGCGAGCCGGGCATTACTGAAAATGTAGCGGCCGTCATGCCAAGCCATCTCGTCTTCGATGATGGCCTGTTTGACGGGGCTGAGGCCTGCAGACCCGTAATCGACGCTTTCTCCCGGCTTGAGGATAACATCCTGTTCGGCTCCTATCATGCCGACCATAAGGCTGCCCTCCGCAAGCGTAACCGTGACCTGTCCGTGCTCCTTCAGCGAGACATCGAATTCGGTTCCCAGAACCTTCGCTTCCCCCCCGGCTGCTTCGACGAAGAAGGTCGCGCCGGTATGAGAGATGCGGAAGAAGGCGTTCCCTCGCAGCAGCTTCACACGCCGTTCACGAGCAGAAATTGACACGTCGAGCGCGCTATCGGCATCGAGCAGCACATGCGACCCATCGCTGAGAGCCAGTTCGCGGCGGTCACCGCGCGGCGAGACGAAATCGGCCTGCACATCCTGCAAAAGGTGAGGATGCTCCAGCCAGGCCCATGATCCGGCCAGCAAGAGCATGAGACAGCCGGTGACAACGGCCCCGGCCTTGCCTCTGGCCCGTTTTTCACGCAACCAGCGGATTTTTTCCAGCGGAAGAGCGAGATCGCCGTCCCCCGGATCTCCTTCCGGATCGGAGGCACCAAGATCGGACCATAACCCTCCGATGTCCTCGAATGCTTTTTTGTGAAGCGGCGAGGCGGCAAGCCAGTCGTGAAAGTGGCGATTGTCCTGATGGGAAGGTTTGCCGTTCATGCGGGTAAACCAAGCAATTGCCTCCCGCTCGATCCGCGCCTCATCTGGAGAGATCTGCCTGTCGTCCATCGAATGAAATCGCCTTGACTCGAAATCCGACCCGGCTGAACGGGCCTTCCTCTAAGCATATCGTTCGCCGAGTGCGATTACCCTCGCGTCGCATCCCTGACTACCGCAATTGGCGGCAGGCAAGAAGGGCTTTGGCGATCTCGCGCTCGACCGTGCTGTAGGAGATGTCCAGCGCAACGGCGATCTCGTCATAGGTGCAGGCGTGAAAGCGGTTCAGCATAAAAATCTGCCGCGTGCGTTTCGGCAGATTGCAAATGGCAGCCTGAAGGTAGCGGAGTTCCTGGCGCGCGCCAACGATCTGGTCTGGCGGGATAACGGGTTGGGTATATTGCTCTTCGGTCAGGCCTTTGGTGAGCTTTTGGCGCCTCTGCTCAGCCCGGAAATGGCTGATCGCTGTAAACTGCGTGGCGCGGGAAAGATATGCTGGCGTAAGTGAGGCATGTTCTTTCGCGCGAGCCCAAAGGACGGTGAAAACGTCCTGCACGACATCGGCTGCATTCGAGCGGTCGATCCTGCGGCTGGCCAACTTCTCGAGCCGAAAGCGTTCCGACGCATAGAGCGCCTCGAATTCGTGTTGCTTGGTCGTCACGGGTGATCTACCGCTGTGCATAACTGGACTAATGCACTCCGCTTATAGACTTGGCCGCGCTTTAGCAATCTAATGTCGTGACCTACGCCGATTTATCGTGATGCACGATCAGCGCTCGATACTTGATCTCGCGGGATCACCAACGGTAAACGGTGTCGAGAAATGTCGGGGAGATGTCGGTGCTGAATGCACGAAATCACATCAAGAAATCGATTGGCAGCCCAGGTGAGAGAGATTTGGGTCACGCCTTTGCAGTAAACAATATTGGCCTGACGATCGATGGGCGGGAGATTCTGTCAGACGTTACACTCGAATTTCCAGAAGGTGAGGTCGTGGCGCTCGTCGGCCATAACGGGTCGGGAAAATCCAGCCTCCTGAAAATACTTGCTCGCCAACTTGGGCCGACAGCGGGAACATCCACGTATGCCGGGCATCCTCTCGCGGCCTATGACGACAGGTCGTTCGCGCGGTCAGTGGCCTATCTTCCGCAGGATCTGGGAACCGGATCGGATATGACAGTCCGGGAACTCGTTGCATGCGGGCGCTATCCCTGGCATGGCGCGTTAGGCCGCTTTTCCGGTGTTGACCGCGAGAAGGTGGACGCCGCAATCCGTGCGACCGGTATAGGTGCGTACGCTGAACGTTTGGTGGGAACGCTTTCTGGTGGTGAGCGACAGCGGGCCTGGATCGCAATGCTTGTTGCCCAGGATGCAAGCTGCCTTCTTCTCGACGAGCCGACGGCAGCGCTTGATATCGCACATCAGATGGAAGTTCTGTCAGTCATACGCCAGCTGGCCCACGACAGCGGAAAGAGTGTGATCATCATTCTCCACGATATCAATATGGCCGCCCGCTTCTGTGATCGAATTCATGCTCTTAAAAACGGGCGCGTCGTGGCGACAGGGCTGCCGAGGGAGGTGCTGGTCTCGGATACCCTGTATACGATTTTCGGCATTGAAATGAATGTGATAACTGAAGCAAACGCACGACACCCAATCGCCTATCCTCTTTGACTTTATCGTTCGCAGCACATCGTCCGACGAAGAGGCAGACGACCAGAAAATGCATTCCGGAAAGATCTGACCTACGCTCTGCA
The DNA here is from genome assembly GCF_057798995.1 of Shinella sp. 20P9.1.1. Classification (NCBI taxonomy): domain Bacteria; kingdom Pseudomonadati; phylum Pseudomonadota; class Alphaproteobacteria; order Hyphomicrobiales; family Rhizobiaceae; genus Shinella; species Shinella sp. 20P9.1.1. The sequence goes on from NZ_JBYOLC010000003.1 coordinate 429,162, forward strand.
CGGTGCTTTCGAGTGGCCGATGTCTAAGTCGAACGACAACGCAGACACGGAACTTTTCACCGCGGCTAGGTCCCCATCCTAGCTTAAAATTGTTTTCGCAATTGCTGCGGCTGCGCCGACACGGGCGCGGCATGCGGAGGCTGCGGCATTCTGGTCATTTGCGTCGATTGCCGCAAAGATTTCGCGCATCTGCTACGGTCCCGATGCCATGCGGTTCGACGTCGAGAGTGTCAATGTGCCAATCGAATTTCGACCATTGGGTTGATTGCCAGAGGTAGGTCATATCGCACGATAAAGCTCATGTGCGGAGATAATCATCCGTATTCTCCGCACCCACATTGCTGAGCATGCAAATGCGCCGCGCCTGCGACGAGGTCACGGGCAATAGAATCAAGCGGAAGCACGAACCGCCGCGCATCGTCGGTGAACTCCTGCAATCGGAGATCGCCGAGAAGCAGGCCCGCTCCATTTGCTATCAGCTCAGCATCGCCAAGCTTCCACTCGCCAAGGACATCGACGACTTCGACTTCGCCGACACGCCCGTTAACGAATCCCTAGTGAGGGAATTGACTACCGGCACCGGGAATTGGCAAGAGCCACCTGGCCATCGCGATTGCCCCCGCACTCATCTGGAACAGCACGCGCGCCGCTTCTTCACCGTAGTCGATCTGGTCAATCGGTTGGAAACGGAAACCCGCTCGGCGCTATTGGCGCCGCTGGAGAAGCCCGGCTAGGCGTGGTGCAACGCATGGGACGCTTTTACGGCTGCAGAGGCGCGGTTCTCGACGCCCAGCTTCACATAGATCTGTTCGAGATGCTTCGTTACAGTTCGAGCGCTGAGGCCGAGGATTTCGCCAATATCGCGGTTCGACTTTCCATTGGCAATCCAGAGCAGTACCTCGGACTCCCGATGGGTGAGCGAGAACCGCTGGCGCAGCGTCTCGTCGCCGGATTTGCGCTGTTCGGCAGAGAGGCGGAAGAGATGTTCGTCCACGCCGATCGTACCAAGGAAGGACAGTTGCAGGCTCGCCTGACCTTCGTTGCAGATTGTGAAAGGGTTTTCTCGCGTCGTGTTGTGCGCGCTCATCCATGTGCGCAGATGGGCGGTGATCGCCTCAAGTCCGTCGTCATTTCCCATCGCAGCATTCACGAGCCGGCTCGCCTGCGGCGTCGACCAGCGAATGTTTCCCGTCCCGCTAACGGCAAGGAGATGGCGTCCTGCTGCGTCCAGAGCAACGCGTGCGCTCTGGGCGGAGCGAGCATTGGCCAGATGCACACGAATACGGGCGCGCAGTTCGTCGATGTTGATCGGCTTCGTGAGATAGTCGACGCCGCCGACGTCCAGCGCCCGTACGACATGTTCTGTCTCCGTCAGCCCTGTCATGAAAATGACCGGTACGGGGCTGACCGCTGGATTTGCCTTGAGTTTCAGGCAGGTCTCGAACCCATCCAGCCCGGGCATGACGGCATCGAGCAGAATGATGTCCGGCGTGATGCGATCCACGATGTTGAGCGCGGACGCTCCGGATGTGGCGATAAGCACGGAGAACCCGGTCTGTTCGAGAGCTTCGGTCAGGAAGCCCAGGGCATCGGGTGAATCATCGACGATCAGCACGATGTCGCGGGGTTTGGCTGTCTCAGTCACGGGCCGCACCTTCCTGTCGGTTCAAGGTTTTCAAAAAGGCATTGTAACCGACAAGGTCGAAGGCCCGGACATAGGCGCGCACCGCCTCGGTGAAGGGTTGGTGTTCCGACGTGCGGGCGATCTCGGAAAGCTTTGCCTCGATGCCGCGCACATAACCGATCTCACCGAGACGGATCAGTTCCTGGACATGGTTTTCTTCGGGTATGACGATGCTGAGATTCTCAGGCGCGTCGCGCTTCGCCGCGTCGTGATAAATCCAGTCTAGGCCCATATGCAGGGCAAGTTTGTCGGTCAGTTGGCGCAGGTCGAAGGGTTTTGACAGCGCGTCGCTGTGACCGGTCTGGGACGAAGTCACGGTGCCGTCGCCGATATTGGCCGAGAGCATGATGATCGGCCCGGCCTGCCCGAGCGCCCGCAGGCGCGCAACCAACTCCCAGCCGTTCATGTCGGGCATGGAAATATCCACGAGGAACAGGTCCGGCTTCAGGCCTTCGACCAGTTGCAAGCAGTCGGCAGCGTCCTTTGCCGTCAGCACCGTGAGATCGAGCGGGCGCAGCACCTCTTCCATGAGATTGCGGTGGTCTAAATTGTCGTCGACCGCAAGAACGATACGCCGGCGGCCGGTATAGCCCTTGATGCGCCGCACGGCGTCTTTTGGAACCATAGGGCGATCGACGGCGGACAACATGAGGCGCACGCGGAACTCCGTGCCCTTGCCGCGCTCGCTTTTGACGGAGATTTCGCCGCCGAGCGTCTGGGTCAACAGTCGCGTGATGGTGAGGCCGAGGCCGAGACCGGTCATCCGGCCATGTTCGGCATCGCCGCGCTGGAAGGGTTCGAAGATGCGCGGCAGGTCCTTTTCGAGAATGCCGCGTCCGCTGTCGGTGACGGTGAAGGCGGCGACTTGGCTGCGATAGGCGACGTCGAGCCGGATTTCACCCTGATCGGTGAATTTTAATGCGTTCGAGATGAGATTGACGAGGATCTGGCGCAGACGCTTTTCATCGGTGCGCACATAGGCGGGCAGATTGTCCGGACGGGTATACTCGAAGGCCAGACCCTTGGCCTGGGCCTGCGGGCGGAACATGTCCACGATCTGGTCGAGGAAGTCGTGGATATGGATTTCGTTGGAATAGACCTGCAGCTTGCCGGCCTCGATCTTGGAAATGTCGAGCAGGCCGTCGATCAGGCCGGAGAGGTGATCGGCGCTGCGCTTGATGACGCGGATGGCGCCCTGCCGCTGCGGCGGGATGCTCTCGTCACGCTCCAGCACCTGGGCATAGCCGAGCACGGCATTGAGCGGCGTGCGCAGCTCGTGGCTGAGGCCGACGACGTAACGGCTTTTCGCGCGGTTGGCAGCCTCGGCCGTTTCCTTCGCCTGCTGGAGGGCGGCGTCGGTCTTCTTGTGGGCGGCGATTTCTTTCAGGAGCAGCGTGGTCTGGCGGGAGGATTCCTCTTCCGCCACGACACGGCTGTCATGCGCCAGTACGTAGAACCAACAGACGACGCCGGCCACCACGGCGAAGACGAAGAACACCACCGCGATGGTACGCTCCACCACGGAGGCCGTCTCTGGTGAATGGGTGCCGACCTGATGGGCGATCATCGCAAGGATGATGCCCATGCCGGTGATCGACAGCACGGTGGCGATACCGTAGCGGCCGAGACGCGTGGAAAGTGCGGATGTAACGGGTTCGGGCAGGATGCTTTTCGCAACACCCGCTACCTGTGCGTTGAAGCGCGCCTTCGGCTTGCACAGATCGTGGCAACGGCTGTCGAGCGAACAGCATAGCGAGCAGATCGGCGCGGCATAGGCGGGGCACCAGGCCATATCCTCTGGTTCGAACGGGTGCTCGCAGATCGAGCAGGTGATGGAATGCTGAAGTGCCCAGCTCTTCCGGGGCTTGCGGGCGAGGTAATATTTGCCGCCGGTCGCCCAGGCGATGGCCGGGGAGGCGAGGAAGGCGACGACGGCGGCGATGTAGGGGGCGAGCGAGGCCGGGATTTCACCGAGGGCACCGAAATGCGCCGTGAGGGCGATCACCGCAGACAGCGTCATGGCCCCAAGGCCGACCGGGTTGATGTCATAGAGATGAGCGCGCTTGAATTCGATGCCTTCAGGCGAGAGGCCGAGCGGCTTGTTGATGAAGAGATCGGCGGAGATCGTGCAGAGCCAGGCCATGGCGACGATGGAGAAGACGCCGAGCGTTTCCTCCAGCAGCCGGTAGATACCGAGTTCCATCAAAAGCAGCGCGATCGCCACGTTGAAAACGAGCCAGATCACGCGGCCGGGATGGCTGTGGGTGAGGCGCGAGAAGAAGTTCGACCAGGCGAGCGAGCCCGCATAGGCGTTCATCACGTTGATCTTGAGCTGCGAGACAACCACGAAGGCGACCATCAGCAGCAGGGCCGCCATATCCCAGGGCAACATGTAGCCGAAGGCGGTGTAATACATCTGTGCCGGATCGGCCGCGCGCGTCGAGGGCACGCCCGACGACAGCGCCAGCACGACGAGGAAGGAGCCGGCGATCAGCTTCGGTGCGCCGACGATGACCCAGCCGGAGCCGGCGAGGAAGATGGCGATGCGGTGGTGCAGCTTGCGCTGCCCGTCCGGCGGCAGGAAGCGCAGGAAATCGACCTGCTCGCCGATCTGCGCCATCAGCGCGAAGATGACGGCCGATGCCGCGCCGAATTCCACGAGATTGAACGGCGCATAGGTGCCGGGCGGGCCGGAGGCATGGTGCAGACCGGAATAGGCCAGCCATGCGCCGACCTTTTCCCAGTCGGCGAAGGCGATGAAGACGAAGGGCAGGATGTTGAGCACGATCCAGAAGGGCTGGGTGACGAGTTGGAAGCGCGAGATGAGCTGCACGCCGTGCGTCACCAGCGGGATCACCATGACGGCCGAGATGATGTAGCCGATCCAGAGCGGCACGCCGAGCGCCAGTTCCAGCGCGCCGGACATGATCGACGCCTCGATGGCGAAGAGGATGAAGGTGAAGCTGGCGTAGATCAGCGAGGTTAGCGTCGAGCCGATATAGCCGAAGCTCGCGCCGCGGGTGAGGAGGTCGATGTCGACGCCGTGGCGGATGGCATAGCGGCTGATGGGCAGGCCGACGAGAAGGATCATCAGGCTCGCGACGATGATCGCCACGATGGCGTT